>JAJQGU010000074.1 GCA_021200315.1 Akkermansiaceae bacterium
AGGAGTGGGAGGAAGCGCAGCGGGTGGCGGAAGCGAAGAGAGAAGCCGAAAAGGCTACCGGCTCGCTTTTCGGTGACGGCGGGAGCTTTTCTTTAGCGGAGGCGAAGGAGCGCGGGCTGTTCGATAAGGACGGAGTGCTTGAGGCGGAGAACGCGACAGTGTTTGCCGCGGGAACGAGTTTCTCGATTATCGCCTATCACGTGAGCCCGAACGATTTTGACGAGTTCAAGACAAAGTTCATCGGCGCGGGGCTGGGAGCGCAGATGCTCGGGTGGGGCATCTACTTCACGGACGACGTGCAGATGAATAAAGTCTATGTCCGCAAAGTCGCAAAGAGAACGGGGAAGAGCCCGGTGAACTACCGCGTGGAGCTGGACATGGAGCAGGAGGATTTGCTGACGCTCGACGGGGAGCTCTCGCCGGAGATGAGGGAGAGGCTGCGGCCGCTGTATGAAGAGATGCTGGCGAAGCTCCCGGAGGAGGCAAAGAGGCCGGATGTGGAGTATTGGCAAGAGAAATACGCGTTCCGCTCCGGGTTCGACTTTCAGATTTTTCTGGAGAGGTGTCTGGAAAAAGAGGGGAAAGGCGAGAAAGAGGTGAGCCTCGCGCTGCTGAAGCACGGAGTGAAGGGCTCGAAACTGAAGCTCGACAACGGAGCTTCCTACATTGTGGCGTTCGACGAGAACGACATCAAGATTACGGCGAAGGGGTACGAAGCGACGGGCTACGAGTGGCAGGACGTGGAAGAGGACGGAGGGCACGGAAGCTTTTCGATTGCTGGGGAGCGGGTGCCGAGGGAAGAAGCCGTGAGAATTGCGCGGGAGTTCGGAGCCTTGTCGGAGTCCGAGGGCGTGCGGGTGGAAGCCCCCGAAGTTTACGCGGAGGATGGAAAAGAAGCCCGCGCTTTTGCGCGGGAGGTTTACCGCAAGCTTCAGGAGGAGACCGCCGGCGGCAAACTGCTGGAGATGCCGGACGGACGCCGGGCGAAGGTCTCGCGAAGGGGACTCTCCGAAGTGAAAAGCCATTCCGCCGACCGCCGTGTACTGGCCGCGCTGTGCTCACTCCGTGATTTGTGCCGGCAGAGTATTTATATCAACAGCGCGGCGAACACTCAGCCCGAAAAGAAGAGAAAAGAGGGCATTGTCCGTTTCCACTACTATATTGCCAAGGGAAACTTCGTCGGGGCGTCGGCCGTGAATGAGAGAGCGCAGGACGAAGCGTATGTAAATATCGTCCTTTCCGAATATGAAAACGGCGATCTCTTCTACGATCTCGACGCAACAAACGTGGAAGACGTGAACAAGAATGAAGGCGTCTCCGCCACCCTGCCCGGAGCCCGCCTTCCAAGAGCGGGGGAGCAGAAAGGCGAGGCGCCTTACGTGGGCAGGATACAACAGACGAAGCAATTTGTCAACTACGTAAATAAAAAAATAAAAGAAGAAGACTCCGGGAGCCATGGGAGCTTTTCGGTAATCGGCCCTCATGCGAGGACGTGGGACAAGCACGCGGACAGGGCCTTCGCAGGCCGCGACGACGGGAAGATGCGTGCGGAGATTGACGCAAGCCAAGCGAAGCTGAAAAGTGATTTGGCAGCTCCCCGGCCGGAAGATGTCAATGCGCGGCTCGGCTGGCTGGCGGACGGAAATGAGCAGGTGGAAAAGCTCATCAGGTTCCGCCGCGCGTGGGACAGGTACCTAGAGCTCATACGCAATGAAGCGCATTTGACGGAGAAAGAGAAAGCCGAGCTGCGCGGCATGAAAAACTGGGTGCCCGACACAAGAAACGAGCTGACGGAGCTTGCCGACCGCGTGCTTGATGAGCTGGGGTATGACACGACGATCACGAAGAGGAGCGCCGTCAGGGTGGAAAAACTGCGGGACGCCGCTCTTATGGGTGACGTAAAGACGCTGAAAAAATACAACAAATACAGGAAGGACAGAGCCCTCAAGCTGGGGGATATACTGGACTACCCCGAGCTCTTTGACGCGTACCCCGAGCTCAAGGAGATGAGGGTGTACGCGGAGTTTTCGCTGAGTCGGGGAGGTTCATACAAAAAAGGCATCGGACAGGAGGCTATTTATATCAATGAACTTCTCCTCAATAGACCGGACGAACTGCGCAGCGTGCTCCTTCACGAGATTCAGCACGCGATTCAGGATATTGAGGGCTTTGCTCAGGGCGGAACTCCTGAGCAGGCAGAGGAGAAACAGCGGCAGATTGCCAAAGCGCGGGGAGACCTCGATGACTTGATGAGAAAAAGAGACCGTTTTGAAGCTCTGCCGGAAGAGATGAAAGACATGCCGCTCGTTTACTCAAACCTTGGGAAGGCGGAAAAAGCATACGAAGAGAGCAAAAAGATAAGGGAGGCTCTTGAGGCCGAAATAGACAAAAAAGACGACGCGGGGGAGAAGGTCTCCGCCGAGGAGATTGAAAGACTGATTGAGGCAACGGATAGGACTGACGCGTGTTACAGTGTAGTCACCTACTGCCGATACGGCAGCGGCGGGACAAAGACCGCGAGAGACCTCCTGACGGGATTAAATGATTCCATTAACCAGCTCGAAGACAGACTGCGAGATGTAAACCCGGGAAATAACCTGAGCGGCTACGAGCTCTACCGTCGCATCCCGGGCGAGATTGAGTCCCGCAACGTGCAGGAGCGGCGGAACTGGACGGCCGAGCAGAGGCAGGCCACGCCTTTCAACGACACGCTGGAGTACCCCGGCGAGGCGGTGAACTTCGGAAGCTTTTCGGTGACGGAGGCGAAGGAGAAGAAGCTGTTCGACGAGCACGGCATCATGCAGGCGGCCAACGGCGTTCTCATCGACGGCACGAGCTTCGCCGTTACAGCTATGCACGCGAGCCCGCATTGGATTCAGGACAAGTTCCGTCTGGACAAGATGGGCACGGGCGAGGGGGTGCAGATGTTCGGCGCCGGCATGTACTTTGCGGAAAGCGACCGGGTAAATGATAAGTATCT
>JAJQGU010000056.1 GCA_021200315.1 Akkermansiaceae bacterium
GAAGTATAACGAAGTGGTGTACGACATGGACGCAATCAGGATTACGCACGTGGCACGGGGCAACAGGGACTGGAAGCCCGCGCCGCAGGAGGAGGAAGACGAATACCACGGGAGCTTTTCGATTGCGGGGGAACGGGTGCCGAGGGAAGAAGCCGTGAGGATTGCGCGGGAGTTCGGAGCCTTGTCGGAGTCCGAGGGTGTGCGGGTGGAAGCCCCCGAAGTTTACGCGGAGGATGGAAAAGAAGCCCGCGCTTTTGCGCGGGAGGTTTACCGCAAGCTTCAGGAGGAGACCGCCGGCGGCAAACTGCTGGAGATGCCGGACGGACGCCGGGCGAAGGTCTCGCGAAGGGGACTCTCCGAAGTGAAAAGCCATTCCGCCGACCGCCGTGTACTGGCCGCGCTGTGCTCACTCCGTGATTTGTGCCGGCAGAGTATTTATATCAACAGCGCGGCGAACACTCAGCCCGAAAAGAAGAGAAAAGAGGGCATTGTCCGTTTCCACTACTATATTGCCAAGGGAAACTTCGTCGGGGCGTCGGCCGTGAATGAGAGAGCGCAGGACGAAGCGTATGTAAATATCGTCCTTTCCGAATATGAAAACGGCGATCTCTTCTACGATCTCGACGCAACAAACGTGGAAGACGTGAACAAGAATGAAGGCGTCTCCGCCACCCTGCCCGGAGCCCGCCTTCCAAGAGCGGGGGAGCAGAAAGGCGAGGCGCCTTACGTGGGCAGGATACAACAGACGAAGCAATTTGTCAACTACGTAAATAAAAAAATAAAAGAAGAAGACTCCGGAAGCCATGGGAGCTTCTCGGTAATCGGCCCTCATGCGAGGACGTGGGACAAGCACGCGGACAGAGCCTTCGCAGGCCGCGACGACGGGAAGATGCGTGCGGAGATTGACGCGAGCCAAGCGAGGCTGAAGGGCGCGTGGACGCATCCGGGAGATTTCGATAAGATACTCGACAGCAAAGCGACGGAGGAGCAGCGGGAGCAGCTCGGCAAGCTCCGCGGGGCGTGGGACAGGTATCAGCCGCTCGTACACAAGAGCGATAGAACGGAGAAAGAGGAAGCCGAGCTGCAAAGCCTGAGAAAGCGGGCGATTGCCGCAAGAAAGGGGCTGGAAGGGCTTGCCGAGGGAAGGGCCAATATCCTGGTGTCTCACCTATTTCCCCTTCTGTTGGCTGTCTTATTGACAACAAAGTTTATGTCCGCTTTATTATTGAAATCGTCCTTGACTTCCCTTGGCAGCATCGCCATAATGGCAACGATGAATTTCTTTATGAACAGGTGTTTCCTGCCCATTGCCTGCATGATTATCCTGTCGGCATGCACATCCGATTTAAAACCGGACGGTTCACTGATCACCCATGAGCTTACCCATGAGCCGGGCAGTAAACTGGACGGCGTATGGAAAGCAAAAGAGACAGGTCAGTACAGACAAGTGAAGAGAGGCTACATCTATTTCGCTCCTCTTGACACGAGCATGATCGAGAAGGCTCATCCGGAAGAGGCCGTACAGCTTCGCAACCAAATGAGCAAACATATTGTCAAATATCTGGGGAACACACTTGACGAGTGCAACAAAGTAATGAAAAACCAGTGGCATCTTACGGACAATCCACACAAGGCCACTATCCGCGTCGATATTCAAGTGGTCAAATTACGCCCCACCCGCAGCGGCGCCAATTTCGCCAATCTTGCAGTCAGTCTCTTTTCCCCCATTCCCGGCACCAGCGCGATACTCTCCGAATTCAACAAGGGTGCCATCAGCATCGAGGGCAGAGTTTCTGATGCGAAAACGAAGGAATCGCTTTACGAATTCAAGGACTCCAATCGTGATCGGACTCTCCTTTTTTCTCTGAACGACTACAAACGTTTCGGCCATTCCGAGAAATACATGCAGAAATGGGCCGAGGGCATGGCGGAAGGGCTGCACAGACACATTGAAATCCAACGCGAAAAGCAACTTCTATCTGCGCAGGGCGAGAGAGAAACGGCACACTCTTCCTCGAACGGAAAAGACAATATCAGATGAAACGGTTGTTTCTTTGCGCTGCCAAAATGCGCAGGCTAATGAATCTTCATTCGAAGAAATCAGCCAGAGCGGCCTATCATGCACTTAAAATCTACATTGAATACTTGCACTCAAAGGCCATTAGGATCAGCAGATAAAAATCTGCTCCCGAAACGAGCTAATCCAGGAACAGATCGAGATGCGTGCGTAGTTGACTTCAACGCATCTGTGAGTTATGCCCATACAAAACCAATTAGCTGCACATATAAGGGGAATCCGGTTTCTGGAACTGCTTGGAACGCCCTGTTTATAAATGTTGTTCGGTTGATATATCAGGACTGCAAAGAGACGTTCCCTGTTGGAAAGAGCCTTTCTGCCAGCGCTCGCATTGACATTGGCCCTGTTGAGGACATGATTAATCCCAAAGAAATAGCAGATGGGGTTTATTTAGAGTGCAATGTTAGTGCGACTGGTATTGTAAATAAACTTCAATCCATCATGAACTATTGTGGGCTGGATTACGACTGTCTTGTTATTCAGTACAGAAGAAATGATAAATCTATAGCTTCTCAAAAGACTGCTACTAAAAAAACAGAAACTGCTGAAGAACAAAAACAATGGGCACCGTCATATTCGGCGCAGATAGAGAAACTGATTTCCACCCATTATAAATACGGATTTCGTATGGGCTCCCCCATTGAGCTGATAAGATTTCGGAATTATGCGGAGGCTGCAGATCTGAATCTTCCAACATCTGATGAGGAATTGGAAAAAGAAATTAGTGCTGCCGGTACTGTGATTGATGGAAAGGTATTTGTTTTAGCTTCAAGCACCGTGGATTACTTGAAAAAGCAGCTTGCTGAGATTTTTGAATCCGGTTACAGTGTGATTTTTCTTAAAGCATTTTATGACAAAAATATCGACTTTATGGGAGAAAACCATATTGCATCGCCAGACATGCTGAAGGATATCTTGAAGAGAATCTGCCCGGATAACTATTACGGTCAGAACATCGTCACTGCAGGTGAAAAGAAAACAGAAGTGGCAGCTATCATGGACGATATCTATCGCCTATGTGAAGGTGACAGTATAATTGTGTGCTCCGATATTGTTAAACAGTTGGTGTATGTTCCGGAAGGGAAAATCCTGCGGACACTGTCGTGCTGTGATGAGGTGGTCCGCATTGGAAAAGGAAAATATTTCAACCTCGATCATTTCATTGTCAACGAAAGCGATGCGGCTGCCATCAAGGAATATGTGAAATCTGAGTGCGATCGAAATGGATATGCGTCTATTTCGGACATTCCCATGGGAAACATTCCAGAGGAAAACTACGAACTGAATCAACCGGCTCTTTATTCGGCAATCTATACGTTGCTCCTGAAGAACGAATATGGCCTGAATGGAAAAATTCTCACCAGAGAAAATGCGCAGATAGATATCGTTTCCCTGTTGAAGGCATTTTGTCAAGATTTGTCTGAATGCACAGTTGCGGAAGTGACCGAAAGGATGAAGGAACTGACAGGAACGACAAACAAGCAGTATTCCATGGTGGCGCTTTTCGATACGATGATTCGTGTAGACGATGAACATTTCATCTCCGAAGACCAGATCGAATTTGATGTTGAAACAATTGACAATTTACTCAGCGAATATGTTGGTGAGAGATTTTCACCCATTAGAAGTATCCCTACGTTTATACTGTTTCCATTGTGCGGAGCTAATTGGAATTACTATCTGTTGGAAAGTTATTGCTACCGCTTCAGCCGAAAGTATCATCTTTCCGTCATAAATTACAACGATAAAAACGCAGGCATAATCGTGTCAAGAAGTTTGACAATGAATTACAATGATATGCTCAGTGAGGCGGCTGCCAATGCCGACATTGAGTTGACTGAAGAAGCCGTGGGAAAATATTTCTTCGACCTCGGATATACGGCGCGACGCAAATACGCAAGTCTGCCCGACATAATTGCCAAGGCAATCACCATTAGAGAGGAGAGCTAATTCCCTTGTACTCATATACATATGATCCGATTTCAGGTGGGATTAAACTGAACTCCACACCAACCAATTTTTCCAAGGAGCCCCGGCCTGTCTATGCACAGGAAATGGACTTGCTTGGTTTTGACCAATATTGGGGTTATGAGAAGCAGAACGATATTCCGTACATGTGGGCAGAGTCTAATGTCTACTGGTACCATGGGGTTCAGATTGCTAAAACAAAGGGTGGCGACCTATATAACGCGCCGGAGCTTTTGCCAATTAGGACGGAAGATGGACTGATTCGATTTTCCAAATTAGACGGCGAGATGCTGAATCCGATTGATATTGAAGCAATGTGTATTCAGAACACAGAGCTGATGACAATCATCGAGGATACAACGGTCAAAAAAATTGTTCGGGAATACGAAAAATTCAAGAAAAAGCTGGACATATTTCATGTGGCATATTCGGGCGGAAAGGACAGCGCGGTTCTTCTTGACCTGGTAAAAAAGGCACTTCCTGTCGGAAGCTTTGTAGTGATATTCGGGGATACAGGTATGGAGTTCCCGGATACCTATAAAGTGGTCGAACAGACGAAAAAACAATGTGAAGAAGATGGTACGCCATTTTATGTCTCCAGATCGCATTTTGAGCCGGATGAATCATGGCATTTATTTGGCCCACCTGCACGGGTTCTGCGCTGGTGCTGCAGTGTCCACAAGAGCACACCACAGACGCTGAAAATGCGTGAGATCACCGGGAAAGACAATTATGTCGGCATGGATTTTGTGGGCGTACGTGCACATGAGAGTGTCACAAGAAGCAAGTACGAATACGAGAATTTTGGAAAGAAGCAAAAAGGTCAATATAGCTTTAATCCCATATTGGAATGGACTTCGGCTGAAATATGGCTGTATATGTACATGAATGGTGTACTCATAAACGAGGCCTATAAAAAAGGCAATTCTCGAGCTGGATGCCTTTTTTGCCCAATGGGTGGAGGTTCTAGTGATTATTTTAGGCACTGCTCCTACATTCAGGAAGTAGATCAATATGTTAATTGGATCGCAGATTCGTATAACTCAAAGGATAAAGAGAAACGAATCTCTTATGTTACAAACGGTGGTTGGAATGCCAGAAAAAACGGGAGAGATTTAGCTGATAATCCATTCAGATGCATTGAATCGACACGCGGCGACTGCATTACCATTTCGGTAGTTTCCCCATCTTCTGATTGGAGAGAATGGATTAAAACTATTGGAGATATTTTAGAAACGCCGCATGGGTATACTATCATGTTTGATGAACGCAGTTATGAATTTACTGTTTCAGAAAACGCCAAAGGTTATTTGGTTTCACTTCCTGCACGTTATGCCAAGGAGTCCCCCAAATTTGTGAAACTTTTTCGCCAAGTGTTTCGCAAAGCGAGCTATTGTAGTGCATGTCGCGTGTGCGAGACTAACTGCAGAAATGGATGTATTAAATTTAATAATGAAAAAGTCCATATAGAAAACTGCATTCATTGCCACCAATGTCATATGATAGATAGTGGGTGCCTCTTGTTTCATTCGTTACGGCATCCGCAAGGAGGAGGAAAGTCTATGAAAAGCTTAAATTCATTTGCTGATCATGCCCCTAAACGCGATTGGCTTGTTTCATTTTTTAATTTAAAAGAAGATTTCTTCACTGAACATTCGCTGGGGCCTATGATGTACGATATGTTCCGACGCTTTTTGCGTGATGCTGGTCTTAATGAAAAAAATCACTTTACGCCCTTTGCTGAACTTATTTCTGAAATTGGCTGGGAGACAGATACTGCGTTGGGTCTCATGATTGTTAACTTGGCCATGGATAATCCTCAGATTGCATGGTATGTTAATAATTTTGATATCGATATTTATTACGAGAGAAAACAAGTCGAAGACATGCTTGTTGCTCTTGATGTAAAGCCAAAGGACGCAAAATCTATTGTCAAAGCATATAAGAGAATTGTTGACACTCCATTCGGAAACAATTTGAACTTTGGGTATGTGTCTGATGACGATGATTTGGTTAGATTAAAGTGCTCTATTAGCGACAATAGAGTAGTTCTCTATGCACTCTACAAATTTGCAGAGAAATGTAATTTGGATTCGGAATTTACCGTTTCGTACCTTCTCGATGATTCTATAGAACGAGACGGTGTCAGCCCAATTCGCCTTTTTGGTTTATACGACGAGGAGGAGCTGCGTTCTATTTTGTTAGGTCTTTCCTCACAGTACCCGGAATTTATCAACGCAACATATACCAATGATCTTCAGACAATTACGCTGAGAGAAAAAACATCCGCCGATGTCTTAAAACTCTTTGAGGAGGAAATATGATATGAGTAGCAATAACGAAAAAAAATATTGTGAATATTTCAATGTTAATGAGGTTTATTTCCCTTGTATTGATGAGTCAGCAATCAATGCAGGCGTGGACTGGAGTGCGACCTATCCGCATGAGACTTTTATCGAGCTGTTAAACAGTACAGAAAAAATGCTTGGTGGCACGACCAATCGCTCCCTGTGGATTCATGGCGCATATGGAACCGGTAAGTCTCAGTGTGCATATGCACTGAAGAAACTATTGGATGTTTCTGCGGAAGAATTTGAGGCATACTGGGATAAGTATGCTTCCTTGAAAAAATATTCCGGTTTAAAGAAGAAACTCCTCGGGCATAAAGAACACGGTGTTATGACCGCCTATCGCTATGCTTCCGGCAGTATCACCACTCCGCAGCAGCTCTTTTTTGCTGTACAAGAAAGCATTAAAGCCTCTTTGGATCAGATTCCGGATTCCTATAAGGGTGAGAACACTCTGAAGGAAAGTGTAATTGCATGGCTAGAAGATCCCGCGCATAACAGCTTCGTGAATACGCTGCTTCTGAAGCCTCAGTGGATGGCACAGTTTTCTCAGTCTACCGCTGACGAGATTATCAACACGCTGAAAAAGCGTTCTGATGTATCCGGCCTTATGGACAGCATTTTTAAGCTCGCTGCGGAAGAGGGTATTACTGCCCTTTCTTTGACGGCGGATTCTCTTTGCAAATGGATTAAGGATGTTGTAACCAATAACAAGACAAAAATCGTCCTGATCTGGGACGAATTCAGTGACTTTTTCAGACAGAACAGAAATTCATTGGATGAGTTCCAGAAGATTGTTTCGCTGTGCGAGGAAACACACTTCTATTTTGTGATTGTGACGCACCCAATCTCTTCTATCGCAGGTGCCTCCGTGTCCAGTGATGGCCCTATGAGCGTAGTGCAGCAACGATTCAACAAGGTGGGAATTACGCTGCCTCCTAACATTGCTTTTGAACTTGCCGGGCATGCTTTCTCCGTGATTCATGCAGCGAAAGACGCTTGGGACAGTATGACCGGGGATCTGAGTGCGCGAGTGCCGGATTCCAGAAATGCGGTTATGAAGGCTACCGATGTAAAGGACGAGCGGATCATGCAGCATATGCTGCCGATCCAGCCCATGGCTGCATTGGTGCTGAAGAACATTGCCTCCGCTTTCCAGTCAAACCAGCGGAGTATGTTCGATTTTATTAAAACGCCGAAGGACTTGGATGTTCAGGATTTCCAGTGGTTTATTCAGAACACCAGCCCGGTTTCGGATAGAGCTTTTCTAACCATTGATATGCTCTGGGATTTCTTTTACGACAAGGGAAAAGACTATCTGTCCTCTGACATCAAGTTAATCCTCGATACTTTCCCGCAGCAGACAAACCTACAGGAAAAGGAGAAAATTGTACTTAAAACAATTTTGATTATGCAATCCGTTGACCAGAGACTAGGCGGATCTGTTCCCCTTTTAAAGCCTACGGATCAGAACCTAAGCTACGCTTTTGAAGGTGACGCCCAGGAGTACGAGAACGAATGCAAGAGCATCGCCAAGGCTCTTGTGACGAAAGGCGTGCTGATTCAGACTCCTGTTGCTGATGGTAAAAAGGCATACTCCGTGGCGATCCTTGCCGGCGATGGGGCCAAGATTGATCGGCTTAAAGAAGAAGTTCGAAAAAGAGGAAACATCGACAAGCTTATTGCTGAGGGACAGCAATTGCCGACTGCATTGGGCCTCACGCCGCCTCTTCGCCTCCGTTATGCCCGGAGTATGGATACCGGTGCGTTGCCGGTTGTGACAATAACAAATTTTGTCAAATCGATGGATGCACTCAAGGCCAAGGATTTGAACTGGCATTTTTACGCAGTGCTTGCACTGGCAAAGACAGAGGAAGAAGCACAAGCTTTCCGTAATCTTATCAAAAAAAACATGGGCAATGCGGCATATCGAAATATCACCGTGATCGATGCGCTTTCTTCGCCTCTTGGCTTAGAAGAATTTGAAAAATATGTTGATTACTCTGCTATGTCTATATACTACAACGGCAATAATAAGTCGCAGTCTGAGGATAATGCAAGGAAGGCCAAAGAGGTTCTTGATCGCACATGGAAGGATCGCATTCACGACGGTCAGTTCATCGTCTGGACGTATGATAACCAAGGTGGAGAAAAAGCCACCGGGGCTGCTTCTGTGCACACAATTCTGCAGACGATTGTTTTAAAGTGCTTCAAATATACATTCGACTTTACGAAGGGATTGACCGAAACCCAGCTGAAGTTGACCCAGCCCAAGCCTGTTGCGAAATACGGCATGGATGTTCTGGAAATCAAGGGATTAATCGCCGGATGTGAAAAGTCAGTTCTTGGCAAAGTTTGGAAGCGGGAAAACTATTGGAAAGACAGCGAATTAGCGTCAGATCCGGTTTCTATCATCAAGAAGTCAATCGATACCATGATTGAGCAGTCTTTTAAGGCTGGCGGGCGTGTTTCTATTGATGAAATTTACGATTTTCTGGAAAGTACATACGGCTTTGCACCTTGCAATGTAACTGCATTTGTCGTTGGCTTCCTGCTGAAAGAATATAAGACAGATCCATATCGTTTCCAGGATTCTGCAGGCGCCAGCGAATCCATGACTCCGGACAAGCTTTCTGAAATGATTGGAAACTATATGAACGGAAAGTCAAAAACGACATACATTGTCAGTCTGACACCGGAAGAAAAAGCCTTCTATGAAATTACAGAAACTGCTTGGGGTGTTGCTCAGAATTCCTGCGCTTCGCCTGCACAGGCGGGATCCCTGATTCAGGCAAGGATGCGCGAGATTGTGTATCCTGTATGGACGTTAGAAGAAGTCGATAATACAGGAGTATATGATATTGTCAAAAAATACATAAAACTCGTTCAGAGTGAAGCTAAGGTTGCGCATGGCATCGCAAGCGAGATTGGCAGCATTGCTATGCAACGTAAAACCAGTGCGGAAAATCTGAAGAACTTGATCACTGCAGATAATTGTCAGCAGGGTATGAAACTTTTCCTGGAACACTTTGATGGTGGAAGATTGCTCACACTCGCGCAGGAAATCAATGCGTCTGGCAATGTGCTCAGCGATATTAAGAAGCTATTTAGCGTAAAGCATTCTGCACAGTGGATTGCATCTACCGGAGAAGATGAAATCCGGAAACTGACCACAGAATATGAGTTTGTAAAAAATACGAACCTGATGCTCAATGTATCGACAAGCTCAAAAGAAAATGCATTTAAGGAGTGGAGAGAATTTCTGAAGTTCATCGGATTCTCTTGTGAAGCCGTCCAGACAACATATCCTGCTCTCAAGAAATTCTTCGGATATCTTCTTATGATTGTCAACTATGAAGACATTTTGCCGGATATCATGAAGCAACTTCTTGACGAAATGACAGAGCATACCACGGAAATCAGAGATATCTTGGCAGATACAGTTTCGGTATTTTCAACTATTTATAGTCCTTATTTAAAGGGATTCAACACAGTTGAAATCGAAGATATCAAAAATTCCATCAAGGATGATATGTTTGTGCTGTCTGCGACAAAGAGCAATGCAACAGTGAAAAAAGCCGCTGAAGATTCACGAAAGAATCAGATCAAGGCGCAGTTGTTTGAGCTTTGGAGCACAAAGACAGGAGGTACAAAGAATCCACATCAATGGTCTAAAAAACACAGGACACCGATTCTCTGCTGTATTGATGAGGATACTTATGCAACCGCCAAGAAGGTATTTGCTACGCTAAACAGCACGGTGCAAACCGAAGCTGAAATTCGGTATGCACTGGAATTCTTGGAAAATGCTACCTTCTTCGAGAAAATCGAGAGCGATGAGTTCCGGAACAAGCGCTTTATGGAACGCATTGTTGGATATTACGCAAGATTGCTTCCTGATATCAACCCCATTCGGACTGCGCTGGAAAATTTAGCAGTGGACGTATATGATTGGACGGATGATCCAACTGTTCGCAAAAAAATCGAATCCATGGCCAGAGCGGAATACAACGCAGGCGGAAGCGATAATGCCATCAGTACCATCGATTCTATGAAGGAAAATGAATTGAGAGATTGGCTCAAAATGCTGGTTTCTAAAGATATGGAATTAGGAGTTAAAATTATCAATAACGGAGGGAGATAAAGGCCATGTTATGTAATGAAGTCGAAAAATACATAGCGAGTGCACAGGGAACCCCCTTTTTCTATGCTGTCGGTGATGATGATTATGCGGAGATTCTCTCGGAATTAAAGCAGAGAGGCATTGTGGTTGATCGAGTCAGTGATTTCTGCCCTAGGGATGATAAATATCCGGATTTAGTCGATATTATTGACCATTTCAGAACCTTGGATATTGATTGCAACACAAATAAACATGTCTTAATTGGGCTTGGAGAATACTTGGCACTGAGAGGATCTGTTTTTGCGGAGCAGACTTTGAGGCAGTTGAAAAACACTACACTTGGAACTGCGCGCGTTATTTTACTGTTAAGGTCGGTTAGGTCTCAAGTAGATAGCATGGTCAACGATGACATCAGATTGTCTGCGCAAAAAAGAGTGCACATTACTCCAAATGCTTTTTCAATGGTCTCCATCTCCAGAATGAAATATTCGCTCAAAGACGATGTCGCAAACGGCGTAAAGGGATTGTTGCGTCGGTTGGAAGACGGTGCAGCTGGAATTTGCAGTGTAAATACGAACATGGAGTTTCGAGATTCCATTTATCCCGTTTCAAGTATCAATACCGCTTATGAAGCGCTTGTTAATACGCTGAAGGATTTTGATATTGCGGAGAAATATGGAACTGAGGATCAGTGGAATAGGCTTTTTCAAGAGCTTTCTAAAAAGAAAAGCCTTGACACTGTATATACCGAGAACAACATAACCAATGATATAGAGGATAAGCTCTATCTGAAATGTGCTGGATTAGAATTTCGCAATTGGCTTTACTTCATTTTCCTTAAGCAGTACATCGACAAGATAGAGAATGAATACCTGAAGTATGTTGTTGAAATGACAGAGCAATTTGACTTGCTTAAGAACAACATTCTTAATTTAATCATTGGTGTGGATAGGTCAGATCCCAGGTATGAACAATTTTACTGGGACAGGAAGAAGCTAATTAGTGGATTTCCTGAGTCTGACCTTGCTATTTTTGTTCATGCGAATGAGGTAGATCCAGAGGAAAGCATTTACCGCTTTACAGACACAACTGATCTGGAATGCTCCGAAATTATAAAGTGGATCTCCAAGCATGGCTACATCGAAGAGATTAATACAATATATCCTGCACTGAGACAGTATCTGGCCGATTATGTTTTCGATTGTGGAGACCTTTCTGAATTGCTTACGCAGTATTTTAAGCAATATCGAATGAGGAAGATTAAAAATTATATCGATGACGAGTTTCTTGAGCAAGTCATATCAAACGCTAAAGATTTGCCGTATACCAGACTAGAAACACGCGACAGTGCGATCTTGAATATAACTGAAAAACAATCGTCCTTTCTGTACTGGATCGATGCACTAGGGGTGGAATTTTTACCCTATATAACAGCTCTCGTGGAGAAAAAAGGATTAGCAATGCATGTAGATATTACATATGCAGAACTACCGACCATTACATCCATTAATAAGTCATTCTATGAGAACTGGCCTGGTTCAAAGTTTAAAGAGGAAAAACTGGATGATATCAAGCACAAGGCTAAGGGTGGGTATAGCTTTGAAAAATGTGATGCTCCTATCCATTTAGTGTCTGAGCTAAAAGTGATTGAATGTGCTGTCGATAGGGCTGCTACCAAACTGGCAATGCATACATGTAAGACCTTTGTGATTGCAAGTGACCATGGCGCATCCCGACTTGCGGTAATTCAGCGCCAAGAAGAAAAGTATGAAACTGATACAAAAGGCGAACACTCCGGCCGTTGCTGCAAAGAATTTGATGGCTGTGACCTGCCCTATGCAATCTTAGAAAATGGATATTTAGTGCTGGCAGATTACGGACGATTCAAGGGCAGTAGAGCCGCCAATGTTGAAGTGCATGGAGGGGCATCGCTGGAAGAAGTGATTGTGCCTGTCATTACGCTTAAACTCAAAAAGCAATCTAATATTGTTGATATTAAGGTTATTAAGCCTGACTCAATTTATGCTGACCGTCATAATGGAACGTCAATTAATCTCTACATTTCGGATATAAAGACCTCTGAGAACGTGAGTATTGTCATTGGAGATAAGCGTTACAAGGCGGTTTGCAAAGATGCAACACATTTCGCCGTTGATATGCCGGACATTAAACGCGCTAAAAAAGATATATCCGCCAATGTATTTGATGGTGACGATTTAGTTGGAAACGTAAGATTCAACGTAAAGGGTAAAATGGCTGCTGTAGTCAGTGACTTCGATGATCTGATTTAAGGAGGCACGTTGATGAATTGTGATGATAAACTCAGAGACTGTTTCGATGAAATGGTCGTCTATAAAGATTTAAAAAAGACAAATTTTTTTTCCACACTGAGTCTGCCGGCTTTTATGCGTGACTGGCTTCTAAAGAAATTTGAAGACGATGAAGGAAATTTTGACCGGGATGATTTAACCCGTTTTGTAAAAAAGTATATTCCCAGAAAAGATGATTGGATTTCAATAAAGAACCGAGTCATTGTTGAGGGTGAGCGTGTAAAATTCTTAGCTAAGGTTTCTGTCAATATTGACATTAAGACCGGAGAGGTATCTTTTGCACTGCCAGATTATGGCCTTGGATACAAGGAAACCATTATTGAAAGTGATGTATGGGATGCTTGCAAAGAAGACTTAGTTCATGGCGGAGATATTTGGGGAATGATCGAACTAGGTTATCGCTCTCCGGAAGAGTTTGACATCGAATTTGAATATGAATCCAAGCGCTCCAGAGGCAAGACATCACAGGATGGAAAAATAAAATTGGTGTCTTTTAAAAATTTCTGCCCTTATCAGATTGACCTGGATCAGTATAAGGATGCCAGAAGCGAGTTTACTATCGAGGAATGGCTTGATGCCATTCTTGGTGCTGTTGACTATAACGCTAAAGGATATAAGTCGGAAGAAGAAAAATTAACTATGATTACTCGACTGCTTCCTTTTGTTGAAAAACGACTGAATCTGATTGAATTGGCACCGAAAGGCACTGGGAAATCGTATCTATTTGGAAATGTAAGCAGGTACGGATGGCTTTCCAGCGGCGGAACAATGAGTAGAGCCAAGATGTTCTATGATCAGACTAAACGAAAAGAAGGTCTGATATCTGCATGTGACTACGTTACACTAGACGAGGTTCAAACTATTTCGTTTACAGATACAGATGAAATGCGGGGCGCACTGAAGGGATACATGGAGAATGGCAAATTCACAGTCGGTGATTACCAGGGTGTGGCCTATGCAGGCGTAGTTTTGTGCGGAAATATCAGACAGGAAATTATGGATGCGGACGGATACAGTAATATGTTTACGGAGTTGCCGGTAATCTTCCATGAGTCAGCACTGATTGAAAGATTTCATGGATTCATCAAGGGGTGGCATATCCCGAGAATGAATGATGATTTGAAAATCGATGGGTGGGCGCTGAACTCTGAATATTTCTGCTCAATTATGCATGAACTGAGAGATGACATGACCTACCGCAGTATTGTTGACGATCTTGTAATTGTACCCGATGGCGCGGATACAAGAGACACGGAGGCGGTAAAAAGAATCGCAACAGCATACTTAAAACTCCTATTCCCCCATGTACAAAGTGCTTCCGATATCTCAACCAGAGAATTTAGACGCTATTGCCTAGATAGGGCCAGAAAAATGAGGGATACAATTAAGTACCAGCTTGGCTTGCTTGATGTAGAATACAGCGGCAAAGACCTTCCAATGTTTGGTATTAGAGAGTTTGGTGAGTAATTAAAATGAAAGAATTCAGCTGTTATGTTTGCGGAAAGGCAGCCTTGACGAGAAACGAGGTTGGTCTAACTAAAAAACTGATTAATCCAAAAGCAGTCAATTTCTATTGTATTGATTGCCTAGCTGAGTACTTGGAAGTAACTACTGAAGAGCTGGAAACCAAAATCGAAGAGTTTAAGGACGAGGGTTGTACCCTCTTTAAGTGAGGTCGGATTGTGAAAGAGTACATCTATGCGGATAATGCCGCGACATCTAAACTGAATATTGAAGCCTTCGAGGCAATGAAGCCGTTTCTGATGGAGCAGTATGCAAATGCCTCACAGCCGTATTCGTTTGCACACCCCGCAAAAATAGCTCTTAAAAATGCACGAGAAACTGTAGCATGTTCTATCGGCGCATCGCCAGATGAAATATTTTTTACATCCGGTGGCACTGAAAGCGACAATTGGGCTATTAAGGGAGCGGCTGGCCTTTTCCCGGAGCGAACGGAACTAATTACATCGGAGATTGAACACCATGCCGTTTTGCATTCAGTTAATGCGATGACTGCATTCGGTCTGTCTATACAATATTTACCTGTAGATAGAGAAGGAGTTGTTCATCCGAGCGCTTTAAGAAATTTAATAACAGGTAAAACAAAGCTCGTCTCTGTAATGCTATCCAATAACGAAGTTGGAACAATAGAACCGATATCCGAACTCGCGGAGATTGCACATGCACAAGGTGCTCTCTTTCATTCGGATGCTGTGCAGAGTGTTGGGCATATTCCTATTAATGTTAGAGAACTAGGAGTAGATATGTTGTCTGCTTCTGCGCATAAATTTAATGGTCCTAAAGGAATTGGATTCCTTTATGTGAAAAGCGGGTTAGATATTCCTCCGTTAAATGACGGAGGTGCTCAAGAGTTTAGAAAGCGTGCCGGAACTGAAAATATAGCTTCAATTGTCGGAATGGCTACAGCGCTTAAGTGCTGCTGTTCACATCTAAAAGAAACGGGCAATTATCTTTTAAAGCTGGAGTCTATTCTTCTTTCAATGTTAGACGATGCCAAAGTTGACTATTTGAGAAATGGCGCAAAAACGCATACACCAGGGAATATAAGCCTTTCATTCAAAGATGCACAGGGAGAATTGTTGCTACACAGGCTTGATTTGATTGGTATATGTGTTTCAACCGGGTCGGCCTGTGACGGTCAAAACACGCAGATATCGCATGTTCTAAAAGCAATGAAAATACCGGAAGAATACGCATTTGGAACAATTCGTGTGTCATTGAGCAAAGATAATACCGAAGAAGAAGTAAGAAAAATCGGAAATGCCCTGATTAAGATTCTGAAGTCTAGCTAGCAATAGGGGGCTGCTATGGCCAACAGAAGTAAACTTAGACTATTGTATCTGTATCAATACCTTGTTCATAATACAGATGCAGAGCATCCAATGTCCACTATGGAACTCATAAGGATGCTTAAGAATGAATATGACCTCACCGTAACAAGAAATACAATCAGTGATGATTTAAGCATTTACATGATTGCGGGCTCCATATCGAACACTATGAATCAGCCCAAAATAAATACTATTATGATGGTCAAGTTTACAGCACAACGGAATTAAAGATTTTAGCAGATGCTGTTGCATCTTCTAAATTTATAACACAGCGAAAAAGTGAGGCCCTTATTGCAAAACTGCTTGCATTAACAAATACTCAAAATGCAAATATGCTACGTCGCCATTCGAGCAATAAGAATTGTTGACCCAGACTGCGTTTTGAAACAGTACAGAGAGATGCTTCTAAATGCGGCTAATGATTAGTAATAGCAAGTATTAACTGATTTGTATAAATCGAAAATTCCGGACAGACGCATAAACCACTTCATTTGTAATTACGGCCTGATATCATGTATATTCACCATCCTAATTTAAATCGTTGGTGCAGATTATACGTGATAACACAGACAGAATACAGCATGTTTAAGGGAGGGGTATTGATTGGAAACTTCGGATATATACTCTGTTGAAAATGCATACAAACAGTTTGCCTAATGGCTGAGAATCAACCTTTTTGGTTGCAGGAACGCTTGCTGTGCAAAGGCTGTATGCTAGCGAAAAAATTGATGATGAGCAGATTGTGCGATATGCAACCATGTGCGTTGAACAGTACCGAGGAATTGTCCCCAATTATGCGAAATTGACTCAAAGTGAAATCTTTGCGCCAAAGGCTGGAAAATAGCATTTCAGTGTTATCTCTGTCGGAAATTGCTGGAGTAAATGCTTTAGCATATGATGCATTGAAGGAAGTGTCCGTGACCATTTGCGCGGATTTTTCCATACGATTCCTGCATTCCTTATTGCCTACGGCGATGAAAGCACTACCCTTGCGAGCTTTGACACACTTGTACCGGAAGAGGTCTTCTGAGCGGTTACTGTCAAATCCGCAGAACGGTCAGGGTGTGACACTCGATCAATTTCAACGACGCTGTTCAGGAGTTCCTGAAAAGGCGGGCTGACCTTGCAAATTACTTCGAACCGGATCACAAGGGAGATATTTTTGATTACATTCCTCCGCAGCGTACAAACCAGATTTCTACGCCTAAAAAGGTTGTGCAGGATATGGAGGACAGGCTTGAACAGGAAAATCCCGGATGCAACCTTCGCCGACCTGTATATGAAGTCGGGAATGTATATAACGGAAATTGTAACAAGGCTCTACCAAAGCAAACACATAAAGGCACTTTATCCTGATGGCGCTGAAAGGCTGAATCTTATCTTTGCTAAGCAAGTGTACGGTTGTGCGCTGACAGAAATCATATATCGTATTTGCCTGCGTTATATTCTCGGATTCAGTGATGAGATACACATCGAAAAGAATAACATTCGTCTTTGCGATACCCTGAAATATGCAAAGAACAGAACAATGGATGCAGAGATGCGGAAATTATTTGATTTGTAAAAAATTATAACTGAGAGATAGCAACATGAAAACGAATGACAGAACACTTACAGATTTAATGAAGACCGTAGATAATAGCAAGGAACAGGAGTAAAAGGATACAATAGAATGAAGAAGAGACGTTGTTATATTTACACCCGTGTATCTACGGAGATACAGGTTGACGGCTACAGCCTGGACGCGCAAAAACAGAAGTTACACGGCTACGCAGATTATCAGGATATGCAGATTGTCTCGGAATACTGCGACGCAGGAAAATCCGGGAAGAATGTCGCCGGTCGCCCTGAGTTTCAAGCAATGATGGAACGGATACAAAGTGGTGAGGATCCGGTTGATTTTGTGCTTGTATTCAAACTGTCACGGTTCGGACGTAATGCGGCTGACGTATTATCAAACCTGCAATTAATGCAGGACTACGGGACAAATCTGATATGCGTTGAGACAATATCGACAACAGCAAGGATTCCGGAAAACTGATGATCGCGATTCTTTCTGCCGTTGCCGAAATCGAGCGCGAGAACATACTTGTGCAGACGATGGCAGGACGGAAACAGAAAGCAAGGGAAGGACGCTGGAACGGCGGACAGGCTCCCTATGGTTATGAGATAGACAAGGAACGCGGCGTTGCTGGTTGTGAACCCGGATGAAGCGGACGTTATAAGGCTTATTTTTGATAAGTTCGCGAATGATAGATTAGGTATCAACGGCACGGCTGAATGGCTCAATGATAACGGCTATAGAAAGATAATGCGCCAGAACGGCAAATATACTTTATTTTCTATATCATTTATAAAAAATGTTCTGGATAATCCGGTGCATACCGGAAAGATAGCTTACGGCAGAAGGTCGCATGAAAAGGTTCCGGGAAAGCGTAACGAATACAGGGTATTGAAACAAGATACTTATGATGCGTATGATGGACAGCATGAAGCAATTATTTCTGATGAACTGTGGGAAGCGGCACGGGCAAGACGTCAGGAGAGCGGCGAGAAGCATGAGAGAACACACAGTTTAGGGCATGAGCATGTTTTGTCCGGGATTCTCCATTGCCCTGTATGCGGTGCGCAAATGTACGGCTCTGTAAACAGAAAGAAAAAGAAAGACGGGACGTACTATAAAGACTGCTTTTATTATGTCTGCCGCAACCGGAAAGCACAGCGGGGTTCAGTCATGCACATACAGACGGCAACCCCTGCAGGAAGCAATCAACGCGGAAGTAATGGCTGTAATCGGTGACGCGTTCGGCGGGCGGATTTTTCGGAAATCATGCAGGAAGTGCTGAACGAGACGACAGATGAAGCTGTATTGAAACAACGGCTGGAAGGTCTGCAGCAATCCCGCGAAAAATACGTCTATGCAAAAGACCGGCTGTTCGGATAGATTGACCGGCTGGATTACACGGATCCAATGTATGATGTCAAGGTAGAGGACATGGAACGGCGGCTCGATAATCTGTACGCAGATATTGCACAGGTAGATAGCGAGATTGAGAAAGTCAACCGTGATTTGAAGGATTCAAAAGACGCGAAAGCCACAATAGAAGATGCGTATTATGTTCTTCAATGCGCCTCAACTGATATGCAGACATGGGACGATGCCGCCAAAAAAGAAATAGTCAATGCGTTTATCGAAAGGGTAGATATCTTTCCAGAGATGACAAACGGGCGGTGGGTAAAATCAATAGATTTCCAGTTCCCTGTTGTAACATCTGACGGGGAAGACGGCTCGACATCTATTCCGCGCAAAGAAGCACACGTTGAAACGATTCGCGTTCAGAGAATCAATCGACAAGCCGATGGTGTGGCTAGACTCGCTGAGCGGCTGCGCGGCGGAGGCGATCCATCATGGGAACACCCAGCCCTGTTTCAGGCAATGATTCGGCCACAATCACATCCACTTCAGGCGTTTCGTCCATGCGGCGCATCACGGCAAAAAGACGCACGGCCGCTTCGGCCAGACGTCCGCTGCCCGGACTCAGAGAAATGACGGCGGCCCAACAGTCCTGTCTAGCAAGGGGGGAATCACCTTTGTAGCTGATCAACCCATAGGACTCTCCCGGCCGAGCTTCGAAAGGCTCTTTCGGATCAACCAAAATAAGAGGCTTCGAGGGGGCGTAATGGCTTGTCAGCTGCCCGGGCGCCGCAGGTCTCTCGTCATCTTCCTCTCCCCCCGACGCCGGCAGACGAGGATTCTTGAGTACTCGGACGACGCCCCGCAAACGCTCACGCGTGACGGGACCATGCCGCAGAATGCGCACAGCGGGTTTGCCCCGGTCGTCAATCAAGGGGAAAAGAATCGTGCTCTCCAACCCCTCGGAGCAGGCTCCGGCGTCAAGAATGAGGGGAATGCGCCCTCCCAGCTCCTTCTTCACAGCCTCAGCGCTCGTCGGGCTGATGTGACCGAAGCGATTCGCACTCGGTGCCGCCACGGGGTGCCCCAGAGCCTTGCATACGCCCCGCATGACGGGGTGGGCGCTAACCCGCACAGCCACGGTGGGCAGCCCGCTGGTGGCGATGTCCGGCACGACGCCTTTTTTGGGAAGGACTAGAGTCATCGGCCCCGGCCAGAACTCCCCAGCCAGAGCATCGACCGTTTCCCGAAGAGCTTCGGGCACCTCTGTGATTTCATCCAGTTGACGCGCATTTGACAAATGAAGTATGAGCGGATCAAAAGATGGACGTTCCTTCACAGCAAACACGGCCGCCACAGCGTCGGGCTGAAAGGCATCGGCTCCCAAGCCATATACAGTTTCCGTGGGAATCGCCGTCAGCCCGCCCGATGCCAGCAACTCGGCCGCTTTTTGATAGAACGGACGGGCGTTTTCCAAGGGATTTATTTCGATGATCTCGGTTTCCATTCCGCCCCCGAAGATACCCCAATGCAGAGGAAAAGCAAAGCCTAAACCTCACTGAACGGCTTGCAGCTTACCCAGGCAGCAGTCTCTGCACGCGATCGAAGCGGGGCAGAGTAATCGTCACCGTGGTACCCAGACCAGGACGGCTGGCAATCCCCAATGAACCGCCGTGATCTTTGACAATACGGCGTACGATCAAGAGCCCCAAACCATGCCCGTCTTTTTTCGTAGAGCGGAAGGGTTCGTAAAGCGTTCCCATCATTTCGTGAGAAATCCCCTTTCCCGTGTCGCTGACTATCATCCGAACTTCGGCATCTCCGTAATCTGTCTGCAGGAAAATGCCGCCCTCCGAATTGGGTATAGATTGATACGCATTGCGGATCAGATTGTAAAGGACCTGAGAGATTTGCACGGGATCCGCGTCAATGGCGGGCAAATCATCCTTCAGACTCAGACGTACGGAAATGCCCCGCGAAGCGATTTCGGGTGTGAGCAACTCGAGTGTCTCTTTAATCAAAGTGTTCACATTCAGTTTTTCGCGACGAGGGTGCGTCGGGCGGATTGCTTGGAGAAATTGTTTCAAAATGGAATCGAGGCGCTTTGCTTCGTGATGCGCTGTGCGGAGCAGCGATTCAATGGCTCCCCGGGATTCTTCTGGGAGCGAGGAAAGATTGCGTTCGATGAGTTGGATATGCAATCCCAAAGAATTGAGCGGGTTGCCGATCTCGTGGGCCACGCTGGCCGCCAGCAGCGCCAGCGTGTTGAATTGTTCCGTCTCACGATCGGCCTCGTTCAAGGCGCGGGATTCGGTATCGTCTCGGATGAGGAGGAGATAACCTTCCCGTCCTTCTGCCACAGGAGTGATGGTAAAATTGTAATGCCGAAGTTCGGGATAATTGACCTGCAGATCCCGCGTCAACGCCACACCGCTGCCCTGCAGTTCCTTCCATGTACAGGTCTTGCCTACGAGCGTCTCAAACGGAATCTTGAGAAGGTCACGCAGAGCGCATCCATAAATGCGGCCTGCCTCCCGGTTGGCCAGCACGGCCTCTCCCCAACAATTGAATAGAATCAATCCATCGCGCAAGGCATCAAACACATCCTGAAACAACCCCTTGTCGGTGGCCAGGCGCATGATGAGCCCCTGCACATCGTCACGGTTCATCCGGTCGATGCGCGCCACGATCTTGTCGAGCGTTTCCTTTTTCACGGTGCCAGGCAATGGGAATAACTTCCAAACCGCTCCTGCCGAGTGATCAATCGAAAAAAGAAGACTACTCGGAAAGGTCGATCATATCCTGCAGGATGTGCAGGCACTCGCGAAGCTCAGGATCCAAGTGCGATGGGTAATCGGGCGATTCTGAAAGCTTGTCCTCGGGATCTTCCGCCATATCCATGAAAGACTCTTCGTCCTCGTTCGTGGCCAGAGGCAGTTCCTCTTCGTCCACATCAGACAGGGAAAGCCGGTAAATGGTAAGCGTGCCGGCATCTTCTTCCGCCATCCTTTCATAGCGTATCTTGCGTTCGTGGTCAATGTCCTTTTTTCGCTGCAGAAGGAAGTTGTTTTCTTCCTCCCGCTGGTTCTTGTTGAGAGAAACGCTGTTCTTCTCGGTGCGTTCCCGAAAGCGTTGGATGTCCTCCTGCATATACTGCATATCCTTGTCATTCGCCACCCGCGCCCGGCTGCGCCGAAGCAGTTCAGGAAGCATCCTCACCCATTTCATGGATTTCTCATATTTTGACGCTTTGGGAATTTCATCATAAGGCATCGCATTATCAAGCACATTTTCACCAATTTCAAAACCCGCCGAGGCAGTCGGAAGGACGATATCGCTTTCTACTCCCTTGAGTTGGGTCGACTTGCCGGAAATCCGGTAAAATTTCTGCGTGGTCACCTTGAGCATGCCGGCTCCTTCCTTCGAAGCAAAATAGGGGAGGAAATCCCCCAAAGAACGGGGCACCTGCACCGTGCCTTTGCCGAAAGTCGTCGTGTCCCCTGCGAGAATAGCCCGTCCGTAGTCCACCATGGCTCCGGCAAAGATCTCGGAGGCCGAGGCGCTCAATTTATTGCAGAGAACCACCAAGGGCCCGTCGAAGATCGCCTTGCCGGAGACACGGAGAATTTCTACATTGTTCCGATAGTCCCGTATCTGGACTACAGGTCCCGCTCCAGTGAAAAAACCCACCATTCTGCGGACTTCTTCCAGAGAACCTCCTCCATTGCTGCGGAGATCCACCACGAGCCCCTCGACATTCTCCGCGTTCATGCGGCGCAGAATCCGTTTGACATCAGCCGCGCAGCGCACGCCGTCGCCACCGTCGAGATCTACATAAAACGAAGGGAGCGTCAGTATTCCAAGCCGGTGTTTTTCTTTCCCCGCTAATTGAATATCGATAATCTTAGCAGATGCAAACTCATCTTTCATCTCGACTTTCTGTCGGACAATCCGCACAATCTTCACCTCGCCGGGATTGGCTTCGGGCACTACGCGCAAAGCGACGGATACGCCTTCCTTGCCGCGGATAAGATCCACCACCTTGTCGATGCCCATGTAGAGAATATCCGTGAAATGTCCAGAATTATCGGCATCGACGGCTATAATCTTATCGCCGAGCTTGAGCTCGCCGCTCTTTTCCGCCGGCCCGCCTTTCACGATGCCGTTGATTTTAGTGGAGCCGTCATCATCCGCCTGCAGCAAGGCTCCGATACCGATGAGAGAATTGACCATCATATCCTTGAACCGCTGTTCCTCACGAGCCCCCATATAATCGGTATGGGGATCGTATACGTGAGCCACCGCGCTCAGCAACTTGGTCACCATGTCTTCGAGATCTGCCTCCTGAATCGAGTTCTTCATCCGCTTGTAGCGGGCGGCCAGCTTGGCGGCCGGAGGAAGATCGTGAGCGGAGGGGTCTTCTTTGCCCTGTTCTCTGGCTAGCCTTGCCACATTCTCCCGCCGAAGCATTTCGGCAAGGAAATATTCCTTGAGCTGAGCGTTCCACACGGCGTCAAGCTCTTCATCATCCTTCGCCCAGCCGACCTTGCGCCTCGAACGAACAATTGTCTCATTGCCAGTAAAATCAGGCAGCTTTGACTGAGCTAGGGCTATTCTTCTGCGGGCATCCTCCGCCTCTTTCTGATCGCCGGTCTTTTCGGCGGCGGCCAGTTTCTGCTCTGCCTGAGCGAGCTCATTTTCGGCTTTCTGGTAAGAGGCGACGATCTTTTCGGCGCGCGCAATGCGAGCGAGGGCTTTCTCACTGAAGAAAGCATACAATTTCTGAGCCAGAGCGGAAGTCTGTCTAGCCAGAAGATATTCGCCCATACTTTTCCCATACACGTCGTTCAAAAGATCTACATCCTTCTGAGTAAAGTACAGATGAGCGGGATCCACGCTCTTCAGATAGCTTTCAAGAAAACGAGCGGATTGTTTCTTGTCATATGGAGTATGGGAAAAATGAGCATTCTGGAGGACAAGGGAAAACTGCCGCCCGATCTCGTCGTAATCAGGAATCGCCTGAGCTGTACCCGTGCATGAGGCCACCGCAAAAGACACCGCCGCGGAGAAGACGCACTTGCGCAAAAAAGAGAAGATGTTCATTTTCATGTTTGTGAAGAAATCCTTCCGCATAGCCGCGGGAGGGAAAGGTTCGCTCTGCACATCATTACGCCAATTGAGGTGCTTGTCTATCTAAATCTCGTGACAGGCCGCCTGTAGGACACAAATTCCGAGGCTTTTCAAGATGGGGACCGCTCTTCCTCCTCCCCCCCCCCTTCAAATAGGCCGTCCCCTCAAAGCAATGTCCCAGGGATGTGACCTCCTGATGATTCTTTGCCATCGAGAAATCCTTGCCGCAGAGATGGCCGCCCATGCGGAAAAACATTCGGAGAATCAAGGATGCGCCGAATTCGACGCTCGACGCGCCTCTCGATCAGAGCGAGGAGCCTCTCTCCTTTCTTTCACTTGAGGATGTTCCTCCTTCTTCATGTTCTTTGGATACGGCGCTCAATCCGATGTCAATTTTGACGCAGTGATTGTTCTTGGATTGCTCCGCTGTTTCCAAGAATTTAGCAAACCTATTTTCAAGGAGGTTCTCCAATTGTTTGAGAACCTCGCGA
Source organism: Akkermansiaceae bacterium (assembly GCA_021200315.1). GTDB lineage: Bacteria > Verrucomicrobiota > Verrucomicrobiia > Verrucomicrobiales > Akkermansiaceae > Akkermansia. The sequence continues at coordinate 24,234 of JAJQGU010000056.1, forward strand.
ACGTTATCCCTCAATTCAATCGCGGCGTGCAGCGATGCTTCTTTGCTGCCATAACGGCGATCTGGGAAATATCGCACAAGATGGCGGCCATGACGACAAAAAGCAACCCTCCAGCCGAGGAATGATGCAAATTCATATGTGTAACGCGTAATGTTTTTCATGTCGGTGTCCATAATAAGAAGCATTGAAATATAATTATATCAGACGAACTGCGTCAAAGGAAACGCAAGAACGCAGTCCATATTGATTAGAATACCAGATTTTCCTTTTTACGTCGAGAAAAGAAACTCTATCCTCGCAAAAACATTCTTTTTCTACTCCAGTGGCTTCCCTCATGAGATAGCATGAACTCCCCGCGGAAGAGAACTTCTCGTCCGCGGCCGGTCGGCGGGTGGACGCCAAGAAAAACGTTCTCGGCACATGATCAAGAGAGAGTCTGCTTTTTGGCCGGATTGAAGAAGATGCTGATATCCGCCTTGCTGGTGCCGAGAAGCTGTTGGGCGCGGAGGAGCGCCTTCCGTGTAGAAATATTGGCGTTCTGAGGCGTGTAGAGGAAAAAGTTGCGTTCATCTGCCCTGCAGCCCTCCTGCAGGGTGCGGAGCACGCCTGAGCGGCGGAGAATGCGATAGACTTCTTTGCTCATCCCGGAGATAATGAGGTGGCGCCCGTGCTCGCGGGTGGAGCGGATGAGGTCCTCCAGCGCCCAGACAGAGGTCGCGTCCAGATTGCGCGCATTCTTGAGGCGCAGGATGATGGCGGCCAATGATGGATCTTCGGCGATGCGCTGCACTTGGCTCCGGAAGAGTTCTGCCGCACCGAAGAAAAGATCTCCCTCCACGTGCACGATCGAGATTTGCGGCACGCGCTCTTCGCGGCGCATGGCTTCCCTAAGCTCTCCAGCGTCGTCCACGGTGTATTCCACCAGTTCTGGTTTGGCGGCTTTATGCAGGAAGATCATGATGGACGTGCCCACGCCGATGAAAATCGCTGTGTGCAGAGGCAGGAGCAGAGCGGAGACGCAGGTGACGCAGAATACGGCCGTGTCGCCCGGCGTGGAACGGAAACAGATGCGCAGCGAGCGGCGGTCATAAAGAGAAATGGCGTTGGCCAGCACCAAAGCGGCCAGTACGCTGCGGGGAATATAGGAAATGATCGGATAAGCTGCCAGCAGGAACGTGATGCCCAAGCAGATCAGCCCGCAGAAAACGCCCGAGAAACGCGTGGCGGCGCCGGCCGTGTAGTTGAGCATCGAGCGTGTGAGAGAGGCTGAGCAAGGCAGCGACGTAGTGAACGACGAGGCGATGTTGGCGAGGCCGACGGCATAGGTGTCTTGATTGAGATTCAACGATTCGCCCGTGCGCGCGGAAATCGTCTTGCTCATGACGGTCTGTTCGAGCGTCGAAAGGAAGGCCACGCCGAACACGATGGGAAAGAGAAGGAAGATTTGGGAGAAGATGTCTGAGCCGAACAAATCCGGAGCACGGAAGACAAGGTCCTGCATGGTGAATTGACGCAGCATCGCCACGTCGGAAAAGAGCCCTCCTGCCCATTCCATCGAAAGCGCGTAGTTGAGGCCGCTCATGACGGCCATCACTACAGCAAAAGTGGGCAGGGCGCGGAAATATTTCTTCAGAAAGAGAAAGAGAACCAGTGAGAGACATCCCAGCAGCAGAGCCTGCCAGCTCGCCTCCCCGACGCCGGACACAAGCCCCGAGCACATGGAAAAGAACGTACTGCCGCCATTGCGTTGGATACCAAGCACATCGTATGCCTGGGAGGCAATAATGAGCGTGGCTGCTCCAGTGATGTACCCCACGAGTACGCTCCGGCTTACATATTGAAGCAGTTCGGTGATCTTGAACAGACCGCCGGCCACGCAGAAACAGCCGGCAAAGAACACGATCAGAGGGACGAAAACAGCCTTTTGTTCTATGGGAATGTCCGGATGGGCGAGGAAAAAGCTCGCCAGCATGAACGAGGTGGCGTTCGATGGGCCGCTCACCGTCAGGCTGCATTTCGTGAAGAAGGGAGCCACAAAGGTGCCCACCGTTGCAGCCATGATGCCATAGATCGGATCGAGCCCAGCCATGGCGGCGAAGGCCATCCCTTGAGGAAGCCCGACGAGCGAGACATCCAGAGCCGCCTTCAAGTCCCGCGCCGCCTTTATGCCGTTGTATCCTTTTACGCTGTGAATCAAAGGTATAGGCTCGATAGCCCCGTCGAGGAAAAATCGCCGGAACCCACGGCGGGCAAAAGGAATAAAACGCCTCAGTCGAATCATTGCGCTTTCCCTAGTGTAGCGGAAGATGCTTCCTGCCGCAAGAAGAAAGTTGGGAAGGCTGGAGATCTGGAGCCATGCGGCAGACAAAGAGCCCGCACTCCGGCGCAAAGCTCTCCTCCTCGCCTTCAGTCCGGGGCGCCGGCGGCTTCCGCATAGAGCTTCAAGTGCTCTTCGATCATGTTGGAACGCCGGTAAGAAAGAGGGATCCCTGCGGGCGGGGCAGGGGGGGAGCCGTGCCATCGGGCGAGAAGAGCAGCCATAGCGGCGGTGTCTCCGGGAGGCACGAGCCCGTCGGGGAAGAGCGACTGTAGCTGTTCGGCGACGCCGCCGTGAGCGTAGCCGGCGACGGGACGGCCGAGAGCCAGGGCTTCGAGCGTAGTCTTGCCGAAAGACTCCGGCACGTGAGAGAGGGAGAGAACGGCATCGCAGGCGCAGAGAACCGAGCGCAGATCCGTACGATGGCCGGCCCACGTCACCGCGTCGGCAAGACCCGCCCGGGCGAAGCCGTCCGCGAGCTCCCGGCGATAGGTTTCCTTGCCTTTCTTGGTCTCCCCGACAATGACTGCGTGGGCGGGGACGCCCTGTGCGCGCAGAGCCGTGAGAATGGGTACGAGATCCTCATGTCCCTTGAGGCGCGTGATGCGGCCGGGAAGGCAGAGCGTGTATTTGCCCCGGAGCGCGGGATGGCGGAGCTGCCATTCTGCAAGCCATTCGCCGGAGGGGCGGAAGTCGGGGGAGTACAGCGCCGGATCGATGGAATTGGGAATGACGCGGATTTTCCCGGCGGGTGTGCCGGGATAGGCGGCGAGAATGTGATCGCGCACGCACTGCGAGACGGCGACGACGCGCCGTCCGCACGTCATGATCTTCGAATAGAAATTGACGGAGTAGAAGCCATGAAACGTGGTGACGAGTTCGGGGCGGGCGGTGAGGGGCAGGCGGTTCCACGCGAGGTATCCGAGCCATGCCGGAACCCGGGAGTGGAGATGGACGACGCCCGGCGCCTCTTCCTCCATGAGACGTTTCAGGCGAGGCATCGCAAACAGGGTGAGCGGCGACTTGCGGGAGATCTCCATCGTGACGTGACGCGCGCCCGTGCGTTCCAGCCGCCTGACCATGGCGCCTCCGGCGGAGACGACGACATTCTCCGCCCCTGCGGCGGCGAGACCTTCGCAGAGCTCGAGCACGACTTGTTCTACTCCCCCGGATTGGAGGGAGGGGAGCAGGTGCATGATCTTCATGGCGCGGGGACTTGTGCGGGGGTGAGCAATTGCGGGTAGCGATCCAGAATGTATCCGGCGGCGCGTTCCGCTTCGAAAAGAGGTTCTTTCTGCCTGACGAGGCGATGGGTGGAGGCCCAGGTGCGGTAGAGGGTGACGCGCTCTTCATGGAGCAGCATCTGCAGGCCGCGGGCCACCCTCGAAGGCTTTTCCGGCCTTGGCTGCATGTCCAGGATGCCCACGGGAGCGCCAGACGCGAGCGATTCATAGACCATCGACACGCTGTCCTGCGACACCCAGATCTCACGGGCCGAGGCGAGGTGGCGCGACACCCAGGAAGAATCCGTCTGTTCAAGGGGAACGATGCGGATGCTCGGGCATGTCTTGGCGAGCTCGGAAATGAAATCCTGCGGCGTGCGCCGCGAGGTGGTGAGCACCATGGGCGTGGCGGTGTGGCGGGCGATGTCATCAAGCTGGGTGACGATCATTTCGGAGTCCCACTCGTACTCCTTGCTGGGGCCGCCGATGAGAATGAGCGTGTGCCGCTTTTCCCGGCCGGGATCGCACTTGATGCCGTTGATCGCCCCGATGGTGGGGAAGATGTGGGGCGTGATCCCCGTGTTCTCCGGCAGGTCGTGCCTGGGGACGAGGCAGAGATCAAAGAAGGCGGCGGGCAGACTCGGCTTCATGCAGACCATGCAGAGGGCGTTGAAGCGGTGCGCCATGTGAAGCATGGGGATGTGCACGCCGTGACCCGCGCCGAGAATCAGGTCAGGGCGGGGAAGATCCAGATCTCTGCCCAGATAGAAGAATTTGGCGGCGCAGCTCATCCCTTCGACGCTGACGACATGAAACGCGCCGTTTTCTCCCGGACTTCTTCTCCCCGCCTCGGCCAGCAGCGCCTCGGCCAGCCCGAAGGTCTGAGAGGTGTGGCCGCGCTTTCCGTCGCTGACAATCCAGATGATCATAGGAGGCCCGCTATAAAGGGTATACCCGGCCGGAGAGCCTGCTCCCGAGCAGAGGCGTGTTCAGTGCGCCCGCTTTCAAGAAAGCGGGGGAGACCTCGGTGAGACCCTCGGGATCGAAGAGCACGAAATCGGCCGGCGCCCCTTCCTTCAGTTCGGGAATCTCGAGGCCGAGGATGCGGCGTGGGTTGAACGCGCACACTTCCAACAGCTTCTTCCAGCTGAGGCGCCCGTCTTTCACCAGAAAAGTGTAGAGGGCGGGCAGCCAAGTGTCCAGCGTGATCATGCCTGCGGGCGCGGAACAGAAATCCTGCTTCTTGAAGAAAGGGATGCACGGGCTGTGATCGCCTGTGAGACAATCGATGACGCCGTTGTTCACAGCCTCGAGAAGCGCGGCGCAGTCCTCGGGATCGCGCAGGGGCGGGAGAGTCTTGAAGTTGGTGTCGTAGTCTCCCATGCATTCATGGGTATACAGCAGGTGATGAAGAGCGGCCTCGGCCGTGACGGCCTGTCCGGCTTCCTTTGCCCTTCGGATGATTGAGGCTCCGGCGCCCGTGCTGACCGTCTGGATGTGAACGGCGGCGCCGGCGTCTGCCGCCAGACGGATGACCGTGTCGATGCCGATCTCCTCTGCGCAGGCGGGTGAGCCGTGCAGACCCAGACGATAGGAAGTGACGCTGGGGTGGGCGCAGGTTTTCTCCGTGAGCGCGGGGACATCGCCGCGCAGGGCGAACGTGAGGCCGAGTTCCCCGGCATATTTCATGGCGCGGTGGAGCATTAGTATATTGCGGGGGAAGCGGCCGGCATCGGTGATCATGCGCACGCCCTTGCCGCGCAGTGAATCGTAGGGCGCCTGCTGTTCCCCCTCCATGCCGCGGGAGAGGCAGCCGGCGGGAATGATCTCGATTTCGGAGCGGCAGGAGACAATTTCCATCAGGCTGGCGATCTGTGCCGCCCCGTCGAGGGGAGGCGAGAGATCCGGCATGCACTGGATCCCGGAGACACCGCCCTGCCGCGCCGCTTGGGAGGTGCAGCTCACACAATCCGTCAAGCTCTTGCTGGTGATTCCAATGCGGGCGTGCAGATCAAAGAGGCCGGGAAGAATCAGCTTGCCCATGGCGTTGACGGCCGTCACGCCCTGAGGCACCCTCATGCCGCCGGCGGGAGCGACGGCCGCCACCGCGCCGTCCGCCAGAAACAGGTCGACGCATTCTCCCGCCAGGATATCGCGGGCTCCGGTCACATAGAGAGGAGACTTGCTTTTCATACTTGACGCGTGTGAGGTGTGAGATGGTACAAAATGGACATGCGGGCGGCGACTCCGTTTTCCACCTGTTTGTTGACGAGGCAGTTGCGGTATTCCATGGCTAGATCGCAAAGCTCGACACCCCGGTTGACGGGGCCGGGGTGCATGATGGCGAGATCAAGGTCGCTGATGCGCTTGAGGCGCTCTTCCGTCACCCCGTAGACGCGGTGATATTCCCGAGCGTTGGGAAAGAACGGGGAATCCATGCGCTCATTCTGGACGCGGAGAAGATAGATGACATCGGGTCTCCACGAGAAAGCGTCATCGAAATGCGTGAAGCGGGGGATGCCGGTATGCCGCTCGAGAGGCACCAGGGAACCGGGCCCCAAGTAAGCCACCTCCGCGCCGAGACGCTTGAGAATCAGTGAAGTCGAACGCGCGACGCGGGAGTGCAGAATATCCCCCACGATCACCACGCGCCGGCCGGCGATCGAGCCGTATTTTTCACGGATGGTGAAAGCGTCGAGAAACGCCTGCGAAGGGTGGGCGTGGGCGCCGTCCCCCGCATTGACGACCGAGGCGCGCGTGTGGCGGGCGATGACGGCGGGAATGCCGCTGTTCTTGTGGCGCACGATGATGTAGTCCATCTTCATGGCTTGGAGGGTGTCGATCGTGTCATGCACGCTTTCACCCTTCACGACCGAAGATTGGGAGACGGTGAAGCTTGTGACGTCGGCGGAGAGGCGTTTGGCAGCCACTTCAAAGGACGAGTGCGTGCGCGTGCTGGGCTCGTAGAAGAGCGTGAGAACGGATTTTCCCTTGAGCACGGGCACCTTCTTCACGCTTTTCGTCAACAATTCCTTCATGGCGGAGGCGGAATCGAGGATGGTGCGGATGTCCTCGTCGCTCAGTGCCCGAATGGTCAGCAGATCCTTGCGGGAGTTCATGGTTGTAAGGGGGCGGATATCACGCGATCGACGCCGTCCGTCTCTTCCAGACTCAATTTGACGGGGCGTGCGGGATCGTTCAGCGTCAGACCTACATAGTCGGCTCGGACAGGCAGTTCGCGCCCGCCGCGGTCGATCAGGCAGGCCAGCTCCACCCGAGCGGGGCGTCCGTAGTCGAAGACAGCGTTCAGCGCGGCACGGACGGTGCGGCCCGTGAAGAGCACGTCGTCCACCAGTACCAAGCGCATGCCGTCCGTTGAAAACGGCAGATCGGATGAGCGCAGGGCGGGGCGGTTCTCGAGATTGAACATGTCGTCCCGGTAGAGCGAGATGTCGATGGCTCCGCAGAGCGCCTCCCTGCCGGAGGCTTCGAGGCGGCTGGCGAGGCGGCGGGCGACGATGTCGCCCCGGCTGAGGAGCCCCACGAGAGCCAACGGCTCCGGCGCCCGGGACGCGGCGATCCGGGCGGCCATTTCATCGAGGGCGAGCGCGATGCCCCCCTTGTCCAGAATGATGTCCGACGAGTCACTCATGAGGGAAGCGAGCCTATGCGGCAAGCGTCAGAATGCGGTGGGCAAACATGGCCGCGTTCACGGGAGTCTTCTTGTGCAGGCCCACCGAGGCGCAGGGCACTCCGCCGGGCAGCTGCGCAATGGCCAGCAATGCGTCGACGCCGTTCAGGGGGCCGCCGGGCACCGGCACGCCGATCACCGGCAGAGAGCAGCTAGCGGCCACGACGCCGGGCAGTGCCGCCGAAAGACCCGCTACCGCCAGAATCACCGCCTTCTCTCCGCTCTTTTCCAGATTGCCCAGATATTGCAGAAGAGCCGGAAGATCGCGATGGGCGGAATAGACCGCCTCTTCGTGGGCGATGCCGTTTTCCCTGAAATAGGCGCGAGCAGGCTCCATAAAGGGGAGATCGCTTTTGCTCCCGTAAATGGTGATCACTTTCATGCCGGGGGGCATTCTGCCAGATCCGTCCCTTCAGTTCAAGAAGAAAGCCCGCCCTGTCCCAAAAAGAGGGCATCCTGCCGAAAAACGCTTGCCGTGCGGGGAGAACGCTGATATCTTAAATCCATCCAAACAACCGATGTTTGGGAGTTTTAACCAATCAGAATTATGAATATCATTCATGACAACGCCGCTGATCTCAGTGTGCTGAACGGCAAGACCGTCGCCGTGATCGGATACGGAGCCCAGGGCCGCGCCCAAGCTCTCTGCATGCGCGATTCGGGAGTGAACGTCATCATCGGCGTCCGCCCCGGAAAGTCGCATGACGCCGCCGTGCAGGATGGCTTCCAAGTGATGAGCGTGGACGAAGCGGCCGAAAAGGCGGACATCATCCACCTGCTTCTGCCGGACGAGAACCACGGCGCGGTGTACGAAGCCCAAATCAAGCCTCATCTCAAGGCCGGCAAAACGCTGTGTTGTTCGCACGGCTTTGCGTACGTGTTCAACACCATCGTCCCCCCGGCGGATGTGGACGTGATCATGGTGGCGCCGAAAGGGCCGGGCACGGAAGTGCGCCGCGTTTTCGAGGAAGGCTTCGGGTGCCCGGGGCTGATCGCCGTGCATCAAAACCCCTCGGGGCATGCCCGCGAGGTGGCTCTGGCCATCGCGAAGGCCGAAGGGCTCACCCGCGGCGGTGTGCTGGAATGCACGATGGCGCAGGAAACCTATGAAGACCTCTTCGGCGAGCAGAACGTGCTCTGCGGCGGTCTGGTGGATCTCATGAAGTATGGCTTCGAGACGCTCACGGAAGCTGGTTACCCGCCGGAAATGGCCTACTTCGAATGCGTGCACGAAGCGAAGCTCATTGTGGATCTGATCTATGCGGGCGGCATCCAGAAGATGAACGCCGTCATTTCGAACACGGCTGAGTTCGGCGAATATTACAATGGGCCGAAACTTCTTACGCCCGACGTGAAGGAGCGCATGAAAGAATCCCTCAAGCGCATCGAGAGCGGCGAATTCGCCAGGGAGTGGCTCGCCGAGGCGGCCGCCGGAGCCCCTGCTCTCAAATCGAAACGCGAGGCTCTCGGCCAGCATCCGGTCGAAGTGGTCGGCGCCAAAATCCGCAGCCTGTTCGAGCGCGGCTGATTGCCTTCGGACTGCCCGGCGGGTTTTCACGGGGCGCCGTGCAGAGGCGGGTTCGGCGCCCCGTTATTTCCGTTCAAGATGGAACACGTCATTCGAGTGGAGCATGCGCGCGTCATGCTGGGAGGGGTGGAGATTCTCCATGACCTGACTTGGAGCGTGGAAAAGGGTGCGCGCTGTTTCATACTCGGCGCGAACGGCGCTGGGAAGACGACGCTCGTCAAGCTGTTGATGGGCTATGTATGGCCTGTGTTCGGCGCGAAAGTGCAGGTGTTGGGGCACACCTTCGGCGCAGTGAATCTGCGGGAACTGCGGCGTTCGATCGCCTGGGTGAGCCCGTTCGTGCACCAGTGGCTCGGCGGAGAACGGCAGTGGACGGGGCTGGAGATGGCGCTTTCCGGACTGGACGGCACCATTGGCTTCTTCCGCACGGCTTCGGACGGAGAGAAGCGGCGTGCACGGGAAATTCTGGAATCTCTCAAGGCCGGGCATCTGTCCGATCGTCCGGTGGCTGCCATGTCCTCCGGCGAACAGGTGAAAGTGCTGATCGCCCGTGCGTTGATGACCCGTCCGGAATTGATGATTCTCGACGAGCCGAGCGTTTATCTCGACATTGCCGGACGCGAATTGCTGCTGCGCACCATCGCGGACATGGCACGCCTCCGCCCGGAAGTCACCATGGTGTTCATTACCCAGCGCATAGAGGACATACTCCCGGAATTCGACTGCGGCATGATTTTGAAATCGGGGCGCATCGTCGCCTCGGGAGGACGCGGCAGCGTGCTCACCGAGCGCAACCTCAGGAACGCCTTCGATCTGGATATACGCCTGATCAGAACGCAGGCAGGGCGGCTCTGGACGGTCATTGAGTGATGCAGCTGCGCAAACCAGTAAGGCGATCCCTTTCCCGCCAGGCTCTCGAGACCATGGAGGAAATGATTCGGGGCGGGCAATGGAAGGTCGGCGACCGCATCCCTTCCGAGCCTGAGCTTGCGAGAAGCCTTTCCGTGAGCCACAACACGATCCGCGAGGCGCTGCAGTCGCTCATCCATGCGGGCATGCTCGAAGCGAGGCCGGGCGACGGGACCTATGTGACCGCCAGCGACCGCTTTTCGGTAGTGGTGGGCAATCGTCTGAAAGAGGCCGAACTGCCGAAAATTCTTGAGGCTCGCCTGGCGTTGGAGCGGGAAATCGCCAGGCTGGCCGCAGCCAACCGCACGGCGTCCGATCTCGCTTCCCTGCGGAGCGCCCTGGCCAAGTGCCGAGAGAGAAGCGGCGGCGGCATTGCTGACGACATGGCTTTTCACGCCCGTGTGGCGGAGGCCGCGCACAACTCTATTTTAGCCGAGTTTTACCAGGTCATCATATCGACGGTCACGGAAAATCTGGAATTCCTCCTTCGGGAAAAACAGTACGACCCCGGCGCCATGGCGCTTCACGACCGCCTTTATGAAGCCATCGAAACGCGCAATCCCTCGCTTGCGGAGGAAATGGTGGCGGCCATCGTGCGCTTTGACACGGAAAGCATCGCGGAGCTTCTGCCGGAGAGGTGTCAGACGCCCCCGCAGAATGCGTTCTTCCCGTGCTCCGAGAAGTCCGCGGCGCGTTCGAGAATTCGCTGAGCGATTTCGAATACCTCGCTGTGGCCCACTTCGAGCGTCCAGTGGGCGGTTTCTGCGTAAAAGGGGGCGCGCTGGGAGGAAAGCTCGTTAATTCTGCGCTCACGATCCGTGTCTTGCAGCAAAGGCCGGTTCGCCGTGTGCGCTGTCCTTTGCAGAAGGACGGGCACTTCGGCGTGCAGCCAGACGGTGAAGCCCAAGCGGCGAAGCAGGGGGCGGTTGGCCGGGCGCACGACGATGCCGCCTCCCGTGGCTATAATGCAGGATTCCGGGGCCTGATGCTCGAGCAGGTAGCGCAGCAGAGCCGTTTCCAGCGAGCGGAAGCGCTTTTCGCCGTATTTGCGGAAAATCTCAGGAATACTCATGCCGACCTGCTCTTCGATGACGGCGTCCGTGTCGAGGAGCGGCAGCCCCGTGAGCTTCCCCAGCGCCTTGCCCACAGTGCTTTTCCCGCATCCCATCAGGCCGATCAGGACGATGTGGCGCCGCGGCTTCTCGTGGAGGCGCTCCATGGATCAGGCTTTTCGGTTTTCGCGGAAGCGATCAAGGTCGACTTCTCCCTGGAAGACCACCTGCGCCGGCCCAGTGAGCGTGACGCGGCGGAATGAGCTCCCCTCGCGCTCGAAGCCTACATCCAGTGTGTCGCCGCCGGCCACGTCGAGACTGACAGGCGAATCGCAACCCGTCAGAGCGGCGTGGACGAGAGCCGCGGCCGTCATGCCCGTGCCGCAGGCGAGCGTTTCGTCTTCCACTCCGCGTTCGTAGGTGCGGATTTTAAGATGCCGCGGGGAGAGTATCTCTGCAAAATTGGCGTTTGTGCCGGCCGGAGCGAACATCTCGTGCCAGCGCAGAAAAGCGCCCATGCGCACGACATCGACATCGGACACCCTGTCGAGATAGGCGACGGCGTGCGGTACGCCCGTATTGATGAAGTGGACGGGCGCGGGGACGGCGTCCGAGGCCGGCAGCACATTCAGCTTCATGTTTTCCGGGGCGGTGAGCCCGACGGTCACGCGCCCGTTGTCTTCGAAGCGGGCATGGATGGTGCCCGCCCGGGTTTCGAAGGAGAAAGGAGACTCTTCGTTGCCGAGCAGGCTTCCGACGAAACGGGCGAAACAACGGGCGCCGTTGCCGCACATTTCAGCTTCGCCGCCGTCGGAATTGTAATAGCGCATCCGCAGTTTCCCGCCGTCCGATTCCGCGGCGATCAACCCGTCGCCGCCTATGCCGAAATGCCGGTCGCAGAGAGCCGCGATCAGTTCCCCAGTCAGGGATTCCGAGAGCGACAGATCGAGATTGTCGAGCATGATAAAATCATTCCCTGCGCCCGTCATCTTGATAAAATGGAACATCATGTCGCGTGATAGAATATCACGATGGTTGCCCCCGCGCAAGATGTTCCTCAATCGGGACAGCGATCCAGCCAGGCTTTCGCTTGGGCGTCGCTCGGCATGCGCCAGTCGCCGCGGGGCGAGAGGGCAATGGTGCCCACTTTGGGGCCGTCGGGCATGCAGGAGCGCTTGAACTGTTGACTGAAGAAACGCGAGAGAAAGACCCTCAGCGTGCGGCGGATAAGCGCGGGGGAAAACTGCCCGTCAAAGGCCAGTCCAGCCAGGAAGAGCATCTTTTCGGGGGGGGCGCCGTATTTGATCATATGGTAGAGGAAAAAGTCATGCAGGTCGTAGGGGCCGAGAATGTCCTCCGTTCTCTGTCCGACGCCGCCGTCGTCGGCGGGCGGCAGCAGCTCCGGGCTTACGGGGGTGGCGCTGATGTCGGCCAGAATGGCTGCGAGCCCGGGTTCCGCCCTGCCGGCGGCGTGTTCGATCAGACAGCGGATGAGCGTCTTGGGGATGGAACAATTGACGGCGTACATGGACATGTGGTCGCCATTGTATGTGGACCAGCCGAGCGCGATTTCAGAAAGATCTCCCGTGCCGATCACGAGGCCGCCGTGTTTGTTGGCGAGATCCATCAGAATCTGCGTGCGCTCGCGGGCTTGGACGTTTTCGTAGGTGGTGGTGCGCTCTTCGGCGCGGTGGCCGATGCTGCGGAAGTGCAGCAGACAAGCCTCCCGGATATCCGCCTCGCGCAGCTCAGTCCCCAGTTGGCGGCAGAGCGCCAGCGCGTTGTCGTGCGTCCGGCCGGTGGTGCCGAAGCCCGGCATGGTGACGGCCATGATCGTATCCGCGGGAAGCTCGAGCAGACGGCAGGTGCGGGAGGCGACGAGCAGCGCCAGAGTGGAGTCAAGCCCCCCCGATACGCCGATGACAAGCTTGCGTGCGCGGGTATGCTCGATGCGCCGGGCGAGCCCTGCGGTCTGAATGGAAAGAATCTCTTCGCAGCGCCCGGCTCTGTCCGCTTCATCGGGGAGGAAGGGGCGGGCGGGGTTCAGGATTCCCTCCAAGACGTCGGGAACGGGCAGTCGGCCGAGACGTATGCGGCGCACCTCCGCCGCTTCCAAGGGGGGGCCGGCGTTGAACGAGCTCTCGCTGAGGCGGGCGGCGGCAAGCCTGTGGCAATCGATGTCGGCGCGGATGATGGTGCTTGTGCGCGCGAAACGTTCGTTTTCAGCAGAGATGCGGCCGTTTTCGGCGATCAGCGCATGGCCGCCGTAAACGACGTCCTGCGTGGATTCGTGCACGCCGGCGGAAGCCAGCACATAACCGGCCAGGCAGCGTGCGCTCTGCTGCCGCACAAGCGCGCGGCGGTATTCCGCCTTGCCGGCCAGCTCCGTACTGGCAGAGGGGTTCAGAATCAGCAGCGCTCCCGAGAGGGCGAGCGAGCAGCTCGGCGGGATGACGCTCCAGAGATCTTCGCAGATTTCCACCCCGAAGCGGAAATCGCCCGCCTCGTTCTCAAAAATCAGATCCGTACCCGCGGGCACGGATCTTCCCCCGAACGTTACCTCTTTCTGCCTCAGCCGCGCCGCCGGAGTGAACTGCCGGCGTTCGTAGAACTCGCGATAATCGGGCAGAACCGTCTTGGGCACAAAGCCGAGCACGCGCCCGCCCTGCAGAACGGCCGCCACATTGTAAAGCGCGTCATTGATGCGCAAAGGCAGCCCGACGACGAGCGCGAGAGGCAGACTGCGGGTGGCGAGAGAAAGCTCTTTTAACCCCGCCAGCGCCGCCTGCTGCAGGGTGGGTTGGTGAAAGAGGTCGCCGCAGGAATAGCCCGTCAGACACAGCTCCGGGAATACCAGCGCCGCTGTGCCGCTTTCCGCCGCTCGGATGCATGCCAGGATCTCCTGCAAATTGAAGTCGACGTCGGCCACGCGTAAACGGGGAACGGCCGCCGCCACTCGATAGAATCCGTATGTGCTCATGCCGTGCTGCGCAGTATGCCTGAAACCGGGCGGCAAGTCAACATCGGTGTGTCCCCGCATCGCCGAATCATGCGGAGCCCGCTGCCAATCTTTGGATGGAGGGGAAATTCCCGAAGCGGCGGGCTTCAATCGATAAGGATTGATTCTCAAATCTTGCCGGCTGAACCACGCCGCGCCAGTCCCGTCCCCCGCGGAGACCGTGCGCAGAAACATCCTGTCCCCGGCGCTGGGGCTGTGGCATCCCATGGAGTCGCACTTCCTTACCGGCCATCCAGCCGCGAAGGAGGAATCTCAAAAAAGGCTCGTTTTTGTCTTGTCACCGCGGGGAGCCTGCGCTATGGTTGCCCTGTCGCTTAGAGACACCACGAATTATGGATATCACAATTATCTACGGAACTGAGACGGGCAATTCGGAGGGCCTTGCCAACGATGCCGAAGCAAAACTGAATGAACTGGGTCACTCTGCAAAAGTCTTCGATATGGCCGACGTGACGGTGGAGCAGCTGAAAGAGGCTGGAGTGGTGCTTGTGGTCACCAGCACATGGGGAGACGGCGACGCGCCTTCCAATGCGGAAGATCTGCACGACGCCTTGGAAAGCTCTTCGGAAGATCTGTCGGGCGTGGCGTATGCGGTGTTCGCTCTGGGCGATTCAAGCTTTGACAATTTTTGCCAGGCGGGCAAGGATTTCGATGAATATCTCGACAAGCTGGGGGCAAAGCGGCTTCTGCCCGTTGTCCTCTCCGACGGGGACTATGACGACACGTTCCCCGAATGGGTGGAAAACGTCGCGGAACAGCTGTCCTGATTGGATATCGCCTTTATTTTCAGGGCGTCTCTCGGTTCTTCCCGCAGAGATGCTCTTTTCTTTTTCTCCCTGTACGGCATGAGAAAACTCTCTATGGAATGGGATCCCTGCTGGAAACCGGATATTGCGGCCACGCTGCTCTTCATTGTGCGCGGCGGGCGCATCCTGCTCATTCACAAGAAAAGAGGCATCGGCGCCGGAAAAATCAGCGGGCCGGGCGGAAAATTCGAGCCGGGAGAAACCGCCCGGCAATGCGCGCTGCGCGAGCTGAAGGAAGAATTGGGCATAGAGGCCGCTGCGCCCGTCGAGCGGGCGCGGCTCCATTTCTCCTTTGCCTGCGGCACGACGCCCGAAATCCGCTGTCATGTGTTCCTTGCCCGCGATTTCAGGGGCGACCCCATCGAGACCGAAGAAGCCGAACCGGTATGGTTTCCCGCGGACGCGCCGCCGTACGAACGCATGTGGGCGGATGATCCCGTGTGGTTTCCCCATTTTCTGGCAGGAGAACGCTTCGAGGGCTTCTTTCGTTTTCGCGGTGAACAGCTTCTTGAGCATGAGATCGTTGTCCTCGAACAGGGGGAATCGTGGCCGCTCCTCTCTGAATTTTTCGATTTTACGGATTGAAACCGGGCGCGGATTGAGATAGTATTTGCCCGCTATGCAAGTTAACGTTTTCGATACTCCTCAGGCAGCGGCGAAATCTTTGGCCGCTGAGGTTGCGGAACTGATCCGCTCCCGCGCGGCGCAGGGCAGGCCCGCCGTTCTCGGTCTGGCGACGGGTGCCACTCCGCTGCCGTTTTATGCGGAACTGATCCGCATGCACAGGGAGGAGGGGCTCTCTTTCGCGCATGTGGTGACGTTCAATCTCGACGAGTATTGCGGCCTGCCCCGGGAACACCGGGAATCGTATTGGTATTTCATGCATCACAACCTGTTCGACCACATCGACATCAAGCCGGAGAACGTGAATCTGCCTTCCGGTACGCTCAACGCCGATGAAATTCCGGCCCATTGCGCTGCTTACGAACAGAAAATCAAGGATCATGGATGCATTGACATCCAAATTCTCGGCATTGGCCGCACGGGGCACATCGGCTTCAATGAACCGGGATCGGACGACACCACGATCACCCGCCAGGTGCATTTGGATGACCTCACACGCAGTGACGCCGCGCCTGCTTTCGGCGGCAAGGACAATGTGCCCGCCTCGGCCATCACGATGGGCGTCGCCACGATCATGGGCGCCCGCCGAGTGGCTCTCATGGCGTGGGGCGCGAAGAAAGCACCGATTGTGAAAAAGGCCGTGGAGGGCCCGGTGACAGCCGACGTGGCCGCTTCGTATCTTCAGAAGCATCCGAACGCCGCTTTTTACCTCGACAAGGCCGCCGCCGCCGAACTGGCGTAACCGTTCCGGCGGAGGATCCTCGGGCATCGCCGCGAAACCGGAGGGAAGTGCATGCTCCTTCCGGTTTTCCGTCTCGTTCAGCCCCTGCAGCGCCCGGTCGGGTGCCTCTTTTCGGGGAAAATCTTCATGCACCTCTACATCCACATTCCCTTTTGCCGCCGCATTTGTCCCTATTGCGCCTTTTACAAGCACACGCCGGGTGCCACGCCCATGGGGGATTTCGTGAAAGCTCTGCTGGCGGAGGCGCGATTGAGAGCTCTGACCGGGGAGCCGCTCACCACGCTGTATTTCGGGGGCGGCACCCCCAGCATGCTTTCGCCGCACCATTTCGGAAAACTGATGGATGGGCTCGAAAGCCTGCTTGATTTCTCCGGTCTGGAGGAATTCAGCCTCGAAGCCAATCCGGCCACGTTCACTTTGAAGAAAGCCGTGCAATGGCGGGCCCGAGGCGTCACGCGCGTTTCACTGGGGGTGCAGACATGGGAACCTGAGCTGCTTGAACTACTGGGACGCGATCACGGCGCCGATCAGGCTGTCGCCTCCGTGAGACTCTTACGTGAAGCCGGAATCCCCGAGATCAACATCGATCTCATGTACGCCCTGCCGGGGCAAACGCCGATGCAGTGGGAGCGCACCCTCGGACAGACGCTCGCTCTTGAACCGGAGCACATCTCAGCATACAGCCTTACGATCGAGCGGGGAACCTTGTTCGAACGCCTGTACGGAAACATGGAAGCAGACGAAGAGCTCGAGGCGTCCTTTTACGAAACGGCGGATCTTCTGCTGACAGAAGCCGGTTATGCACATTACGAAACCTCCAATTACGCTCTTTCCGGGCACCGGTCGCTGCACAATATGGCGTATTGGACAGGAGAGGATTATATAGGACTAGGCCCCGGCGCCTGCGGCACGTGGGAGCGGCGCCGCTACCGCAACAGCGATGACACGGCGGCCTACTTGGCAAGCCTGCTCTCAGGGTGCGCTCCGCCCGGAGAACTTGAACAGCTGAGTGACGAAGCGGTGCGCACGGAGCGTCTCGGACTGGGACTGCGCACCGATCGCGGCATACCTCTGGAGCTGGTGAAACAGGAGCAATTGCCCTTGGTCAATCAGTTGATCTCCGAAGGAATGGCCGAACGTCTGCCCGGGGATCGGCTGCGCCTCGCGGGACGGGGACGCCTGCTGGCCGATGCCATTGCGGTGGAATTCCTGTGAACGTCTCTTTCTCTTTACAACGCGGCTCAATCGGGTACAATGCCGCCATGAGAAAGCGCGAACTGCTGGAGCGGGTGCGGCGGAATCTGGGCGGTACAGCCACTCGGGAGGCGGCGGCATATGCCTTCGACGCCGTGATGGACTCCATCAAGCTGGGGCTCAGACGCGATGCCGCCGTGCGCATCGCCGGGTTCGGCACCTTCCTGAAAAGACGCCGCAAGGCGCGCTGTGTCCTGCGTCCGGGCACGCGTGAGATCCTGCAGGTTCCGGAGAGAGACAGCGTCATGTTCCGCCCTTCTTCCTGTCTGAGGAGGCGGGAGGGACGCTGAGACCACAAACACGCTAGGCGCGCTTGATCAGACTCCTTGAAATGACACGGCCAACGATGCGCCCGATCCTGCCGGCTCTGCGTTCCCTGCTCACATGTGCGCTTGCGCTGGCGGCTCTGTACATGGCCTCCTTCCCCGATTCCCTGTTGTCAGAAGAGTTCGCGGCGGTCGTTCCCGGCGGCCGGACGGCGCAGCATCTGCATGATTGGCTGTGGGTGCTCCCCGTCGTGTTGATGGAGGTCGTCTCCGGCATGGGGGGCAGACGCAACGCCGTCTGGTTTTCCGGGCTGCTTTCCGCCTGGGGGCTTGCCGCGCTGGCATTGCCTCTGCTGCGCTGGCATGCGCCCGAGTGGGTGATGAAAACCCACGAGGCCGAGGATATCAAACTTTACGCGGGCTTTTTCGGCATGAGCCTGTTTATCGGGGCGAGCCTGTTTTTCCGTCTGGCGGTGCTGCGCTATCTGTTCCCTCCGGCGGCCGGAGCCGACGAGGAAAAGTACGCTTATTCGGGGGAGACTTTGAAGCTCGTCCCGGCGCGCACCGTGCAGGAGATCACATCCGCTCCGCCCCGCCGCAGAAGACATTTTCTTTTTGGAGAAGTGGATGAGGAGAGAATACGGAAATGGGGGCTGGCCGGGCGCGCCGCGCTTGTGTTCGTCCGCACGCGCGCGAGATTGACGGCCGCCGTCTGCGCCGCTATCCTGGTGTGGAATGCGGCCTTTTATTATGGCACGGGGGGAGCCGAAGGCGAGCGCGCCCGGGATTTTCTGCGCATTCGGGAGTGCCGTTACGAGGCTGCCGGGGGGCGTTTCGCCGCGACGGATCGTGCCGTGCACGCGGCCTATCGCTTGTTCAGGGAAGCGGACGAGTCGGGAGTGTTCAACGGCAAAACGACGCGGGAAATGGAGGTGTGGTTTGCGCTCGACCAATGGAACCCCGCCTACCTCAAACAGGCGATGACGCCCCCGGAGGATGCGGAAAATGATGTTTTTTCGCTCAAGGAATGCTGGCTCACCATCGACGACGGCACGAAAAGAGCCACGCTTTCCCTGTACAGAAACCAAGAAACAGATCGCATCAACGTAGTGGAGCTGGGCGAACGGGGCTGGGATCCCCGCCGGGACGCCCGTCGCGGCGCACTCGGCGCCGATTGGGGCGTCAATGTACATACAAACTGATGAGCTTTATTTATCGACGAAAAATAGCCTTTCACGAGACCGATGCCGCCGGCATGGTCTACTTCGCCAATTTCTTCAAACTGGCCGCCGAAGCGGAGACGCATGCGCTGAATTCTCTGGGATGGCTTGTGCCCGGCTCAAAATACTACTGGCTCCGCGTTCATGCCGAAGCCGACTATAGACACCCGCTGCATTTCAACGAGGATGCGGAGGTCGAGGCGGGCATTGCGGAGATGGGGCATTCTTCCGTGCATTGGGAACACCGAATCCGGGCGAACGGCGTCTTGTGCGCCGTGCTGAGGATTGTGGCCGTGCGGACGACCCGCGGCAATGTTCCCGTTCCTCTCTCAGATGAGGAGAAACGGCAGCTTTCCCCTCTGCTTCAATAGGCGGAGTTTCCAAAAATTCCACGCGATCGGCGGGCGCTTTTCCAGACGTCCGCCGCAGAGCCTGCGCCGCCGTTCCCGTCCGTTTCCGCAGCGGGCCGGATATTGCCTCCGGAGATTTCGGAGGCAGGATGCGTAAAATCTTCGTTCGCGAAAAAAAGACTTGCACCCGTCTGAAAACCTGTGTACCATCGCCCCGCACCTTACAGCACCCATCGACGCGCGGTTAGCTCAGTGGTAGAGCAACACCTTGACATGGTGGAGGTCGTAGGTTCAAATCCTATACCGCGTACCATTTTCTGGTCTTCATGTCCCGCCTCTTCCCCGAAGTCTGGGAGAAAATTCCTGAGGTGCAGAATTTCAGCCCTGACGCCGTTCTTGTCCGCCGCGGGTATGCGCGCGCCGGCCGGCAGCGAAGCCGCGGAGCCCATGCGTCCGCCGCATGGGGGCGATTGCATCCTGCGGCGGCATGGTTTCCCTGAGGAGCGAATTCCCGGGCGGAGGAGAGGGGGGGGACGGGCGATTCCTGTGCATCGGCGCGGGGAAGCGTCAGGCGGCTCTTGACAAAACCGGCGATTCGCGGTACTGATACCGCGCATGTCCGATACCGCCAAGTTCCGCAATCTCGCAATCATCGCCCACGTCGACCATGGAAAGACCACTCTCGTGGATCAACTGCTCAAGGCGGGCGGCGCCTATCGGGAGAATCAGGCCGTGCAGGAGCGGGCGATGGATTCGATGGATCTCGAGCGCGAGAAGGGGATCACGATTCGGGCGAAGAACACGTCCATCCATTGGAACGGCTATACGATCAACATCGTGGACACTCCCGGGCACGCCGATTTCGGCGCCGAGGTGGAGCGCGTGATGAAGATGGTGGACGGGGTGCTGCTGGTGGTGGACGCCTACGAAGGTCCTCAGGCGCAGACGCGCTTCGTGCTGAAAAAGGCGCTGCAGGAGGGGCTGATGCCCATAGTGGTCGTCAACAAGATAGACCGTCCCCATGCGGACGCGGCGTCCGTGCGCGATCAGGTGCTGGAACTGCTGCTGGAACTGGGCGCCACGGACGAACAGTTCGAGGCCCCCTTCGTCTACGGCTCAGCCCGCGACGGCTATTTCATGGACGCTTTGGAAAACGAGCCCCCCGTGGACTGCACGCCGCTTCTCCAAAAGATCGTCCGGCGCATTCCTCCGCCGCGCGGCGCCGATCCGGAGGCGCCTTTCCGCATGCTCGTTTCCAATATCGATTGGGACGACTACGTGGGGCGCGTGGCCGTGGGGCGCATCACCTCCGGCCGCGTGCGCAAGGGCGATCTGCTGTACCTTCATGGCGGCGACGGTTCGGTGACGCCGGGCAAGGTGACGCGCCTTTTTGAATATTCGGGTCTGCAGACGACGGATTCCGCCGTGGGCGAAGCCGGCAACATCGTGGGCCTCTCGGGATTCGGGAATGTGGACATCGGCGAGACGCTCACCGCCGAGCCCGACGCCGCTCCCCTGCCTTTCGTGGCCATCGATCCGCCCACCATTTCCATGGAATTTTCGATCAATGACGGCCCCTTCGCCGGGAAGGACGGCAAATACGTCACCTCGCGCGCCATCCGGGAACGCTTGGAGCGCGAAATGAAGACCAACATCTCGATCAAGATGGAAGAGACCGGTTCGTCCGGCGTCTTTTCCGTGTCGGCTCGCGGCGCGATGCAGATCGCCGTCCTCGTGGAGACCATGCGCCGCGAGGGCTTCGAGGTGTGTGTTTCGCGCCCCCATGTGATCGTGAAGGAAATCGACGGGCGGAAGATGGAGCCGTTCGAGACGCTCTACATCGAAGTGCCGGACGAGTATGCCAGCGGAGCCGTACGTCTGCTTTCCGCTCGCAGGGGCGTGCTGGAGAGCATGGAGGCGCACGATTCCGGCCGCACCTCCCTGCAGGCGTGCATTCCCACGCGCGGGCTCATCGGGCTGGAGTTCGAACTGGTGAACCTCACTTCCGGGCATGGCGTCTTTTCTCATCTGTTCCGTGAATACAGGCCGTGGGCCGGCGAGATCTCCACGCGCCAGACGGGGGTGCTCGTATCCATGGAGACGGGCGCGGCCCGCGCTTATTCGCTCGCATCCATCGAGGAGCGCGGCCCGCTCTTCGTGGGCGCGGGAGAAGAGGTCTACGAAGGGCAGATCATCGGCGAGAACCCGCGCGCCGGCGATATTCCGGTGAATCCGTGCCGCGAAAAGCACCTCACCAACCACCGTTCGGCCACGAAGAACGACAGCGTTCAGCTGACCCCGAAAATTGAGTTCTCCCTGGAACGCTCGATCGAATACATCGGCCCCGATGAGCTGGTGGAGGCCACGCCGCGTTTTATCCGCATGCGCAAGCGCATCCTGAACGCGCTCGACCGCAAGCGGGCAGGCCGCAGAGCCTGAGGAATTCTCTCCGGACGACGGCCGGAGCCCCGCCCTCGGAGCCAGCGCGTCCGTCCGCGATCAGAACTTGACACCGCCGCCCGTTTTCCCTATCCTCGCGCAGGGAGCGCCCCGCGTTTTCTCCGTCACTCTCCGCCATGTCCGCCCAAGCCGAAGATTCAGTCTGGAAAAAGTACGGGTTTCTGTTCCATACGTACATTTCAGGCGAAAAGGGGCGCGTGGTTCCGGGGCTTCTCTTCGGCGCGGCCGCCGCGGCCTTGGGCGGCGCAGGGCTGCCGGCCATCGTCGAGACGGTGCTTCCGATCGTGTTCGGCGGCGAACCGCTTCCGGAGCCTCTGGCAGGCTGGGTGCGGGACCGCTTCTCCCCGGAGGAGATCCCGTCGGCGGCCATGTGGGCGGCGGCCGTGCTCATCCCGCTCGTAATCATGGTGCGGGGGGGGGCGGCGTTTCTCAACAGTTACCTGCTTGCCAAGGCGGGCCTGCGCATCCTCGAGAAACTGCGCCTCCGCCTGTTCGAGCGTCTGCAGGAGCTTCCCCTAGCCTTTCACGAACGGCATAAACGGGGCGAACTGCTCAATCAGGTACTGGGCAACACATCGCTGCTGCAAGGCAATATGATCGCGATTCTGAACGACCTGGTTATCCAGCCGCTCACGCTTCTGTCCGCATTCGGCTACCTGCTGTACACGGCTCTGCGGCATTCCGAGGCGGCCATGCTGCTCGTCAACCTGGCTGTCACGGGCGCCTGCATTCCGGTCATCAAGCGGGTGGGCTCCCGCATGGTCAGGAAGACGCGGCGGATTGTGGACAGCTACGCCGACATGACTTCGGTGGTGGAGGAAAACCTGACCGCCCAGCGCGACATCCGCTCCCTCAATCTCGAAGAAATGCAGGTGGAGCTTCTGCGGGCCCGCGTGCGGGAATATATCGCCCACTCGCTCAGATTGTCCTTCTGGTCCCAGGCGCTTGCCCCCGCCATTGAAGTCATCAGCGCGTGCGCCCTGGCGTTCTCGCTCTACATGGGGTGCCGCGGCGGACTCTCGCTCGAGCAGTTCGCCGCTATTGCCATGGCCTTCTACTATTGCTACACCCCGATCAAGACTCTCGGCGGCGTCCAGAATCTCATCCGTGTCACCGGGGCCGTGTACGAGAAGATGGAGGAGGTGCTCGAGGCTCCCGACGAAACGCCGGAGCCCGCGAGGCCGGTGCCGCTCGTCCGGGCGCGGGGCGAAGTGTCCTTTCGCAGGGTGAGCTTTTCCTACCTGCCCGGCGTTCCCGTCCTGCGGGAGGTGAGCCTTGAGGTGCCCGCCGGGCAGATCGTCGCGCTGGTGGGGCCGAGCGGTTCGGGCAAGACGACATTCATCAACCTCATCTGCCGTTTCTACGATGCGCGGGAGGGAAGCGTCTGTCTGGACGGCGTCGACGTGCGTTGCCTTTCCCGAGCGGACCGCGCGCGCGCCGTGGGGCTGGTCTCGCAGTTCCCCGTACTCTTCCGGGGCAGCGTCGCGGACAACATCCGCGTCGGCCGTCCCGGCGCGTCGGACGCCGAAGTGCGCGAAGCCGCCCGCCTGGCTTGCGCGGACGAGTTCATCGACTCTTCTCCCGGGGGCGCCGCCCGCCTCATCGCCGATGGGGGCGAAGGGCTCTCCGGCGGGCAGAGGCAGCGCATCTCCATTGCCCGCGCCTTCCTGAAGAACGCGCCCGTCCTCATCCTCGACGAGGCCACCGCCTCGCTCGACATGAACAGCGAGGCGCAGATCCAGCGTTCGCTGGAAAGTCTCGCCCGCCGCCGCACCACGTTCATCGTGGCTCACCGCTTCAGCGCCATCCGCATGGCGCAGCGCATCCTCGTCTTCGATCGCGGCCGCATCGTCGGCGACGGCTCCCACGATGAGCTCTACGCTTCATCCCCCCTGTATCGCGGCCTCTTCGACCGGCAGGCGGCCGGCGCCGGGAAAGGAGGCGCGGCATGAACGCCTCCGCCCGCCGCGTCCTGCGCTTCCTGCGCTATCTTCTGCCGTACAAGGGGCTTTTCTGTCTGGCGATCGCTACGGGATTTCTGGCCGCCGCCGCCAATGGGGTGGGCGTCCCCTTCATGGTCAAGGTGGTGTTCCCCATCGTGTTCGAGCCCGGGCACCATGTGCCCGCCGTTCTCCAGCCCTGGATGGAGGGCCTCTCCCGGAATGCGGTGCTCCTGCTGGCCTGCGCCTTTATGCCGGCCGTCTTTGTGGTGCGCGGCGCGGCCATGTGGGGAAACGCCGTGGTGACCGGCTATCTGGGGCTGCGCATTCTCGAAAACATCCGCACGGATGTGTTCCGCCGCCTGCAGCATCTGCCGCTCTCCTTCCATGACCGGTGCCGCAAGGGCGATCTGATCAGCCGCGTTCTGGCCGATACCCAGAGCGTGCAGACCATGATCTCCCAAGTCTCCAACGATATTGTCAAGCAGCCGTTCACCGCTCTCTGCGCCCTAGCGGTCTTCATCGCGCTCCTCGTCCGCACGGGGGAGCCTTCCCTGTTCGCCGTCAATCTCGTGTTCGTGGCCCTCGCTGTCTTCCCGGTTTTGACGATCGGACGGCGCGTCACCGGAAAGGCGCGCCGCACCCGCGAGGGGCTGGCCGAGATGAACTCCATCGTGCAGCAGAATCTCGCCTCGCAGCGCGAAGTGCGTTCCTACGCCATGGAGGCCGCTCAGGTAGCAGCGCTGTTCGACGCCTCGCGCCGCTATTGCGTCCAGATGCTCAAAATGGTGAAATATCAGAAGGCTCTGGTGCCTCTGGTGGAGACCGTTACGGCTCTCGCCCTCTCCTTCCTTCTGGTGCGTGGGCGGCAGATGGGCATGGCGATGGAGGATTTCATGGCTCTGGCAGCCTCTCTCTACTTCTGCTTCGATTCCATGAGACGGGCGGGTACGGCCTTCAACCGCTTCAGTGAAGGACGAGCCTCGCTGGAGCGCCTGGAGGCCATCCTCGACGCGCCGGACGACGCCCCTGATCCCGCGTCTCCGGCGGAGCCCGCTTCGGTGCGGGGGCGCATCACTTTCCGCCATGTATCCTTCGATTACGGCTCCGGCTCTCCCGTGCTGAAGGACATCGATCTGGAGATCCCGCCCGGACAGATCGTCGGGCTTGTGGGCCCCAGCGGCGCGGGCAAGACCACGTTTGCCAGTCTCATCCCCCGGTTTTACGAAGTCACGGAAGGGGAAATTCTGCTCGACGGCCTGCCCATCCGCCGGATGCGCAAGAGCTTTCTCCGCGGCCGCATCGCGCTCGTTTCGCAGAACGCCCTTCTGTTCCGGGATACTATTCAGGAGAATATCCGCTTCGGGCGTCCCGGCGCCTCCGATGAAGATGTGGCGGAGGCGGCGCGCCAGGCCTCCGTCACTTCGTTTCTGCCCGCCTTGCCCCAGGGGATGCGCACCTGCGTCAACCAGGGCGGGGAGGGACTTTCTGGCGGGCAGCGCCAGCGGGTGGCTCTCGCCCGCGCCTTCCTGAGGGACGCGCCCATTCTCATCCTCGACGAGGCCACCGCATCCCTGGACTCGGAGAACGAACAGGCGGTTCAGCGCGAGCTCGAACTCCTCGCGCGGGGACGCACCACACTCATCGTGGCTCACCGCTTCAGCGCCATCCGCATGGCGCAGCGCATCCTCGTCTTCGAGCACGGCCGCATCGTCGGCGACGGCTCCCACGGCGAACTGTACGCCGCCTGCCCGCTCTACAGGGAGCTGTGCGAAAAACAGGCGCTCCGCTCCGGGGAGGAGCCGCCCGCGGGCTGAGGACGCGCCGCCGCGCGGATCACCAGTCGTTGTTGAGATTTTCGGCCTCCGCGTTCCCCGCTTCGCGGTTTCTGTCCCTCATCCCGCGGATGGGCTGCGCTTCGTCCATTTCGAGATCGAGCACCGTGATCTCGTTGCCGCCTTCCCGAAGAAAAGGCGCCGGGCAGTAGAGGCGAAGCTGCGGGCCCACGTTCCAGTAGCGGCCGAGGCAGCGGCCGTTCACCCACACATAGCCGCGGATGTAGCGCGACATGTCGAGGAAGGTATCCTTCGGCGCGCCGAGCGTCAGCCGCGCGCGGAAGAGGGCTCCGCCCCCGCGTCTTCCCGCTTTCGCGGCGCGGGGAAGGCGCGGGACGGCGTCGAGAGCGAGAGGGCGCACCGTCCATCCCCCGAGCTTGCGGCCTCCCAGAGCCGCCTTGCCGAAGAGCCCCTTCCGGTCGCGCTCCATATCGGCATGGAAGTTGATGTGCCCCATGGCGTCGACCACGACGTCGAGGCGGGCGGGGCCGGACCGCGCCGGGAGGGTGAGCGAGCGTTCCGCACGGCGGCGGTCGAGCGTGCCGACGCGCTTCCCGTCGAGGTAGACGAGCGCGTAGTCATGCACGTGCTCAAACTCGAGCCGCGCTTCGGGGCCTGCGGGCGCGGACGCGCTGTAGACCGCCAGACCCTGGTTCTGCCCGAAGGATTCGAACCAAGGCGGTTCGGCCGTTTTCCCGGCTGCGGGCGCGGGCAGGAGCTCCCATAGACCCGCCTCGCGTTCGGGGGTGAAGGCGGGCAGCTCCATCGTTTCGACGGGGGACGGGGGATCGGGCAGCGCGACGCCGTCCGGCAGTCCGTCTTGGATGACGGCCCGCAGCTGGTGGTACTCCGGGGTGGTCTTGCCGCTTTCATCGAGCGGCGCCCCGTAGTCGTAGCTGGTGAGATCTGGCTGGTATTTTTCCCCGGCGGCATTGGCTCCCGCCGTCTTGCCGAAGCTGGTGCCGCCGTGAAAGACGTAGAGACTGAAAGAGCGACCCGTGTCCATGAACCACCGCACCGTGCGGAGAATCCCGGGCGACGCCGCCCAGTCGCCTTCGCCCCAGTGGCGCAGCCATCCGGGATAGGTCTCCGAAGAGAACACGGGCACGCCGGGATTGGCCTTGCGGGCGGCCGCCCAGTGGCCGTCGTTTTCTCCGGGGTCGAGCCCTACGGCCGCACCGGGCAGAGTGTAGCGCAGGTGGCCGGGGGAGGAGCCGTCCGAAGTGTAGAAGGGGCCGAAGCCCCGCTTCTTCCACCAGCGGTGCAGCCACTCCACATATTCCCTTTCGGGCTCGCCGTTGTAGCTGCCGTATTCGTTCTCGATCTGCGTCATGAGGACGGGACCGCCGTTTTTGCAGAGAAAGGGCTCGACCACGCGGGCGATGGCTTCGAGATAGCGCGTCTGGGCTCTCATGAAGACTTTGTTTTTGGTAGTGCGCAGAGGAGCGTCCCCTTCTTTCAGCAGATAGGCGGGCAGGCCGCCGAAATCCCATTCGCCGCACACGTAGGGCCCCGGACGGAAGAGCGCCCACATGCCCTCCTCCCGGCAGATCCGCAGAAATCCGGCGATGTCGCGGCTGCCCGTCTTGAAGTCGAAATTGCCGCCGGGCTGTTCGAAATCGTTCCAGAAAGTGTAAAAGGAGATTGTGTTGAGCCCCATGGCCCGGGCGGCGCGGATGCGGTGGCGCCAATATTCTTTCGGGATGCGCTGGGGGTGCATTTCGCCGGCGCGTATCTGGAAGGGCCTGCCTTCCAGCAGAAATTCCCCGTTGTCCTTTCCGCCGAAACGGAAGGAGATTTTCCTGCCGTCCGCCGCGGGTGTCAGGGTGTTCGCCGCCGCCTCGGGCGGCGCCTCCCGCCCCCATGCGGGGCCCAGGAGCCCGCCGCACAGAATCGCCGCAAGAATGGAGCGCATGCGCATGTCAAATTCTACGGAGGGAAGCCCGCGCCGATTTCAGCGAATTGCGCCGGGCGCCGCGATTCATTTCACGACGACTCTCGAGCCGACGTCGAGCTTGTCGAAGAGAATCTCGCAAGCCTCCCGGGGCACGCGGATGCAGCCGTGCGAGTTCTCCTCCCGGTAGACGTTGCCCACGTGCAGTCCGATGGCGCCGTTGATGCGCATCCAGTAGGGCATCTCCGCCGGCACGTAGCGTCCGCCGGCGGGCACGGGCGAGGCGGGTGTGGCGCTGCGGTTGACGATCTTGCCCGCGGCGTCCGTCACCGCGCCGTAGAGGTTGGAGCGGTAGTCTTTCGCCTTCTGCGTGATGCGGAAATTGCCGGCGGGAGTGGTCCTGCCCGTGCGCCCCGAGCAGATGGGGAAGTCCATGGCGATTTCGCCGTTCACGTACAGGCGTCCGCGCTGAACGCCGCGCAGGATGACCACTTCGCTGTTGCGGCCATGAGCGGCGGCGATTCGGTCGTCCTTTTTCCAGATGTCGCGGGAGAACCGGTATTCCGGGCTCCCGGCGAACCGTTCGTAGTCAAAGGGAAGGCGGCCTGCCTGTCCCTCCTGTTCCGCGGGGTTCGGCGAGGTCCGGCAGCCGGCCGCACCGAGCGCGGCAAGGAAGAGAAGAAGAATGGGCGGGGTTTTCATGCCGCCGTTCATCCTGCATCGCTTCCGCGCTTTCGTCAAGGCCAGAGTGCACACATTCCCCCGACAGGGGCCTTCCGACGCTGCGCGCCCGGCCTCCTTCCCGAAGCTCCGCGCACCGCTCCGGGAGCGGACCTCCGCGGCGCGTTCGGTGGCTCTGCGTTTTTTTTGCTGGAAAAACAGGCGGGGTTGGGGCTATAGTGCCTCCAACGCAACACCACACCATGAGCTATCACACACTCACAGCGGAGGAAGCCGCCGCCCTCATCCGGCACGGCGAGAACATCGGACTGAGCGGCTTCACGGCCGCCGGCGTGCCCAAAGCCGTCACGCGCGCCCTTGCCGCGAAGGCCGAAGCCGAGCATGCCGCGGGAAGACCATTTAAAATCAACCTCTTCACCGGGGCATCCACAAGTGCCTCGACGGACGGGGCCCTGGCCAAGGCTCACGCGATCGCCCACCGCACCCCCTACCAATCCAGCGCGGATCTCCGCAAGACGATCAATTCGGAGGACACCCAGTATTACGACCAGCATCTCTCGCACGCCGCGCAGAACATGCGCTACGGCTCCATTCCCAAAGTGCGCACGGCCATCATCGAAGCGGCAGACATCACCGAAGACGGCGAAATCACCCTGACCACGGCTGGGGGCAACTCCCCCACCTACTGCAAGCTGGCCGAGCGTATCATCATCGAGTGGAACTCCTACCATCCCAAGGAGCTCAAGGAGATGCACGATATCTACATGCCCCTCGACCCCCCCCACCGCCAGCCCATTCCCCTGCTGGCTCCGGATCACCGCATCGGCGGGCACACTCTCCGGATCGACCCCGCCAAGGTGGCGGGCATCGTCCATACCCATGAGCCGGACGGCATCGGCGCATTCAAGCCCGGTGACCCCGTGACGGACAAGATCGGCGAAAACGTCGTCTCCTTCCTCGAAGGCGAGCTGGAGGCGGGGCGCCTGCCCGCGAGTTTCCTGCCGATTCAGTCCGGCGTGGGCAACATTGCCAACGCCGTGCTCGCCGCGCTGGGACGCAGCCGCACGATCCCGCCCTTCAAGATGTATACCGAAGTCATCCAGGATTCGGTGATCAGCCTGATGGAATCCGGCCGCTGCACGATGGTGGGCGGCTGCTCCCTCACTGTCTCCGACGACATGCTTCGGAAGATCTACGCCAATCTTGACTTCTTCAAGACGCGCGTGATCCTGCGTCCGCAGGAGGTCTCCAACAACCCCGAGATCATCCGCCGCCTCGGCCTCATCTGCATCAACACCGCCATCGAGGTGGATCTCTTCGGACAGGTCAATTCCACGCATTTCTACGGCAGGCAGATGATGAACGGCATCGGCGGCTCCGGCGACTTTGCCCGCAACGGCTGGCTCACGATCTTCACATGCCCCTCGATCGCCAAGGGCGGCGCCATTTCCTCCATCGTGCCCATGGCCTCGCACCACGACCACACCGAGCACGATGTGGACATTGTCGTCACCGAACAGGGCGTGGCCGATCTCCGCGGCAAGTGCCCCCGCGAGCGCGCCGAGGAGCTCATCACCCGCTGCGCCCACCCGGAGTACAGGCGTCTGCTGCGCGATTACGTGGCGCTCACGCCGGGTTTCCACACTCCGCACTGTCTCGCCAAGGCATTCGAGATGCATACGAAATTCCTGACTACTGGCGATATGCGCAACGCGGACTTCTCGTCCGGCGTGTAGGCGCGCCCGCCATCCGCCGGCTCCGCCTTTCCCGCTCCGCCCCTCCCCGGGCGGGGCTTTTTTTTCGCGGCTCCCTCCGCCGCGATCCCTCCCGCTTCCGTCCGGGCTGCGATTTTTGGAAAAACGGGCTTGACAACGCGTGCGAAATGATGAAAATAAAGAAGATTTTCATGCGACGGCCGCCCTGGTGCCGGAGCATCCGAATATCAAACGACATTTCAAGGTATGAAACTCCACTTGCCTCTCAAGCTCCGTGCGGCGCTCGCCGCCTGCCTCTCCGCCGTCTCTCCGTTCGTCCCCACCGCCGCCTCCGGCTCCCTCGCCGTCGGCGCGGCGGTCTTCGCGCTCGCCTCAGCCGCGCAGGGGGAGGATTACGCCGACGTGACCTATTCGACGGACACAACCACGATCTCGACGAGTGATGCGTCTCTGACGGCTGATGTGGAGGATGCGCCGGACGCGTCCTCCGGCGCCATTGACCTGAACGACGGCACGGACGCCTACACCGGCACGCTGACCATCAGCGGCGGCGGCAGCACGATTTCCACCACGAATACGAACGGCAGCTCCGGCGGGCGCGTGACCATCTCTCTCTCGGGGGAGGCGCTGAGCGCGGATTTGGGATGCCTCGTCTTCACGGGCGGTATCGAAGCCAACCTGGGGAGCGTCTTCTCCAGCTCCGACGTCATCGCGAACGAGAGCTTCTACATTCTCTTCGACAACGCTTCGTTCTACATCGACAACGGCAGCACTTTCGCCGCCGACTTCGAGGTGGGCTCGGGCGGGGTGCGCCTCAACGGCTCCGGCAGCGCAAGCTATTACTACACAGGCAAGATCACGGGCAGCGGCAACATCTACGCGAAGACCTACGGCAACAATCAATGTCAGTACATCCAGGGCGACGTGTCGGAGTACACGGGCTGCTTCGGGGAAATCGCCTCTTCGACGCAGTCGGACGCCAAGACTTGGTATTTCGGCAGCACGGACGGCTCCCTTTCCGCGGCGGAGGTCACCAACGGCGTCGTGGGCGGGAATATCGGCCGCAGTACGTCCGCCCGTTCCAAGGTCACGTACAACTATGCGGATGCCTATGAAGTGACGGGCTGCATCTACGGCCAGAGCCTCACGGTCGCCGGGGGCGAGGCGTCTTTCACCGGCTCTCTGGCGGACTCCACCGCCATCACCGTGTCGGAAGGCGCCTCGGCCACGTTCAAAAACAGCGGAGGGGTGACTTCCTCCGGCACGGTGACGGTGGCGGGCACCGCGACCTTCGACACCACGGCCGATCTGGCCGCCCTGTCGGTGACGGGTACGGCAGTCTTCAACGGCGTTTCCACGGCGGTAAGCTTGACGGCGGCAGAGGGTTCCACGCTGACCGTGGGCGAGAGCGGCAGCATGACCGTGAGCGGAGACGCGGCGCTGGCAGGCACGCTGACCAACAACGGCAGCCTCACCCTGGGCGGCACTCTGTCGCTCACCTCGGTTTCCATCGTCAACGAGGGCGCTGTGACGCTCGCGGAAAGTCTCGTGCTCGACCTGAGCGGACTGACGGCGGAGGAAAATGAAGGCGTCTATACCTACACCCTCTTCACGGGGAGCTCCGCCGTGGATCTCTCGTCCCTGACGACGGATGCCCTCACGGGCGTCACCGTCGCCGGCAAGGAATGGTCTTTCAACGACGACGGCACCATCTCCTACGTGATCACCTCCAGCGAAGTCGTCTGGGCGGGCACGGAGAGCTCCCATGCATGGGACGCGGAGTCGGCGAACTGGACGGGAGGCGCGGTCTTCACCGCCGGCGACAGCGTCGCCTTCGACTCCACGGCGGCATACAAGACCGTCTCTCTGAGCGGAGACTATGAAGTGACGGACATCACCGTCAGCGACGCCTACACCTTTCTCGTGGAGGACGCGGCGAGCATTACCGTCTACGGCGAAGTGACGGGCGGCGAAGGCTCCCTGACGGTGACGGGCGGCGGCAATCTCACCGTTTCCACGGCGCTGGCTCTGGGGCTCTCCGCCGTGGAGATCGCGGAGGGAACGATCCTCACCCTCGCCGACGCGGTGGCGGACGAGGACGATTTCTCCGCTGTCACGGGCGCGGGCACGCTCGCTCTCACGGGCGGCACGCTCTCCGCCTCTTCCGTGTCAGATGCGCTCTCCAACCTGAGTCTGGCCGGCATGACGCTGAGCGTCGGCGAAGAGACCACTCTCTCGCTGAATCTCGCGCTGGACGGCGCGGTGACCGTTTCCCTCGTCGCGGACGCCGCCGTGACGGGCGATGTCTCCGGCGAGGGCGCGACAGTGACGGTGACGGGCAGCGGCTGCTCCCTCATCCTCGGCGAGGGGACGTCGGGAGGAGAGGAAGGGGAGGATGAGCTGGCCTCCGTCGTCCTGGGCGATCTCGTCCTGTCGGACGGCGTGACCTTCGGCGTGGGGGACTACGTGACGGGCACTATTTCTAACACGGACAAGGAGTATGTGAACGGCTATTCCTTCACGATCACCACGGGCACGGGCTCCACGCTGACGGACGGCCGCTACTACAACCTGACCAACACAACACTGACCATCAGCGGAACGGGTGTGTACGAAATCGACGGGCTGACGCTCTCCGCCAACGACGCCGACGAGCGGTCCGCCTACGTGGTCGTGGAGGCGGGAGCGACGCTGCACATCACCGGAACGACGACGAGCATCACGGGCGGCGAAGGCTCGCTCATGCTTTCGAACTGGAGCGCCTCTAATACGTTCGACGTCTACGGCACGCTCATTTCCGAGGCGGGCATCTCCGGCCGAGACGGTACGGGCACCCTCAACGTGCACTCCGGCGGCACGCTGACGCTCAATGCGGGCCTCACGGCATCCAGCCGCGGCACCAACGTGCTGAACGTGTACGCCGGCGGCACGCTCAACCTCGGCGACCAGGAGAGCACCACGGCGGGCGCGCTCACGGTCAATGTCTACGCGGGGGCTGTTGTCAACGCTGTGGATGAGGAGACCACCGTTGCCCGCACCATCGTCTTCGGCGCGGCGGATGAGGAAAACGCCGAAGTCACCCTGAATGCGGACGAGGGGCTCGCACTGATCTTTTCGACCGCGCAGACGCTCACGAACGTCGCCGTCACAGGCGCGGGCGTGGTGTCCTTCACCGGGGCGCTGACGAGTTCGGACAGCGATTCGGCCATCCGCGTGACGGACGGCGCCACGCTGAAGCTGAGCGGCGGCAACGGCAGCTGGGCGGGCACGACCACGGTGGAGAGCGGCGGCACGCTCGTCGCGCTGGGCAGCTCCGTCGCCTCCATGGGGGGCAGCGGCTCGACCGTGACTGTGGCGGAAGGCGGCGTGCTGACGGTGGGCAGCGAGGCGGACGGCACGGCCGCGGTGAACTACTACGGCAACATTGACGGCGCGGGGGACGTCGTCGTCTATTCGGGCTCTACGCTGAAGCTGTTCCTCGGCGGCGCGGAGACGCTGAGCTACTCGGGGACGCTGACGGTGCAGTCGGGTTCCGCGCTGTCGATGACCAACTCCAGCACCAAGCTGGCCAACGCCTCGCTGACGATGGAGGAGGGAAGCTCGCTGACGCTGACGGGCGTGACCTCCATGACCGTCGGCGGTGCGCTGACGCTGGGCGACAATCTGACGTTCAGCCTGTCGTCTCTGACGCTGGACGCGTCGGTCTCCAAATCCTACACGCTCGCCACGGCCGGGAGCATCGTCTGCGGAGATCTGACGACCATTTCGCTGGAGAACTATACGATCGACGAGGCCACGGCGGAGTCCTACAGCCTGACGCTGACCGTGCAGGACAACGGCGACGGCACCTCGTCTCTCGTGCTCCTGCTGACGAACAGCGATCTGTACTGGGTGGCGGGTGACGGCACCTGGTCGGCGGCTTCGGGCGCCTCGCAGTGGGCGCTTGCCAGCGGCGCGTCGGCTACCAATGATTTCCTGAACGGCGCCTCGGTCTTTTTCGATCAGGATGTGAGCGCGGCCATCTCGGTGGAGGGCGCCGTCAGCGTCGACGGAATGACGGTGAGCGCGGGCAGCTACACCTTCACCGGAGAGGACGGCGCGGCCTTGACGGTCACCGGCACGCTGGCCGTGACTGGCTCGGCTGCGGCGATCATTAACGTGGAGACCGACCTTTCCGCCGCCGAGGTGACTGTGGACGAGGGAGCTTCGCTCACTCTCGGCGAGGGAGCTGACATCGGCGTGCTGACGAACGGCGGCAGCCTGACCGTGAGTACGGGCGATTTGACGGTCGGCGAGCTGACGAACAGCGGCAGCCTGACCGTGAGCACGGGCGATTTGACGGTGGAGACGGCCACGGCCGCCGGCGGCACAGTGACGGTGGGCGGGGATCTCATCCTTTCCGACGGGGAGAACAGTTTCGAGAATCTCTCGGTCGCTGGCAGCGTCTCCAACAGCGGCATGCTTACCCTCAACGGCGCGGCCTCCGTCGGCGGCTTTGCGGACGGAGTCTCGGGAGATCTCGTGGTGAATGAAGGAGCGTCCCTCGTTGTCACCGGGAGCGGCGCCGTCACGGTGTCTTCCCTCTCCGGCGCGGGTACGCTGACGGCGGAGAGCGCCTCCCTCACTCTGGCGGACGGCTCGGAAATCGGCAGCCTGACGGCCACGGACATCACGCTGGAAGGCACGCTGACGGTGACGGGCACGCTCACCGTCTCGAACATCACGCTGAACACCCTGAGCGGGGGCACTGTCTCCCTGACCGCGGGCACGCTCGCGGGGGGAACCGGGGATACCGTTTCTTTCTACATCGGCGATGAGCTGCTGCAGGCTTTGGGACTGAAAGACGGCTCAAGCTGCACGATCGCCTCCGCCGTCGTGGCGGACGGCACATCGCTGAGCCTCGGGGATGAAGGGACGGTGACGCTCAGCGGCTACACCTACAGCCTGACCTACAGTGATTCGTCTATTTCCATCACGGCGGCGCTCGCGGGTTCCCATTGGACGGGCACCGGCACATGGGGCACGGATTCCAACTGGAGCGGCGGAAGCACGCCCGGGGCGTCCGACGCGGCCAACTTCACGGGGGAAGGATCGTCTGAGGTGACATTGGAAGGTGCGGTGACGGCAGGTTCCGTGAATGTGGACACCTCTTCCGTCGGGAGTGTGACATACACCTTCACGGGATCCGGCTCGCTGACGACGGATGCTCTGTCCGTGACCGCGGGCGGCCTCGTCATCGGGACGAGCGTGACTGTCAATGAGGCGGCCGTGGTGGGCGCCGACGGTTCGCTGAGCGTGAATACAAGCGGCACGCTCGAGGCGGGCTCGCTGACCGTGAACGAGGGCGGATCCTTTGCCAATGAGGGAACGACCACGGTTTCGGGCGCGCTGACCGCGGATGAAGTCGCCAACACGGGGAGCCTTTCCGTGGGCGACGGAACGGACATCGGTACGCTGACGGGAGGCGGCTCGCTGACGACGGCCGGCACGGCCGCCGTCGAAAGCGTCTCGGACACCCTGACCTCCCTCACCATTGACGGCGGCAGCATGACCGTAAGCACGGGTGATCTGACGGTCGGCGAGCTGGCGAACAGCGGCACGCTGGCCGTGGAAAACGGGGCGCTGACGGTGAATGCTGCCGCGGCGGCCGGCGGCACGGTAAGCGCCTCTTCCGTGGACCTGAGCGGCGCGGCGGGGAGCGGATTCACCTCTATCACGACCGACGCGCTGACAATCTCGATCTCGGAGAGCAACCTGACCGCCGCTTCGCTGACGGTGGAGACGCTGAGCGGCCTGACGGCGGACTCGATCACGCTGACCCTCTCCGGGCTGGATGAACTCACGATTTCGGAGGGCGACTACTACTTGGTGACCGTATCTTCCGGCTCCGCGGATCTGACGCTTTCCGGCGAGGTGGTTGCCTGGTTCTCCGCCGAGGGATACACGGCTTCGCTCACGTTTGATGCATCCTCTCAGACGAGGAGCGTCGCGGGCGCGGGGAGCTGGGTGCTGACCCTCACCGAGGCGACGGACGAGGGACGAACTTGGTATACTTCAAGCGCAACCACCGGAGCAGGCTATACGGTGGGTACGCTGACGTACCAGCCTGACGGCAGCACGCTGGTCTCGATCAGCGGAACGGACGTGTACACAGAGACGGAAGACGTCCTTTCCACCGTGCAGAACGTGTACGCCGACGGTGATCTGAGCATCGATCTGACGGAGTCGAACCGCGAAAGCGCAGACGATGCGCTTGTGCTCAACAACCTCACCCAGGCAGAAGCGGATGAGGATATCACCATCACCATCGTGGGCGACGGTACGGCCTCCGGCACGGAGGGCGATCTGGTGATTCTGGCTGCGACTGAGGACGCGGCCGCCGGCAACGAGCGCAGCGGCGCCGAAAGCATCGAGGCGGAATCCGTGACCGTGCGGGTGACCGGAGACTATTCGCTGACAGTCGGCGATTTCACCCTTACCGGCGCGGAGCTGGCCGTGGAACTCGAAGGGGACGATGCCCAATTCACGGTTTCGTCGCTGACCGGCGACGAGGATTCCATCCTCTCGGGAACTATCTGCATCGACGGAGCGACGGGTACGGCCGGTGTCTACAGCGGCTCCTACTCCGCCGACGGCGCGGCCGTCTACGCGGTGGGGGAAGCCGCCGCTCAGATCCTGGCCGTGGATGAGTCGTCTTCATCGCTCACGGTAGGCGGCACGGCGGGCACCATCACCCTCGACTACACGGCGGGCGACGCGGAAATCGCCGCTATCTCCGCCGCCGGAGCCACCATCGTCCTCAACAACGCCGCCGCGGACAGCGGCGTCAACACTCTCACTTTGACGGAGGAATCGAGCATGGGAGGCGGGACGCTGGCGCTGAGCATCG
>JAJQGU010000071.1 GCA_021200315.1 Akkermansiaceae bacterium
GATTCAGGTTTGCGATGCAGCTTTCCAGCACCTCATCATAAAGAGGGCTTCGGAAATCCCGCTCAATATCGGGGCCATATACGTGCGTGTAGCCCATGGACTTGAAAAGTTCGATTATGGAGTTTTCGTAGTTCGATTCGGTGTAATTGGTGGACATTGTTGTCACCTCTTTTTTTCATTATTAATTATTGTTCTTATTATATTTGCTTCATCATTATTGATTCCATCAACTATTCGTTTGTAGAAATCTCTCAAATCAGGGTCGTTCAATATATATCTTATTTGCGAATTTTTTATTGCGCATTTAATTAATTTGCATTTTTGATTAAAAGAAAAATCGGCAATTTCATTTAGCAGTTTGATAACAGAATGAGTATTAAAAAAGCTGGTGCTGTCTTCGAGCAGATTAATTAAATCATCCTTTTTTATTTCCCCTTTGCTTTGACTGGCAGTTTCTGAATTTTTATTGCGTACACACTCAAAATGTATGCTTTCTAACATCTCATTGGCAAGTGTTCTGTCGATTATTTTCTTAACTAAGTCCTCTAAAATTGAATTTTCAGTATAATCTGCCGGAGCATAATATTTTATTCTATTTTCCTCAAGCATCCTAAATACTTTTGTTTTGTCACCAGTTTCAGAATTATATACACCTATAGAATGTCCCCCATGCACATTTACAAGTTTCATACATGGAATATCTGTGTCACTATCTCCAATGTATATAATATTTCTAAACGGAACACGATATTGCTCAGGAGTGAAATACGCATTTACTCTCTGATCATTTATTTCAAGCACACCTTTTTCTATTCTAAATAGAAACTGTGTCTTATTTGTGTAATTTACAGATTGCGCCGGCCATACAGCAACTCCTGCGCTATCATAATAGAATGAGCATGCATATATTTGTTCAAATTTGTCGGCAATTTTCGTTCCTTCAATCATCTCTTTTAATCCTGATGAAATAATATAATGTTCAATATTCACGCCCTTTAGTTTTCCATAATTATTAATCCTGTCAAACCAAGTATCGACGCCGGGAAAAAGCTCAACTTTACTTCCTAGTTCCTGTAGAGTATCTTTTTTCAGAAAGAACCTTCCCCTTGACTTATTAGACATCATATACATATAGGCTAGATTTTGATCCATTTTATTGCTTGACGCTAGTTCGTTGGATTCCTTCCAAAAATCATCGACACTATAACCAACTGATTGTATATACCCCTGTGCCTGCATATCATCAGGAGACAATGTTTTGTCAAAGTCATAGCATATCGCTATAATAGGTTGTTTGTTCATAATATCATCCTTTCATAAAAAAATATCATAGAATTGTATTGTCATGATAAATCAATCTCTCCAGACATAAGCTTTGGCAATAGTTCGTCTCTGAGTTCGGCAAGCTGTCGATTCTCAATACGGTTCGAAATAATCATGTCATATAGTGGCTGTAGCAACGAACCTATACGGCAATAATCTTCAGTTGGAGGAATAAGCACACCGGCTTTTGATAATTCCTCACGTTTGATGTGTCCCATGGTTGTCGCCATATCAGCAGCCAGAGCGATGAACTTTGATAGATGATGCTTTGTCCAAGCATAATAAAACCATTTATCGTATCGGGTAGACGTTACCTTGAACAGATGCTGATTCAGACCACACGTACCACCACACCAGAAGTCTACAAGAAGACTTCCCGACCACGAGAAGATAACATCACCATCGTGTACAATGTATTCTGGCTTTATATTTGGAGAGCATAGCTCGCTGTTAATGTCACACATTCCTTGCCGTAGTTCTTTAATTTTGAGGACAGGAAGACCGGATTCACCTTCTACTGGTCTGAATTTCTGCATAGCCAGACCGTTAAGGTAATCAGCGATGGCAAGAAGGTTTGATTCACACCAACCGTGTGGAGGCTCATCATGTGACAGGAACTCATCTTCGAAGATTGCCTGCGCCTGCTGCTCTAAATTCTTGTTTATCTCATTATTCAGTTCAATTTTTTCCTCTATCGGTTCCAACACTGATAAGGTATCATCTTGCGCCTTTAAATCAGGCACATTAAATTCAATGCGATTGAGTGTATCTGTTCTCAGACTTGGAATCGTTGTTCCTTCGTTATACTGCTTAAGGTCAAGCGTTGACAGTAAGTAGTATAAATAATGTGGTCTGATAATGTCTTCATTTACGATTGTATAGAACAGGGTGTCAACCGTCCAAAACGGATGCGTCACATAGTGAACCTTCTCTATCGTACCTTTTCTTCCGATTAAAACTGATGGTTTGTCGTATAGAGGCTTTGTTGCATAACCCATAAGTCCACCTGTCCCATAAATCGGAATGTTGCCATCTTCTGATAGTACCGCCTTCTGATTTTTTCCATACTTAATGGTAGCAAGTTCCGAGAGTGTATATGTGTTATATTTCATATCCAATCGCCCCCAGCTTCTTCCGAATTTCATCCTCCAGCTCATGCGACTTTGCAAACATTTCGGAAAGTTCCGATGTAAGACGGGTCATTTTCTCCTCGAACGGCTCACCGTCGTCCTCTTGCTCCTCAATGCCCACATAGCGTCCGGGCGTCAGGATGTAATCCTGCTTTGCGATATCCTGTGTGGTTGCTACCGCACAGAAACCCTTTACATCCTCCAAGGTTCCGTTTTGGAAAGCAGTGAATGTATCGGCAATTTTCGCTATATCCTCATCGGTAAAGTCACGGTGCTTTCTATCTACCATATAGCCCATTTTACGAGCGTCAATAAACAGCGTCTTGCCTTTCTGTTTTTTGCCCTTTGTAATGAACCAAAGCGTTACAGGAATCGTGACACTATAGAAAAGCTGAGTCGGCATCGCAACGATACCTTCTACTAAGTCAT
>JAJQGU010000017.1 GCA_021200315.1 Akkermansiaceae bacterium
ACGAAACGGCCGCCCCTCCCCGACCTCCCGCCTCAGCTCCACACTCCACACTCCACACTATTTCAGCCCTCCGCCCTGAAAAAACGTTTCCCTCCGCCGCAGGCGCGGCGGAGGGAATCAGCAATCTATATATAATATTATAATACTATGAAAAATACATTCATTACATTTTTTCAGACGGACGGGGCGAATCGCCCCGCCCGGAGCGCGCCTCTCTCGAAGCGCGCGGACGCCCTCAGGCGCGCCTGCGGCGCAGAGCCAAAGCACCCAGCGCGAGAAGCCCCAGCGTGGCCGTAGCCGGTTCCGGCACGGAGCCGGTGGTGACGTAGCTGGCGAAAGCGGCGCTGTCTCCCTTGATGCTCGTCAGATCGGCTACGCTCGTGATCGTGGTGACCACGGTGGCGTTGTTCGTCCATTGATGCAAACCGTCACTGCCCGAAGTGAGCGTTACAGTGGTGGTGGGGGAAGAACTGAACGTGTACGTAATGTACTCTCCCTCGCTGCTGCCCAGGTAGACGGTGTATGTGGACGCGTCATAGGCGAGCGTATAGGTGGCGCCGTCCGTGACGGCGAGCAAATTGGTTGAGTCCAGCACGGTGCCGTTGGCGCGGCTGAGGGTGAGAGCCGTGTTGGTGTAGTCATACTTGACGCCGAGGCCGGATGCGATGGTGTCGCCGTTTCCGTTGGTCGAGGTCGTCAAGCTGAGGATAGTCGTGGTGCCCGTAGCCGAGGAAGCCGAGGAACTCACGCTCATCGTGAACGTAAACGCCCACGTAGTGAGAGTGGATGATACCCCGCTGGAGGTGGTGTCCCAGCTGACGGTGCCGTTTCCGGTGGTCTGCGTAGGGTCGGTGATGTCAGTAGTCGTGGGGATCTCGGCGGCCAGGGCGGCGGACGAGAGGAGAGCGAGAGCAATAATGGACTTCTTCATAAATGAGTTAATTTTTATTGGGATGGGGTTATGTGAGTGTCCGCGCACCCGCGCCGCATCCCGCGGCGGAGGAGGGAGAGCGGGGAGAAAACCGCTCCCCGCGCCCAAAGGACGGGAGAAAGCATAGCGGATTTTGAATCCGCCATGCGGAAACGCCCCCTGAAATTCGTATGCAATCCACTCTGAACACAACATTACTTGCTCAAAATACATAACGCCGTTATATAAATTCAGGCCGAATTTCACGAAATGAAAACGAAGCGCAAGTGGCTTTTTCTCAGAAAAGTTTGAATTTTCGGGTTGACAGCGGATTCAAAATCCGCCATGCGTCGGCGCCCCTCTCCGGAGGCCATGCCGCCTTTCGTTCTCCCGGAACAAATGTCTTGAGTTTGAGACGCCCCGCTCCATTTCCGAATTTCGCTTCCCCTCAAACTTCACGCTTTACATCCCGCGTTTCTCTCAACTCCCCCCTCCACACTGAATTCAGCCCTCCGCCCTGAAAAAAGCGTTTCCCTCCGCCGCAGGCGCGGCGGAGGGATTCATCAACCTATATATAATATTATAATACTATGAAAAAGTCATTCATTATATTTTTTTCGGACGGACGGAGGCGAATCGCCCCGCCCGGAGCGCGCTTTGAGGCGCGCGGACGCCCTCAGGCGCGCCTGCGGCGGAGAGCCAGCGCTCCCAGCGCGAGCAGCCCCAATG
This sequence comes from Akkermansiaceae bacterium, assembly GCA_021200315.1. Taxonomy (GTDB): domain Bacteria; phylum Verrucomicrobiota; class Verrucomicrobiia; order Verrucomicrobiales; family Akkermansiaceae; genus Akkermansia. The sequence continues at coordinate 1,640 of JAJQGU010000017.1, forward strand.
TGGCCGTCGCCGGTTCCGGCACGGAGGCTGTGGTGGCGTAGGTGACCTGGGGGATGTACATGCCTTCCCAACCGCTGACCGAGTTGTTCGTGTACGTTCCGTCGCCTGACGGCAGAGAGCTCTGCTGCGTGACGGCGAGGCGCAGCGTGGACGAGTAGGCCTGGTAGTTCGACAGAAGCGTACTGCCGCTTGACGTGTCAGTCAGAGCCTCCGCTGTCGCCGATTCGGTGACGAAGAAGAACTGGTACTGCGTGTCGGAGGACAGCGTCACGTCCGTGAAAGTCAGCGTGGCCGTCCCTCCCGTTGTCCACGTGCCCGTGGTGTTGTCGGAAAGTCCCACGAAGCTTCCCACGGTGCCGTCCTCGGAATATTCGTAGATGGCGATCTTGAGATTGGAATTGGCGCCGCTGTCGCCGCTGGTCGCGAAATTGACGGTAATGGAAGTCAGCGAGACGCTGTCGGGCAGGGTGGCCGATTCGCCTTCGGAGGTCGTGGTGTAGAACGTATCCGTCAGCTTGGAACACCAGCCGTAATAACCGCCGTTGCCGGTCGTGCCTGTGCCCGAATCCGTGACGGTCGTGTACTCTGTGGCGCCGGCGAGAGCCGCCGAGGCGAGAACCAGAGAAATGAGCGAGTTTTTGATCATATGGGGAATATGGTTGTTTTAATGCCGCCGCTCCCGGGAGAGAAGCGGACGCCCGCCCTTTCGGCAGCGCACGCTCCCCCGTGAACGAACGAAAAAAGCATAGCGGATTTTGAATCCGCCATGCAGAAACGCCCCCTGAAATTCGCATGTAATCCACTCCGGATACAACGTTTCTCCCAAAAAATACATAACGCCATTATATAAATTCAGGCCGAATTTCACGAAATGAAAACGAAGCGCAAGTGGCTTTTTCTCAGAAAAGTTTGAATTTCCAGGTTGACAGCGGATTCAAAATCCGCTGGGCATCTCTCCTCCTGTCCCCCCCTCCATTCCACCTTTCGAATTTCCCTTTCCCTTAACTTCACTTTTCACGTCCCGCGCCGCCTCGACTCCACCCTCCAAACCGAAAAAAGAACTCCCTCCGCCGCAGTCGCGGCGGAGGGAGGATTCACAACGTGATATAATCAATATGAAAAAGTCATTCATTATATTTTTTTCAGACGGACGAGGCGAACCGCCCCGCCCGGAACGCGCTTTGAAGCGCGTGAACGCCCTCAGGCGCGGCGGCGGCGCAGAGCCAAAGCACCCAGCGCG
>JAJQGU010000010.1 GCA_021200315.1 Akkermansiaceae bacterium
ATTCGCTACTCTTTTTTTCTCTTATCTGTTAAGCATCATTGTAACACCTACAGTTCGGATTTTATGTGGAAATCTCACAATGTATATGCTATAATAAAAATACCACTGCACAAAAAGCGCACAAAAGTGCCGCTGCCAGGGAGCGTTCACGGACAGCGATAGCCCCGGGGAAAGGACAGGATGAGATGAATCTGTATTCCATTTTGTTTGTGGACGATGAGGAAGACGTGTTTCGGGTAATCCTGAAAAAACTGGACTGGGAAAATCTGGGCTTTTCCGTGGCCGGCTACGCGAAAAACGGCAGGGATGCCCTGGAGCTGGCGGAGGAGCTGCAGCCTGATGTGCTGATGACGGACATCAAAATGCCCTATATGGACGGGCTGGAGCTGGGCCGCCAGATGAAGGAGCTCTGCCCTCAGGTCAAAATCATTATATTCTCCGGCTTTGACAAGTTTGAGTACGCGCAGGAGGCCATCAAATTAGAGGTAGAGGAGTATATCCTGAAGCCAATCGACGCAGAGGAGCTGCGCGGCGTATTCCTGCGCCTGCGGGAGAAGCTGGATCGGGAGCGGGCGGAAAAACGGGATGTCGACAAGCTGCACCAGTACTATATGGAAAGCCTGCCGGTGCTGCAGGAAAACTTTTTCATCTCTTTGATTGAGGGCTGTATCCCGCCGGAGGAGGTGGGCCGGTTCCTGTCCAACTACCGCATCGACCTGCCGGGGCCCTACTATGCCGTGTGCCTGGTGCATGCCAACCCGGCTTCCCCTGACCCGGAGATCGAGCCGTTCCTGCTGGCGATGTCCGTGAAAAAGCTGGCCGGGGAGCAGTTGTCGGAGCGCTGGCGCGGCAAGATGTTCACTTATCTGGGCAATACCGTACTCATCGCGCAGCTGTCTTATCTGACGGAAGTCACCAATCTGACCGACACACTGGACCGTTTCTGCCGCCTGGCCAGACATCTCTGCGGCGCAGCGGTCACCGTCGGCATAGGACAGGTTTGCAGTGACCTGCGGGAGCTCTCCGTCTCCTACTCAGGGGCGGCAGATGCGGTATCCTGCAGGGTGCTTTACGGCAACACACGGGCCATCAACATCGCAGAGGTCGCTCCCGCAGAGGAGACGGACATCGACTGGGAGGCAATGTATCTGCAGCAGGTCTTTCGACAGATCAAAACCGGCAGCCGGAAGGATCTGGAGCAGGAGATTCGACGCTGTGTGGGCCAGGTGTCCTGCCAGAGCACCAGCCTGCAAAAGTACCGGCTGTTCCTGATGGCACTGCTGACGGAGATTTTCCGCTTTGGCAGCAACAACCGACTGAACATGGACAGCGTCTTCGGCGAGGGACGGGACATTTACAGCGAGGCTCTCCGGCTGGAGTCGCCGGAAGCTCTGGAGCAGTGGATGCTGGCCCTGGGCGTCCAAATGCAGGATCTGCTGGAGCACAGGCGGCAAAGCACCACCCGCTCCCTTGTGGATAAGGCCGAGGACTATGTGCGGGAGCATTACGCAGACCAGGCCCTCTCGGTGGAGACGGTCTGCCGGAGCCTGGCAGTCAGCGCGGCCTATTTCTCCACCGTCTTTAAAAAGGAGACGGGGAAGACCTTTATCAATTACCTGACGGATTACCGGATGGAGCGGGCCGTCCGTCTGTTGCTGGAGGGAGACGAGAAGACCTACATCATCGCAGGGAAGGTAGGCTATGCGGACCCCAACTACTTCAGCTATGTGTTCAAAAAACGGTTCGGCGTGTCTCCTACCCGATACCGGGCAAAGGAGAAGCAGACGTATGCATAGGCTCCGGTCCTTTCTGCGCAAAAGAGGAATCCTCCCCATGGGCATCCAGATGACCATCTCTATCTCGTTCACTGTGGTGTCTATCTGTATCCTGACGGTTCTGGGGGTGATTCTGTTTGATCAGTTCAGCGCGCGGGTGGAGACCGTGTCCATTGAAAGCACCAGCCAGCTGCTGGATCAGACGGCCATCAACCTGGAAGACTACCTGCGCAGTATGCGCCGTATCTCCAATGCGATGTATTACTCTGTCATCAAGGACACCGATCTTCAGACAGACACGCTGGACGAGGAGATGAACCTTCTCTATGAGGAGAACAAGGACAACCTCATCAGCATCGCCTGTTATACCATAGACGGCGAGCTGGTGGCCGCCGCCCCGGTGGCTACGGAAAAGCAGGGGGTGAATATCGTCGATCAGGAGTGGTTCACCTCCGCCATGGATCAGATGGAGAACCTGCATTTCTCTGTCCCCCACGTGCAAAACCTCTTTGACGACACCTCCTACCGCTATTATTGGGTCATCTCCCTGAGCCATACCGTAGAGCTGACCTTTGGGGGAAGCACCAAGCTGGGGGTGCTGCTGGTGGACATGAACTACAGCAGCATCCAGCAGCTGCTTTCCAAGACCAACAACGACAGCTCTTCGGAATATGTCTATCTGATGGACAACAACGGGGAGATCATTTACCACCCCCGCCAGAACCTGATCTATGCAGACCTATATCGGGAGAACAACCAGGTGGCGCTGACCTACGACGACGGCAGCGTGGAGGAGACGTTTGAGGGGGAGCAGCGGCTCGTCACCGTCAAGACCATCAGCTATACCGGCTGGAAACTGGTCAGCGTGACGCCCATGAGCTCATTCGATATGGGCCTTCTGGAGACACGGTACTTTGCCGTTATTCTGATCATGCTGTCGCTGCTGGCCATCGTTGTGCTCAACCAGCTTGTTTCCGTCCAGATTTCCAGGCCGCTGGTGCAGCTGAACGAGTCAGTCAAGGAGCTGGAGCGGGGCAACCTGAGCCCGGATATCTCCGTGGGCGGCAGCCTGGAAATCGAGCATCTGGGCCGGACCCTTCGCTCTACCGTGGCGCAGCTCCGCCAGCTGATGGACGACATCCTGGTAGAGCAGGAGGAGAAACGGAAAAGCGAGCTGGACGCCCTGCAGTCCCAAATCAATCCCCACTTCCTCTACAATACCCTGGATTCCATCGTGTGGATGATCGAGGATGAGCGATACAAGGAAGCCATCTTTATGATCACAGAGCTCGCCAGTCTGTTCCGGGTGAGCCTGAGCCAGGGAAAGAACATCATCCGGCTGGAGGAAGAGCTGGGCCACGCAAAGAATTATATGAACATCCAGAAGGTGCGCTATAAAAACGTATTCAGCGTGGAATACGACATTGACCCGGAGATCCTGTCCTGCTGCGTTGTAAAGCTGGTCGTCCAGCCGCTGCTGGAAAACGCCATTTATCACGGTGTGGAGTGCATGGACGGAGACGGCGTCATCCGCGTGACCGCCCGGCGGTCTGGGGAGGACGTCTATATCGTGATCAGCGACAACGGCATCGGTATGCCGCCGGAGGTGGTCAGCAAACTGCTGACGGAAAGCGACCGGGCGCACGAGCACGGCTCCGGAGTGGGGCTGGTGAATGTCCACAAGCGGATTCAGCTGCGCTTTGGCCCGGAATACGGTCTGGAGATCGAGAGCCGCTCCGACGAAGGGACCACGGTACGCGTCCACATCCCGTATATCCCCTATACGGAGGAGACACGGGACGAGCTGGAAGCAGGAAGGCGGCAGGTGTGACGGATGAAGCAGAGCAGAATTGTGGCTGCCGCCTTTTGCCTTGTGGCGGTGGCTGTCATCGCCTTCTCGGCCTACCGGCTGGTGAATATCGGTCGGCAGGAGACCTCCTATGAGATCTCTGTCGTGCTCAATAACAGCAGCAGCGACCGATGGATCGCTTTTAAGGAGGGGCTGGAACAGGGCGCGGAGGATTATTCCATTCACCTGAATATCGTGACTACCGCTGACCTGGAGGATCTGGAGGATGAGGTTGCCATTCTGGAACGGGAGGTCGCTAACGGAGCAGAGGGAATCATCGTCCAGCTCTGCGCCAGCTCCGGGGCAGAGATGTTGCTCCAAGGTTGGAATTCCTCTGTGGCTCTGGTGCTGGTGGAGACAGACGCGGAACCGGCGGGGACTTATGCCGCGGCCCTGCCGGACAACGAGAGTATGGGAGAGGCCCTGGCCAGAGCTGCCGCCGATGATGCGGGCGGCTCCCTGTCCGGCAAGACCATTGGAATACTGGCGGGGAATCAGGAACAGCTAGCCATGCAGCAGCGTCTGGAGGGATTCACGCAGGCGGTATCCGATGCCGGCGGAGAAATTCTGTGGACGCTGGAAAAGAAGGAGGCCTCCCTGGAGCAGGTGGCCGAACAGCAGGCTGACCGGCACGCAGACATCCTTGTCTCTCTGGAAAACGATGAGACGGAGCGGGCTGTGGACTATCTGCTCTCTGCCGGGGAGGACGGTATCCTCCTCTACGGCGTGGGCTGTTCCGAAAAAAATGTCTATTACCTGGATAAAGGGACTATCACCGGACTGGTCGTCCCCAACGAATTCAATATGGGCTACCAGAGCGTGGCGCTGGTCGCCCAGCGGTTGGAAGACCGGAAAACGGAGCGGGCGGAGATCGGCTATATTCTGGTGGACAAGGAAACCATGTACAATGAGGAAAGCCAGAAGGTGCTTTTCCCCATCGTGCAATGACCGGGAGGAGTCCGCAGCGGCAGAGAGCGGAAAGGGAGCGCATTGATGAAAAAACAGAACAGAATCCGTCTGCTGTGCCTGCTCGGTTTCCTGGCGGCAGTGCTGACCGGATGCGGCGCCGACGAGACGGCGAAGACCGTCAGCAGCGTCAAAATCGGCGTGACGCTTTACGACCAGTATGACACCTACGTTTCCGGCATGATGGAGAGCTTCAACTCCTACGCCGCCCAGAGAGCGGAGGAGACCGGCATCGCGATCAATGTAGACGTTTACAACGCCGCAGACAGCCAGTCCACCCAGAACGAGCAGGTGAAGAAAATGATCGAGGACGGCTGTAACGTGATCTGCGTCAATCTGGTGGATCGGACGGAACCGACCGTTATCATTGACCTGGCCGAGAAAAACCAGATCCCGGTCATTTTCTTCAACCGGGAACTGGTAGAGGAGGATCTGGAGCGCTGGGAGCAGCTCTACTATGTGGGAGCCGAGGCCTCTGAGTCCGGCATCATGCAGGGAGAGCTGGTGGTCGAAGCCTACTATGCAGACCCTTCCATGGACAAAAACGGCGACGGTGTCCTTCAGTACGTCATATTGGAGGGGGAGGCCGGACACCAGGACGCCATTGTGCGCACCGAGTTCTCGGTCAGCACCATTATTGACGGAGGCGTTGAGGTAGAGAAGCTGAGCTATGCCATCGCCAACTGGAACCGCGCCCAGGCCCAGACAAAGATGGGACAGATGCTGTCCCAGTACGGGGACAGCATCGAGCTGGTACTGGCAAATAACGACGATATGGCACTGGGTGCCATCGACGAGCTCAAGGCGGAGGAGATCCCGCTGGAGGACTGGCCCGCCATTGTGGGCATTGACGGCACAGACGTGGGAGTGGAGGCTGTCCTGGCCGGGGAAATGATCGGCACAGTATACCAGGACGGCGACGGCCAGGCCCGGGAAATGCTGAACCTGGCCCTAGCGCTGACCACAGACGGGGATCTGTCCGGGCTGAACCTTCAGGACGGGAAATATATCCGTCTGCCCCACCATATTATCACCGCACAGACGCTGGCGGACGAAGCCGCCGACACGGAGACATCCGCAGACCGTTCCGAACAGGAGTGAGAGAAAATGCCTTTCCATTATCATGACAGGAAAACCAAAGACGAAACCGAAAGCAAAAAGGAAAAACGTTCCTTTTCCCCCGGCGCACATGGAACCGTGTATCTGCTGGGAGCGGCTTACCTCGTGTATCTGCTGGTCACCTTTCTCCAGAGCGCTTATGAAGGGGGAGAGGACGCCCCGTCGCTGCCGCTGCTGATCGCAGGTATCCTTGTGCTGGGGGGCGGAACCGTCTTTCTCCTTCTGATGGCCTGGAGAATGTCCCATATCCCGCCGGAGACACAGCAGGAGGAAGCGGACGCTGAGAAGGAACCGGACGATCCCAACGCCGTGGACGGAGACGGCGACAGAAACGCGCTGGACGAAGGAATCGACGAGACGGAATAGGGCGGGCCGCATCCGAGAAGAATTTTGATGGGGCGCAGAAGTATTTTGAAGAGAGACGGAAGAATTTTCAAGAAAGACAGAAGGATTTTGTATTTGACATTCAGGTAGTTTTAACTATAATATTATCGTAAGTACTTAGTGCAACTCAGTACAAATACCCAAATCCGAAGGAGGAACTGTAAACATGGAAATGAAGAAACTGTTCGCACTGATTCTGGCCCTGGCCATGGTGCTGTCTCTGGCAGCCTGCGGGTCCAGCAGCAGCGACACCTCTGACACCACCGAGGACACGTCCACCGCAGACACGGATGAGGAGGAGGCCTCCTCCGAAGACGCCGACGCGGAAGCGGAGACCGAGGAGGAAGCAGAAGTTGAGGAGGAAGCGGATACCGAAGCTGCCGAATCCAGCGACCTTGACTATTCCGACCTGAACGTGGGCATCTTCTGGTATGCCTTCTCTGACACCTTCCTCTCCACCGTCCGCTCCGCTCTGGATGAGACGCTGGACGCTGCCGGCATCACCTATACCGACTATGACGGCAACAGCAACCAGACCACCCAGAACGAGTCCATTACCACCGCTCTGGCCAGCGGCTGCAACCTGTTGCTGGTGAACCTGGTGGAGTCCGGCTCTGAGGACGCCGCCCAGAAGATCATCGAAGAGGCCGCCGGCTATGGCGTCGACGTCTACTTCTTCAACCGCACCATCGAGGCCGACGGCAACGAGGGCGCTCTGCTGAACGCTTACGACAACGTGGCCTTCCTGGGCACTGACGCTCCCGAGGCCGGCCATATGCAGGGCCAGATGATCGGCGAGTACCTGGTGGAAAACTTTGACGCCATCGATCTGAACGGCGACGGCGTGATCTCCTATGCCATGTTCAAGGGCCAGGAGGGCAATGCCGAGGCTATCTATCGTACCCAGTACGCAGTGGAGGACGCCAACGCCATCCTGACCGAAGCCGGTTATGCTGAGTTGGTCTATTTCGACGCCAACAACAGCGACCAGTATCAGGTGGACGCCAACGGCGCATGGTCCGCTTCTGCCGCCACCGAGTATATGCAGACCAACCTGTCCCAGTACAGCGAGGCCAACGGCAACATGATCGAGCTGGTCATCTGCAACAACGACGACATGGCCGCCGGCGCGATCCAGGCGCTGCAGGCTGCCGGCTACAACAATGGTGAGGGCACCACCACCATCCCCGTGTTCGGCGTTGACGCCACCGACACCGCCAAGGAGCTGATTGCCAACGGTTACATGGTCGGCACGGTCGCTCAGTCCAACACCGGCTATGCCTATGGCCTGAAGTTCCTGATCGACCAGGCCGTTTCCGGCGCATCTCCTGTGGATGTCGCCGCCGCACTGGCCGCTGATGTGTCTGACTACACCTTCACTCTGGCCGAAGGGATCGACAGCAAGGTCTACATGGCCTACAGCGCTTACACCGGAGAGTAATATTCCCTCAAAGGAACCGCTCTCTATGTGAACCTGGGGAACATGAAGTAGAAATGAAAGAGGGCTGCCGCTGATTCAGTGGTCAGCCCTTTTTCACAAAAGAACAAAAAAGGAGGCTGTTAGATGGAACATTCAGACGTTTTGCTGGAGTTGAAAGACATTGTCAAGTCCTTCCCCGGTGTAAAAGCACTGGATCACGCGCAGCTGTGTGTTCGGGCGGGAACTGTCCACGCCTTGATGGGAGAGAACGGCGCAGGCAAATCCACTCTGATGAAGTGCCTGTTCGGCATCTACCGGAAGGACGAGGGGACCATCCTGCTGGAAGGGAAAGAGGTCAATTTTAAAACTACCAAGGAGGCCATGGAAAATGGCGTCTCCATGGTTCACCAGGAGCTGAATCAGGCGCTGAAGCGCTCCGTGCTGGACAATCTGTGGCTGGGCCGTTATCCTACCTCCGGCATCATGGTCAACGAAAAGAAGATGCGCGAGGATACGAAAGCGGTCTTCGACGAGCTGGAAATCGACGTAGACATGAACCAGAAGATGGGCGAGCTGCCTGTCTCCAAACGCCAGATGGTAGAAATCGCCAAGGCGGTGTCCTACCACTCCAAGATTATTATCTTCGACGAGCCTACCTCCTCTCTGACGGAGGCGGAAGTGGAGCACCTGTTCAAAATCATCAATATGCTTCGGGACAGGGGCTGCGGCATCGTTTACATCTCTCACAAAATGGCGGAGATTCTCCGCATTGCCGACGAGGTCACCGTCATGCGGGACGGCCAGTGGGTCGCAACGGAGCCAGCTTCGGAGCTGGACAACGCCAAGCTCATCAAGCTGATGGTGGGGCGTGAGCTGAACAATCAGTTCCCGCCCAAGACCAACGTGCCGGGGGAGGTCACTCTGGAGGTAGAGGGGCTGTCCGGCCAGTACAATATGCTCCGGAATGTGTCCTTCCAGGCGCACAGGGGAGAGATCCTCGGCTTTGCCGGCCTGGACAGCAGCGGGCGCACGGAGACGCTGGAGTCGATTTTCGGCATCGCCACCCGGCACAGCGGAACCATCCGGCTGGAAGGGAAAAAGGTCTCCAACAAGAACTCCAAGCAGTCCCTGGAGGCGGGCTTCGCTCTGGTAACGGAGGAGCGCCGGGCCACCGGTATTTTCGGGATTCGGAATATCCTGGACAACACCGTCATCGCCAGCCTGAAAAAGTACCTGATTCACGGATTGTGGCTGGACAACACCGCCATGAAAAAAGCGACCCAGTGGGGCATCGACGCCATGGCGACCAAAACGCCTTCCCAGGAGACGCAGATTCGCTCCCTGTCCGGCGGCAACCAGCAGAAGGTCATCCTGGCCCGGTGGCTGCTGACCAAGCCCAAGGTGCTGATGCTGGACGAACCCACCCGCGGCATCGATGTGGGCGCGAAATACGAGATCTATCAGCTGATTATTGACCAGGCCAATAACGGGACGACGGTGCTGATGGTATCGTCCGAAATGCCGGAGCTGCTGGGTATCTGTGACCGCATCATCGTGATGAGCGGCGGCCGTGTGGCCGGAGAGGTGGACGCAAAGAGCACTACCCAGGAGGAGATCCTGACGCTTGCCGCAAAATATGTATAAAGGGGGAGGCTATTCCTATGAGAAATCCGATCAGATCGCTGCAGGAGACCAGCGCTCACTACAAGACACTGGACGCCAAGGATCGCCGTGCGTTTGTGGCGGATATGCTGTTGAACAATGCAATTTACATTATCCTGGTTGTCTTTATCATCTTTACCTACACACAGAACAATAACATTATCTCGTCCAGCTCGATCATCAATATCATCAATCTGACTGCGGCGAGCCTGCCCATGGCGCTGGGTATCGGCGGCTGTATCGTACTGACGGGCACCGACCTGTCCGCCGGCCGGACAGTGGGCCTGACGGCGGCCATTTCCGCCACGCTGCTCCAGTCCCTGACCGCCACAAACAAATTCTTCGAGAACCTGGGCGAAGTCCCCATTCCGCTGGTCCTGCTGGCTGCGCTGCTTGTGGGCGGTATCGTCGGTCTGGTCAACGGCTTCTTTGTGGCCCGGTTCCAGCTGCATCCCTTCATCGTGACTCTGGCCACCCAGCTGATCGTATATGGCATCTGCCTGATGTATTATATGTCCAACGGCAACAACGGCCAGTCCATTTCCGGGTTGTCCGATGCCTACCAGAGCTTCATCACCGGAAGCATCATCGGCGACCTCACCGGACTGGTGATTCCCAACTATGTCATATATGCGGTGATTGTGTTGGTTATCATGTGGTTTATCTGGAATAAGACCACGTTCGGCAAAAATATGTTCGCGGTTGGCTCCAATCCGGAGGCGGCCAACGTCTCCGGCGTCAACGTGTTCTTCACCACCATGATGGTTCACGCCCTGGCCGGCGTCACCTATGGCTACACCGGCTTCATTGAGGCGGCCCGTATCGGCTCCAACACCGCAAATACCGGCCTGAACTACGAATGCGACGCCATTGCAGCGTGCGTCATCGGCGGCGTCTCCTTTGTCGGCGGCACCGGCACCATCGGCGGCGTCGTGCTGGGCGTGTTCCTGCTGCGGATTATCTTCGTTGGCCTGAACTTCCTGTCCATCTCGAGCAATATGCAGTACATCATCAAGGGCATCATTATCCTGTTCGCCTGCTCCATCGATATGCGCAAGTATCTGACCAGAAAGTGATATGAGCAGCAATCTCGACCGAAACACCGCCGGAGAGGAGGAACACGCCGACCGGCCCCGGCGGTACGGGCTCTTTGGCGTCTCCTCCACAGGCGGGATGCAGGAGAGCCAGCGAAAGAGCATGGCGCGCTGGGCAACCGCCTTTGTAGTGTTCCTGGCGGCGGCATTCCTGTTCCTTGTCATCTCCGGCTCCATGGGGAGCGTCGGCCTGACGGTCACCTTTGACAGTCAAGGCGGCAGCGAGGCGGCGACCCAGTCGATCCTTTACGGCGGGACGGTGGAGGAACCGGAGGACGTGGTCCGCGTCGGTTACACACTGACGGGATGGGCGCTGACTCCTGACGGAGACTCCCTGTGGGACTTCGCTTCTGACACGGTAGAGGAAAACATCACCCTTTACGCAGTGTGGGAGGCATCGTAACTTCGAAGACAAGAGCGGCGGAGCGCCCGTGATATGCGGAACACTGCGGTTTGACGAATCCTGTCATGGCCGCCCCAGTCTGTCCGAAAAATGCCGGCCGAAACGGCCCGACAGCCAAGGTGATATGTCCTGGCTGTCGGGCCGTTTTCTCTATTTGAGAAGAGAAGTTTTTGAAGCTCTGATTTAAAGGCTCCACGTTCCGAAATGTGCTATAATAAAAAAGAACCTGCAAAGACCGTGAGAGGATTTCCATCATGAAAGAACAGCAGACGTTTACCGATATCGAATATAGCATGAGAAAGAAGAACACGAAACGGGAAGAATTTCTGGAGATTACGGATGAGATTATCCCGTGGGATGAATGGGTCAGTATCATAGAGCCAGATTACCCCAGCGGCAAACGAGGCCGACCTCCCATGGGAATTGAGAAGATGCTGCGGATGTATTTGCTGCAAATCTGGTTCAATCTGTCCGACCCCGGCACGGAAGACGCAATTTATGACAGTTATGCCATGCGCAAATTTGTGGGGATCAACTTTCTCTCAGAGGGAGTACCGGATGAGACAACCCTATGCAAGTCCCGCCATTTGTTGGAGCAGAACGGGTTAAACAAGCTGTTTTTTGACGCAATCAATCGTGTTATGGTAGAAACCGGCCACATGATGAAGGGCGGAACTATTGTTGATGCAACGATTATCGATGCTCCCAGCTCCACTAAAAATGGAGAAAAGAAACGTGACCCGGAGATGCACCAGACAAAAAAGGAGATCAGTGGCGCTTTGGGATGAAATGCCATGTCGGAGTGGACGCAGACAGCGGACTGGTTCATACGCTGGATGTAACACCGGCCAATACGCACGATGTTACAATGGCTGCCGGGCCGATACGAGAAGATGACGAGGTCGTATATGGTGATTCGGGATATGTAGGACTGGAGAAACGACCTGAAGTGCAGGAAGACGCCCATTTATCCTCTTTGCCATTTTTATTACCTCCATCTGCTGCGTCTATTTTACTCCGCGATGGAGGTTTACACGATTTTCGGGATGGTCTCCCTTGTTTCTTTTGTGTTTCCCAAATTGTAGTAAATTTGTGAGTTTACCAACAAAATCCGTTTTTAATCAGAAGTTCCCTAAAACATTTGAGGGCAGGTGTAGATAAGCAGATTTCTGCTGTTCTCAGCAGAGCAAGCAATGCCTCGGTATATACCTCCGCCGCTTGTTGGTGGCCTGCTGCCCCCAAGCCCCTGCGAACCCCGGCCCGTTTCTGCCCAGGGTTTCAAGCCGCCTTCGGCGTCTGCTGCTGGGAGACGGACGTGAAATGTTCACGTCCTGTCTTCCGATGTGCGTTCAGTTTTTCAGTTTCTGCTGAACGCTGAACGCAAAAAATCCGGGGCCTACGACAAGCGCCGTAGGCCCCGGATTCGGTATGCCGGTCATCACCGGCTTTCTTCCTGTTGCTGTTCTTTCTTGTCAGACTGTTCGATTCTGATGTCCAGGAATCGCTCCACGTTGCTTTTCGCTGTGAGCAGGTCGATCATTTTTCTTCGAGCCTCTTTCTGGTCGGGGTACAGCTTTTTATTTTCTGCACTCAGCACAGCATACTCCTGCTTCAACACCTTGATGGAGGGCAGTTTCTCCAACCCCAGGGAATCAAAATAGCGCTTCGACGCTTCGTGCAGCATGATGTCACTCCGATGGGCTTCGTAAAACGCTGCCTGTTTTTTCTTCGGGAGCTTTTTGTACTGAACATAGATGTCTCGTGTCTTGCCATAGGTGCCGGTCTGTCGTTGCAGCTCGGCGATCTCCTTCATCCTTGCTTCATTGGCTTTCGTCTTGTCGGAAAGCTGGTGATAGCGCTCGACTGCGGCATCACATTCTACAGCGAGCTTTTCCACATCGGTAATGCCGTGTTCCTTCATCCAGAGGACAGTCTGTGCGATCTCTTTCAGGTTGTAGGACTTCGCCCACCGCTCAAAGCCGGGCGAGTTGGCCTGGGTCAGCTTTGATTGAATGTCAATCAGGGAGCGGGGGCCTGTATCTTCTTTAGTGTAAGAGACTTTCTGGTTTTGCGGCTGTTTTACTTTTCTTCTACCCTCCAGCCGTTCCCAGATGGCATTCTCTGTGTAATCCTCCGAGAGAGAATCGCACCGGATGAATCGCTTGCCCTCTGGGATTTTGAATGCCAGGTGCTTACCGGTTTTGACCTTGGCACCCGCCGCCCGCATCGCCGCCAGAAAGTCCTCGTAGCTTTTGCAGTCAGGAGTAAGCGCAGCATCTATCATCTGCTCCAGCTTCTGCCGGTTGGTCATAGGCTTATTTTCCCCCAGCCAGGTGCCATAGCTGCCCCGGCTGGGCTTCGGGTCCTCGATGACAGATAGGCCATTTTCCAGGCAGAGGATGTCGGAAATTTTGCGAATGGCAAAGCTGGAACCCCAGAAGTTCCGAAACTTTCTGGTACAATCCAGGCTGGTGGAGTTGAAAATGATATGGGAATGAATGTGGTGCTTATCCACATGGGTGCAAACGATAAAAGCGTGGTTCCCCTTTGTCAGCGACATGGCCAGGTCATAACCGATTTGGGTTGCTTTCTCCGGCGTGATCTCTCCTGGTTTGAAGGACTGCCTCAAGTGATAGGCAATCACATCGTTATCCTTGTGGGCCTTGCCTGTCTGCGCGACATACTGGCGTTTAGAGAACAGGAACTCTGCATCGACGATAGCAGGATTGCACTGGTAGGCACTGACCCATTCGCCGTTGTCGGTCTTGTCCGGATTCTTCACATAGTCTGTTGACCGCCCCA
>JAJQGU010000011.1 GCA_021200315.1 Akkermansiaceae bacterium
GCGCCGGCTTCCTGGCGGGCAGCGGCTTCCCGGCGGAGGAGAGCAGGCGCACCCGGTTCCGGGGGACGGCGCCCCCGGTGCTGAGCAGCACTTTGCGCGCCGGCGGCGCCGGCGTGGAAAGCTTGGGAGCCGGCGCCTTTCCCGGCTCGGGAACGGAAGGATGGGTGTCTTCTGTCATTTTTTTGATGAAATCGAAAAGGTTTGCTCTATAAAATACACGATGGGGACGGGATTGCAATCCCGGAATGAAGGGGCGCTCAGCGGGCGGGGTCCACGAGTTCGATCGATTGCAGATAGCATTCCTGCCCGCCCGTGCCGGTGTATGCCTGTTCGAGCGTGAGGCGGATGGATTTGACGGGGGAGCCCGTGTCCAGGAGGGTGAGGAGCTGGGGCTGCCAGTCGTCCCTCAGGTGGACGGTGTAGACTTTTTCCCCCTCGTTGACGTCCACCCGGACGCGGGAGGGGCGGGCGTGCATGGCGAAGGTGGTTTCCGGGTGGGTGCGCGCGGCGGGGTCGGCCGCGGCCTGTATTTCCGGGGTCAGGCCGCTGCGGATGAGCAGCGCCAGCGTGCGCTTGGGTGAGTCCGGGGTGATCAGGAGCTCCGGCACCGTCGTCCCGTCGGATTTCCAGAAGCCGGTGCCGGCCTTTTTCAGGTTCTCGGCGGAGCACGGGCTGCCCATGGGGTCGGCTCCCCCCGTGCAGTTGGCGGAGATCCGGTAGTCCGCGTGGACGCGCACGCCGGCCGCGGGCCGCGCGGGGGCCTTCCATGTCTTCCCGTCCGGGGAGAGGGCGCCGCCCGCCTCGATTCTCGCGTCGCTGCCGCCGTCCGCCGCCGGCCGGTTGAGGAAGTCCCACGCGAGGACGCCCGGCGCGCTCTCCGCGGCGCCGTTCATGTTCGTGGCGGCTTGGGCGGGGTAGAGTTCGCTGAAGATGGTCTCCATGGTGCCGCTCTCCGCCCGGGCTCCCCCCCAGGCCGGCAGGTACGCGAGGCGGAAGAGCGCCGTGGGCGGCGCGGTGACGCCGCTTTCCGCGAGCGGCACGGTGAAGTGGTACGCCAGAACGCGGTTCTCGGCGTCGGGGGTGACCGTGGCGGCGATCCAGTAGCGCACGCGTCCCCAGTCCGCGAGCGGGGGAAGCTGGGCGTGGGGGTGCTGCCCTTCGATCAGCGCGGAGGGGGCCTGCTTGTCGTCCCAGGAGACGGAGATTTCCGAGGCGGCTCGGGAGATGGGCAGCCGGCGGGCGCCCAGCGCGGGTTCGTAGAGCAGGGGGAGCCCGATCTGCACGGGCTTGGGCTTGCCGGCGTGCCCGACGCTGCGTATGGTGCAGTAGACGGAGTATTGCGCGCGGTGCTGCCCGAGGGCCATGCGCACGTGGATGCGCGCCAGGCGCAGGGATTCGGCGCGCGAGGCGTCCATGGGGATGGGGAGCCCGGGCACGGGCGCCGAGGCTTCGCAGGGCGGCGCGGGCGGCGCCTCGTCCCGGGCGCAGACGGGTGCGCCCCCTCCCAGAAGGCAGAAGATGAGTCCGAATACGCGAAACGAATGCATGAGTTCCCCGCCATTATGGCAGATGCGCCCCCGGACGGCAAGGGAGAAATGGCGCAAGACAGAGTCCCGCATTGACAGCGCACCGCTTTTCCGCCACTCTTCCCCAAAATGATTTCGTTTACCAACCTGTCGGGAGCCCTCGAGATCGGCTCCAACTGTTATCTGCTGGAGATGGACGGCGTGCGGATCGCCCTGGATGCGGGCATGCACCCCAAGCGCGAGGGGAACGCCGCGATGCCCGACTACGGGCGCATGGGGGAGGCTCCCGACGCCATGTTCGTGACGCACGCCCACCTGGATCACATCGGCACGCTGCCCGTCTTCCAGTCGCTGTTCCCGTCGGCGCAGGTGTTCATGACGCGGGGAACGGCGGTGCTCGGCGGGGTGATGCTTCACAATTCGGTGAATGTGATGACGTCGAAGCGCGCTTCCGAGGGGATCGCCGAATACCCTCTCTTTTCGCACAAGGAACTGGAGCGCGCGTGCCAGGCGTGGACGGAGCGCCCCTACAACGAATGCTTCCGCGTGGGCGGCGGGGACGGCGTGCGCGCCGTGCTCTACGACGCCGGGCATATTCTGGGCTCCTGCGGGGTGTATCTCGAGTCGCCGTCCGGGCGCAGTCTCTTTTATACGGGCGATGTGCAGTTCGATGACCAGAGCCTCATCCCCGGGGCGGATTTCCCCGCGGACGGCGTGGATATCCTGGTCATGGAATGCACGCACGGCTCCGCGGAGCGGGCGGCGGGCTACACCCGCAGGGGGGAGCTGGAGCGCTTCGCGCGCGCCATCGACGAGACGCTGCGCGGCGGCGGTGCGGTGCTGGTGCCCGTCTTCGCGCTGGGCAAGAGTCAGGAGATTCTCTACAATATCCAGAAGTTCAAGGAAAAGGGGCTCATCCCGGACGCCCCCGTCTATTTCGGGGGGCTGGGCTCGAAGGTGGCGGCCGTCTACGACAAGCTTTCCGAGGTGACGCCCCGCCTGCACCCGGGCTGCCGCCTGAAGGATACCGTGGAGGTCGTCCCTCTGCCGCGCAGGGAGCCCGTCCGCGTGTCCCCCGGCAGCATTTATCTCGTCTCCAGCGGCATGATGAATGAGAAGACTCTTTCCAACCAGCTGGCCGGGCAGGTGCTGCCCCGCGGGAAGGACGCCATTCTCTTCGTGGGGTACTGCGACGAGGATTCCCCCGCGGGCTGCCTCAAGGCGTCGGAGCCCGGGGCGAATGTCCGCCTTCAGGAGCGTGACGGGCAGCTTCTGCCGCGCAGGTGCCGGGTGGAGAGTTTCGATTTCTCCGGGCACGCCTCGCGCGGCGCGCTGGTGCATTACGCGGAGCTGCTGAAGCCGGCGGAGATCGTGCTGGTGCACGGGGATCCGGAGGCCATCGAGGAGATGCGCCGGATTTTGAAGGAAATTGTGCCAGACGCGCGGATCATTGTCCCTCAGCCGAATGTGGCGTATACGCTGGACGGGGGCGCGGAGCGGGAGAAATGATCGGTTGACCGGCGGCGCTCAATCTGCGAAAATGAGTTTATGAAGCAATGCCCCCAGTGCGGTCGGAAATTCGAGTCGGACAGCCCGCTTGAGGACGAGTGGTGCCCCCGGTGCTCTCTGCAGGGGTTCCGCCGTGCGGAGAAGGCGGGGGGCATTCCGGCGGATCTCGCGAGGGAGCAGGAGACTCTGGCCAGAAGGCAGAGCCGGCGGCTCCGCCGCCTCGCCCGCCTCGTTTCGGGCGGCGGGATGAGCGCCGGGCAGATCGTGTGCGCCGCTTCGGGGCTTCTGCTGATGGCGGCGGCGCTGCTCCTGTTCTGGCTTTCTTCCGCCGGGAGCGGCTTTCTGTTCGGCGCGATGTCCCCGGGTTCCCGGATGGTGTGTTCCGTGATGGCGGGGGGGATCTCCGCGCTGCTGCTCGTCTGGGGCGGCAGAAGGCGCCCCCTCGTCTTTTTCCCGCTGGCGGTGCTGATGCTGGCGTGGAGTTTCCATCTGCCCGCGGAATTCAACTGGCCGGGGGGCGCGGGCCCGGGAAGTTCGGGCTCCGGCTCCGCCGCCGCCGCGGAGGCCGCGGACGGGGCGTCCGCGCACGCGCTGTCGGGGGAGGAGCTCGAGATTCTGGAGAATACGCGGGCTCTCCACGACGGGCGGGGCGTCTGGGGCGTCTATGTCGCGGAGACGACGAACAACGACGTGAGGGAGCAGCTGCGCCGCTTCCTGCTGCGCATCGCGCGGGCGGAGAAGGCGGTGTCCTACGGCAGGCGGGCGGGTTTTCTCTTCGTGCTGGAGAATTCCCCGGCCTCCGCTCCGGAGATGGAGGCGGCGGCGGAAAGGCTGGGGAAGGTGCTGTGCTTCTCGCCGGAGGAGCGGCTGATCGAGGTGGCCTTCGACGCGAACAAGTCGCGCTATGTGAACAGTTTCCCGTCCGAGGTGCTGATGTCCTCGGCGCACCCTTCGTTTGTGCCCGCCAATCTCGAGGAGCTGCGGAGCATCGATTCCGCCCGCGTGATGACCGCCGCGCGGAATCTGGAGGGCGTCCGCGCGGCGGCGTTCCGGGAAAAGGTGCGGGGGGCTCTCCTCCAATCGCTGGACGAGCCCTGGAACAATTACGAGCACGTGCAGACGGCTCTGGTGCGCTCGCTGATCGCGTATGCCCGGGAGGAGGATCCCGAGGCGGTGGAGGCCGCCCGGAAGCTCTTCCGGGTGCTGGCGGCCCGGAAGCTCAGCGTGCCCCGGGATGTGACCGATTTCCTTCTGGAGCGCGATGCGGACGGCATGAAGGGGCCGGTTCTGGAGCTGTGGCTCGAGAGTCCGGTCGTGTGGGACGCGTGCCTCTCCCGCCTGGGGGCGAAGGCCGAGCCCGAGCTGCTCGCGCTCCTGCGGCGGACGGACAGCCTGCAGGTGATGGGCGGCCTGATCAAGCACTTGGGGAGGTCGGGCTCCGCCGCTTCCCTGCCGCTCCTCCGGGAGTTCTCCGAGCATCCGGACGACATTGTCTCCAAGGCGGCCCGGGACGCGATCGAGGATATCCGGCGGAGGTGCCCCGGCGGCGGCTGACGCGCCCGCGGACGGTGCCCGCTTTCTGCGGATTCCTCTGCGCGTGAACGCGCAGGAGGCACTCCTCCTCCGCCGGACCGCGGCTTTTCACAGAGAATGTGTTTACAAACCGCCGGGTTTGTTCTATAAGCGGGGAGGCTTCCCGGGCGGTCTCCCCCTCCTTGCGGAAAGGGAGGGCCGCGCGGGCGGCCGCTGCGCATGTGCGCGGGATATTTCCACAGAACCAGATCACCAATGAAGAAGAAACTCATCTCGGAAAACGACGTCCGCCTGGCCGCCTATTACAACTGGCTCAATTCCGGCCGCCCCGAAGGCGCCGCCCTGGACAATTGGGTGTCCGCCCGGAGGCAGCTGGAGGGGGACGCCGGCGCTCCCCGGAAGGAGGAGGCGCCGAAGAAGCCCTGCGGCAGGAAAGAGGCCGGGAAGGGAAAGGCGTCCAAGAAAAAATCGAAGCGCTGAGCTTCGCCTCCGGCGTTTCTCCGGCTCTGCCCGGAGAGGCGCGCGGCGCCGGAAAGAACGGCGGCCCGCCGCCTGCGGAATTTTTTCCCCCTTCAGCGCCGGAAAAGAGGGGATGGTAGCCTCACCAAGATTCGAACTTGGAATAACGGAATCAAAATCCGGTGTGTTACCCTTACACCATGAGGCCCTGCAGTCTCTCCCCGCCGGAGCGGGCGCGGCCATTGAACCACGCACGCCGCCGGAAGTCAAGGCCAAAAGCGCGCCTTTGAAAATTCCCTTGTGAGCGCCGCGGATTCGGGGTACAATCCCCCCGCACGGCATGATGGACTACAGCTCACTGGTGGAAAGGCGCAGGCGGCGCATGGAAGAACTGGAGCGGCTGATTGCCGCCCCGGATTTTTTCAATGACCGCGGGGCGGCCTCCGCTCTCATGCGCGAGCACCGGCGCACGCGCGGCCTGCTGGAGGATTGGGCGGCTTGGGAGCAGTGCCGCCGCCAGTTTCTGGAGAACGAGGAGCTGGCGCGCGGCGAGGACGAGGAGATGGCCGCGATGGCCCGCCTGGAGAACGAGGCGCTCGCGGAGCGCATGGCCGGGCTCGAGGAGCGCGTGCAGTACAGTCTGCTGCCGCGCGACGAGGCGGAGGACCGCGACGCCATCGTGGAGATCCGCGCCGGGACGGGCGGCGGCGAGGCTTCTCTGTTCGCCGGCGATCTGCTGGGCATGTACCAGCGCTACGCCGTCTCGAAGGGCTGGGCGTTCGAGCTGCTCTCCGCCAGCCCTTCGGATGTGGGCGGCTTCAGGGAGCTCGCGTGCCGCGTTTCCGGCGAAGAGGTCTTCCGCTTCATGAAGTACGAGAGCGGGGTGCACCGCGTGCAGCGCGTGCCAGTCACCGAGACGCAGGGTCGCATCCACACCTCCACGGCCACCGTGGCCGTGCTGCCCGAGGCCGGGGAGGTGGACGTGGAGATACGCCCCGAGGATCTGCGCATCGAGACGTGCCGCTCGGGCGGGGCGGGGGGCCAGCATGTGAACCGCACGGAGTCCGCGGTGCAGATTTTCCATCTCCCCTCGGGGATCATGGTGCGCTGCGAGGACGAGCGCAGCCAGATGAAGAACCGCGAGAAGGGCATGCGCATTCTGCGCGCCAGGCTCTTCGAGGCGGAGCGGCGCAGGGCGCACGAGCAGTATTCCGCCCGCCGCCGCAGCCTGATCGGTTCGGGCGCGCGCGAGGAGAAGATCCGCACGTACAATTTCCCGCAGAGCCGCGTGACGGATCATCGCGTGGGCTATACGTCGTACAATCTGGAGGGCGTCATGGCCGGGCGTCTGGACGAGTTTGTGGCCGTGCTGCAGCGGGCCGAGATGCGGGAGCGCATGGCCGAAGCCGGACTCGGGGCATGAAGACGGCGCTGGATGTTCTGCGCGCGGGCGCGCGGTGGCTGGAGGAGAGGGGCGCGGATTCCCCCCGCTACACGATGCAGTGTCTGCTCTGCCACGTGCTGGGCTGCGACCGCACCCGCCTCTATCTGGAGGGCGACCGCCCCCTCGCCGAGCGGGAGCTCGCCCGCCTGCGGGAGCTTCTGGCGCGGCGCGGGCGGGGGGAGCCGCTGCAGCATCTCACGGGCGGCACGGAGTTTTACCGCCGCCCGTTCAAGACGGACGGCCGCGCCCTCGTGCCGCGCCCGGAGACGGAGGAGCTCGCCGAGCTGGCGCTGCGCCTGATGCCCCGCCGC
Organism: Akkermansiaceae bacterium; assembly: GCA_021200315.1. Lineage (GTDB taxonomy): Bacteria > Verrucomicrobiota > Verrucomicrobiia > Verrucomicrobiales > Akkermansiaceae > Akkermansia. The sequence continues at coordinate 6,783 of JAJQGU010000011.1, forward strand.
AGGGGGATGCGCGTGCTGGATATGGGCGCGGGTTCGGGCGTGCTCGGCATCACGCTCGCGCTCGAGCTGACGGAGTTCCGCCCCGAAGTCGTCCTGGCGGATATCTCCGCGGAGGCTCTGGGGCTCGCGCTGGAAAACGCCGCTTCGCTCGGGGCGCGGGTGAATACGGTGCGCAGCGATCTCTTCTCCGCCTGGGCGGGGGGCTCTCCGCTTTCCCTTCCCGATATGTTCGACGTCGTTCTGGCCAATCTCCCTTATATTCCCGAGGGGGAGGAGCTGCCCCCCGAGGTGCGGTGCGATCCCGCCGCCGCCCTGTACGGCGGGCCTCTCGGCACGGAGATTGTCGGCCGCTTCCTCAGGGAGGCCCTCCCCCGTCTCGCCCCCGGCGCGTTCGTCGCGCTGGAGGTCGGCCATGACCAGGGCCCCCGCGTGCTGGAGACGATGGCCGCGCTGGGGTATGAGAGGCTCCGCCTCGAGAAGGATCTCGGCGGCGTCCCCCGCTTTCCGCTCGCCTGTGCACCCTCCGCCCCGAGCATGAGATGACCGACGGACGGGATTTCCTCATTCTGCCCGCCGTCAAGGGGGGCGTTTCCGCGGTTTCGCGGGGGCTTCTGGCGCTGTGCGGGCTGATGGCGTTCGCCGCGGCGGCCGAGTTCGCCGCCTTTGCGGGGCTGTGCGCGTATGGCGAGCGGCCGTGCGGGGATTTTTTGTTCGCCGCGTGGCTCGCGGCCGGTCTGGCCGCGCAGTACGCCTGGGAGGGCGCGCTGTGGCTCGCCGCGCTGCTCGCTCCCTGGTGCTGCCGCGTGCTGCTGGGCCGGGGGGGGAATCTCCCCGTGCGGGCGCTGGCGGACGCGTGCCTGCTGATGGCGGGCTTCATTGTGTTCGAGAGGCTTTCCCGCGCCTGTTTCCACGTGGCGCGTTTTGCCGAGCCGCAGGTTTTTCCCCTCTATCTCGCCGCGCTGCTCGGGGTGCTGATTTTCGCGGCGGCGCCTTTCTACCGGGCCGCTTCGGGCTCCCTGCGCGCCTGTCTGTACGCGGCGGGCGTCTCCCTGCCTCTGGCGGGCGCGTTCGATACGCCGTCCACGTGGCCGCTTCACGCGGTTTTCGCGCTGGCCGCCGCGCTTTCTCTGGCGCGCCCCGCGCTGCTGCTCGCCCGCACGGCGCGGCTCATCGTCTCCCTGCCGGAGCCGTGAGCCCCCTCCGGCTGCCGGCTTCCCGCTCCCGCCCCGTCACGGGGCGTCGTTCCGCGCTTCCGCCGGGGAGCCCGGCCGGGGCGCCAGGGCGATGAAGAGCAGCGTCCAGCCCGAGAAGATCATCTCGACGGCGATCACCGTGCCCAGAAACCACTGCGACGAGGCCGGCCAGCCGGCGGCCACCATCGCCCCCAGCGCCAGAGAGACGGCCGCGCTGAAGAAGCGCCACGCCGCGCCGGGCGAGTCCCTCAGGGCCACGGCCAGCGCGAAGCGGAACACCCCCGCCGCGATGAGCGCCAGCCCGATCGCCAGCGTCCAGACCGCCAGCGAGGCGTCCGTCCGGGCGATCATGAACCCGCCCAGGAGCGCGTAGACGAGCGCGGCCAGGAGGTTCCACAGCCGCTGCCGCTCCCGGCGGATTCCTTCGATCAGGCGCACGAAAGCCAGGGCGATCACGAAGAAGCCGCCCGCCCAGACCGCCGCCTCCCCCAGCAGCAGGGGGAAGCCCAGCAGCACGAATCCCAGGATCAGTTCGAGAAGAGCCGGGAGGGCCGCCCGCCACGGGGCGCCCGTCCCTTTCCGGAAAAGCGGGTTCATGGCGGGGCGTTTTCAGCGGCGGGCGCGGCGGGCGCTCTCGTAGCGCCGCCCCACGTCCTCCCAGTTGATGAGCTTGACGAAGTTTTCCACGTAGGCCGCCCGGTCGTTCTTGTACCCGAGGTAGTAGGCGTGCTCCCACACGTCGCAGGCGAGCAGGGGCGCGAAGCCCGGCGCCGCGCCGCATTGGTGCTTTTCCACGCCCGCGATCTGCAGTTCGCCGCTCGCGGGGTCGAGGCCCAGCAGGCTCCAGCCGGAGCCCTGCACGTTCACCGCCGTCGTGCGGAAGAGCAGCATCATCCCCTCGAACGAGCCGAATTGCCTGCGGATCGCTTCGGCCAGCTCCGCCGGGGGGCCGCTCTTGGGCGCGGGTGTCATGTTGTTCCAGTAGAGCGTGTGCAGGATGTGCCCGGCTTCGTTGAAGGCCAGCTGGCCCGCGTAGAGCGGCGTGAGCGAGGCGTCCTTCCTCCCGGCGGCGATCTCCCGCAGCGCCTCCGCGGCGGCGTTCGCGCCGGCCACGTAGGCCGCGTGGTGCTTGTCGTGGTGCAGGCGCACGGTCTCTTCGCCGATCAGCGGTTCGAGCGCGCTGCAGGCGTAGGGCAGGGGCGGCAGCACGTACTGCCCGCCGGCGTATTCCGGGTGTGTGTCCATGGTCGTTTTTTTCTGTTCTTGATCGGGTGCGGCGGCCGCTCCGGCGGAAAAGGCGGGAGCCTGCCTCACGCCTCTGAGACGCGCCGGACCCCGCTTCCGTTCAAGCGCATTTTGCTCCGCGGAGCGGATTCGGGGCGGAGGGATGAAATAGGGTGGAGTTTGGAGTTGGGGGGGATTGCGCGGGACGTGAAGAGTGAAGTCTAGGAGGAAGAGAAAATCCGAAAATGGAGCGGACGGCTCAAATTCAATGACTTTGTTCAGGAGGGACGAAAGGTGGAATGCCCTCCGGAGAGAGGCGCCGACGCCCAGCGGATTTTGAATCCGCTGTCAACCCGAAATTTCAAATTTTTCTGAGGAAAAGCCACTTGCGCTTCGTTTTCATTTCGTGAAATTTGGCCTGAATTTATATAACGGCGTTATGTATTTTGGGGAAGTAATGTTGTGTTCAGAGCGGATTGCATGCGAATTTCAGGGGGTATTTCTGCATGACGGATTCAAAATCCGCTAGACTTCTTTCGTGCTCTTCGCGGAGAGGACGCTCTTGCCGGGCGGCAGTGCGCCTCTCCCTCTCCGGCGAAGGCGCGTTTTAACAAAAAAACAACATGAGGATTAATATGAAACATACGTTATTCGCCTCCTCCATCGCCGCCGTGTGTCTCCTCGGCTCCGCTCGGGCCGCAGACGCTTCCTACACGACGTTTTACGATCAAAAGGGCTCCAGCGACATCTCGTTCTCCTTGGGCGATGTGTCCGGCTCGGTCGTTAAGACAGCAGACAGCAATTTCTTCCAGAGACCAGAAGGAGGATATACATGGAGCAACACCGCGGCTCTGGAAGCGATGAATGAAGATCTGGGGCTCACGCTGGATACGTCTGTGCTCCAATACATCGTCGCCCCCGGAGCGCAGTACTCCAACGCCACGCTGACACTCGATTTCACGAGCAGTGATTACAGCGAAGGCGATACGGTGACCATCTACCTGACGGTCGGTTCAACGGCCTCTACGGTCACGGGCGTCACGCTGACGGGGCTGGACAGCTGCACCATCTCCTACGCTGTGGGGGATGGAGATGGATTCTCTAGCGAGGCATCCTTCTCTGAAGGAGCTGGCTCCATCACGCTTCTCAAGGTAACCGGCACCTTGACGAGTGCCGAGACCGTGACGGCGACGACGAACGTGACCAAGGACGGCTTCGGCTTCGTCGCGCTGTCGGCTTCCGCCGTGCCGGAACCGGCGACGGCCACGCTGGGGCTTCTCGCGCTGGGCGCTTTGGCTCTGCGCCGCCGCCGCGCCTGAGGACGTTCACGCGCTTCAAAGCGCGTTCCGGGCGGGGATGTTTCGCCCCGTCCGTCTGAAAAAATGCAGTGAATGACTTTTCATTATTATTGAATGAATTGATTGAGGGCTCCCTCCGCCGCGGCCGCGGCGGAGGGAGTTCTTTTCCGCCGCAGGGCGTTTCCGTTCGCTGCGCTTGACTTTTCCCCTCCTTCCCGCTATGCTGGCCGCATTCAGCGCCATGAGCCCCGACACGCCGCCGGAAAGGAACGCACCCGATGCGATGATGGACGACATCCTGGCCCGCTGCGCGGGCGGGAAGGCTGCTGGGGACGCGTCCGCCGGCATGGCGGACAAGATTCTGCCGGCGGGCTTCCGCCTCAGGCACTATGTCATTGAACGCGCGCTGGGTTCGGGCGGGTTCGGCGTCACCTACCTGGCGCGGGAGGATTTTCTGGACCGCGAGGTCGTGATCAAGGAGAATTTTCCCGCCTCCGTCTGCTTCCGCCGCGCTTCCGATCTGCACGTGGTGAGCTGCACCGAAGAGGACGCCGCCTCCTGCGGGTGGATTCTGGAAAACTTCCAGCGCGAGGCCCGCCTGCTCGGCGATCTCAACCACCCGAGCATCGCCCGCGTCTATTCTTTCTTTACCGCGCTGGGCACGGCCTATTACGTCATGGAGTACATCGAGGGGCGCTCGCTCGACAAGGTCGCCGGCGATTCCCGCAGGGCCGGGTGGCCCATTTCCCAGGACGGCCTCTACGGCCTGATGGTGCGCGTGCTCGACGCGCTGGACTGCCTGCACGGGCGCAGTCTGCTGCATGGCGACGTCAAGCCGGACAACGTGCTCGTGCGGCGCAACGGCCTGCCCGTGCTGATCGATTTCGGCGCCGTGCGCGAGATGTCCGTGGAAAGCGCGAAGAACGTCGTGGAGAGCGCGGGCTTCTCCCCGCCGGAGCAGAGTCTCCCGAACGGCAGACTCGGCCCGTGGTCGGATATCTACGCCTTCGGCGCGACTCTCTGCTATATTCTCGCCGGCGAGCTCCTGCCCGCCGGTTCCCGCCGCCTGCTCTACGACGACGTCCGACCGCTCGCCCGCCGCGGGGAGCTGCTGAGGCTCTATCATCCCCGGCTTCTGATGTCCATCGACAAGGCGATCTCCCCCCGCGTCGGGGATCGGTATGCGTCCGTCTCCGAGTGGATGGCCGATCTCGCGGACTCTTCCGCGTCCTGAGGCGCCGCCCGCCGGCGGGGCGGGTGAATGCGGCGGTTTTGTCACGCGAAAAGGCGCGCCCCTCCCCCCGCGGCGGGCGTATGCTCGGCGCCGTTGTATGAAAACGACGACACTGAACATGATCGCATACTCCATGGCGGCCGCGGCCGCCATGGCGGGTTCCGCCCTCTCCGCTCAAACCGCGTCCTCCCCGGCCGCGGGCTCTTCCTCCGGCGGGGCGCCGAAGGCCGCGGCCGGCGCGCCCGCTTATTTCTGGAACGAGATCTTCGGCAAAAAAAAGCCGGCCTCCAAGTTCCATCTGTACAAGAACGGCGAAAACCCCGTCGTCCAGGAGCTGAACGCCTCGCTGAGGGTGCAGTACCAGGCCGGCTGGGCGGACGGCCATGTGGGCAATTACCCCGGCAGCCGCAACTGGACCTCCGAGTTCAGGCGCTTCCGCGCGGGCTGGAACGCCAAGCTCTTCAAGGATTTCAAGGTGCAGAACGTCTGGAACGTCGGCGGGGTGCAGAGCCGCGGCTCGTGGGATTCCGCGTCCGGCAGCTGGCGCAATACGTCGCAGACGTCCTCCAGCCTGTACGAGGCTTTCGTGGAGTACAACCACAGGCAGAAGGGCTACACCGTCGCCTTCGGCAAGACGAATCCCGCCGTCTACGCCGAAAACCGCATTTCCTCCTCATCCCTGTGGACGCCCGATTTCTCGATTTCGGAGCAGACGGTTCTCTTCGAGTCCGCCTGGGGCGTGTGGGCCGCCAATGACACGAAGAAGGACAAGCTCGGCTATTACGCCGGCGTCTGGTCGACGTCCAGCGACGGCGGCAGGCAGACCTGGGGCACGTGGGAAAGCTGTTTCACCACGCTCGAGCTTTCGTACGGGCTCGACGGCCTGCTGCTCGGCAAGGGGCGCTTCTATGTGGACTGGGTGCACAACTGCGCCGATGACAGCGCCGTGCGCCGCGGGGACTACTACGCGGGCAATACCTGGAAGGACGTGTTCGCGGCCTACTACATCGGCCGCTCGGGTCCCTTTGAGCTCAGCGTCGAAGGGATGGCGGCCCTCGACGCTCAGGAGGCTTCCGGCGGCGCCGGCAGGATGCTGGCCTTCACGGCGATTCCCGCGTGGATGCTGACGGACCGCTTCCAGCTGGTGGCGCGCTTCCAGTGCGCCCACGGCGAGAATGCCGTGAACGTCGGCAAGATGCGCTACGCGGGCAGGCTGCAGAAGAGCGGCACGGTGGACGGCGTCCGGTATGCCTCCGTCGGCCGCGCGTCGGATTACTGGGCCGTCGGCGCCGGGGTCAATTTCTACGTGTACCCCGAAGACCACGCGCGGCTCAAGGTCATGACGATGCTGGAATACGCCAACTCCGGCGTCTCCGCGAAATACCGCGCCTCAAACGCCGGCTTCACGGGCTGGCAGCTCATCGCGGGCGTCTATATGAACTTCTAGCCGCCCTCCGCCCCGCCCCGCCGCGGGGGAGGGGACGCGCCCGCCGCGCCTTTCTCCCGCACGCGCCCGCCCCGCGCGGGGGCAGCCGGCGGAGCGGCCGGGAGGGAGCCCGGCTTCCGGGGAATTCCCTGCCTTTGTGCAGAACATAGATGAGATGAACGAATCGTACCGATACATGGAATCCTCCGCCCGCCCGCTCCATTCCCGTCCGCTCCGCCGCCTTCCCCCGCCCGCAAAAAGCGCCGCGCTTCGTTCACCCCTCCGCCCTGAATGCG
>JAJQGU010000063.1 GCA_021200315.1 Akkermansiaceae bacterium
TCAGGGGGCGTTTCTGCATAGCGGATTCAAAATCCGCCATGCATCGCCGCTCTCTTTGGCTCCCTCCATCTCCCGGATTTCGCTTCTCCTCAAACTTCACTCTTTACATTCCGCGCTTCTCTCAACTCCACACTTCGCTCCTCCAAACTGAAAAAAGAACTCCCTCCGCCGCGTCTGCGGCGGAGGGAGTTCTCAATCAATATAGATGATCAACATGAAAAATACATTCATTACATTTTTTCAGACGGACGGGGCGAACCGCCCCGCCCGGAACGCGCTTTGAAGCGCGTAAACGCCCTCAGGCGCGGCGGCGGCGGAGAGCCAAAGCACCCAGCGCGAGAAGCCCGAGCGTGGCCGTCGCCGGTTCCGGCACGGCGGCGGCGAGAGCCACAGCGGCCGCACCTACGCCGGCGCTGTCCAGGCTGAGCGGCGCGTTCGTGACGGAAAAGGACGTCACATAGTCCGAATCCACGCTGACAGAGCTCACGTAGGCGGAGGTGCCTGTAGAGCCAAGCCCCACGATATTGCTGATTGTCGTGACCGAGGAGCCGTCCGCATCAGTCGCGGCGAGCCATGTGTATGGCCTGCTGGCAGTCGAGCCAGTGATGGTAGTGCCGGATGCGTACCCCGTCTCGACGGCGAGCGTGGTGAGGCCGCTCGAAACGAGATCGTTCAGCGTCGTGGAGGTGGTATACCACGTGCTGTCTCCATTGAGCAGAACGAATGTCCCGTCCGAGCTCATACCCACGCCGACGGTAGTGCTGCCCCCGGACACGGTCGTTGTCTTGATCGATACCAAGGTGAGCGTGCCGGTCTCCCCGCTCTCCACGTAGGATTGGAGGGCGTCGAGATCCAGCGTGAACGTCACGGTAGTCTCAGGCCAATTAGTGGCTGAGCTGGCGCTGCTCAGCACGCCGGCGGAGGAGGCCTCGACGGTGTTTTGCGTAGAGGTGACGGTGGCGACGGTGGTGACCGTCTGCGTCTCCTCGTCATAAGCAACCGTCGTGGTATCGGCGGAGGCTGAGGCAGCCAGGCCGAGCGCGAGGGCGGCTGTAAATAATTTCAATTTCATCTGACTTATAATATTATATTGTCTATTGCGTCCATCCGAAGGGAAGAGAGGGCGATACCGCCCGGCAAAAGCGTCCTCCCCGCGAAGAGCACGAAAGAAGCCTAGCGGATTTTGAATCCGCTAGGCAGAAACGCCCCCTGAAATTCGCATGCAATCCACTCTGAACACAACATTACTTGCTCAAAATACATAACGCCGTTATATAAATTCAGGCCGAATTTCACGAAATGAAAACGAAGCGCAAGTGGCTTTTTCTCAGAAAAGTTTGAATTTTCAGGTTGACAGCGGATTCAAAATCCGCCATGCATCGGCCGGCCGGGGAGGGGCTGAAAAAAGATTCCCTCCGCCGCGTTTGCGGCGGAGGGAGCCCTTAAGCAATATCGATGATCAATATGAAAAATACATTCATTACATTTTTTTCAGACGGACGGGGCGAATCGCCCTGCCCGGCGCGCGCTTTAAAGCGCACGGACGCCCTCAGGCGCGGCGGCGGCGGAGAGCCAGCGCGCCCAGCGCGAGAAGCCCCAATGTGGCCGTGGCCGGTTCCGGCACGGAGCCGGCGGTGGTGACGTAGCTGGCGAAAGCGGCGCTGTCTCCCGAGACGCTCGACAGATCGGCTACGCTCGTGATCGTGGTGGATACGTTACCGCCGTTCGTCCATTGATGCAACGTGCCCGAAGTGAGCGTCGTAATGACGTTGGTGCCGGAAGAAATGAGAGAACTGAGATCGTACGTAATGTAATTTCCCGAGTCGCTGCTGCCCAGGTAGACGGTGTATGTGGACGCGTCATAGGCGAGCGTATAGGTGGCGCCGTCCGTGACGGCGAGCAAATTGGTTGAGTCCAGCACGGTGCCGTTGGCGCGGCTGAGGGTGAGAGCCGTGTTGGTGTAGTCATACTTGACGCCGAGGCCGGATGCGATGGTGTCGCCGTTTCCGTTGGTCGAGGTCGTCAAGCTGAGGATAGTCGTGGTGCCCGTAGCCGAGGAAGCCGAGGAACTCACGCTCATCGTGAACGTAAACGCCCACGTAGTGAGAGTGGATGATACCCCGCTGGAGGTGGTGTCCCAGCTGACGGTGCCGTTTCCGGTGGTCTGCGTAGGGTCGGTGATGTCAGTAGTCGTGGGGATCTCGGCGGCCAGGGCGGCGGACGAGAGGAGAGCGAGAGCAATAATGGACTTCTTCATAAATGAGTTAATTTTTATTGGGATGGGGTTATGTGAGTGTCCGCGCACCCGCGCCGCATCCCGCGGCGGAGGAGGGAGAGCGGGGAGAAAACCGCTCCCCGCGCCCAAAGGACGGGAGAAAGCATAGCGGATTTTGAATCCGCCATGCGGAAACGCCCCCTGAAATTCGTATGCAATCCACTCTGAACACAACATTACTTGCTCAAAATACATAACGCCGTTATATAAATTCAGGCCGAATTTCACGAAATGAAAATGAGGCGCAAACGTTTTTTCTTGAAAGAAATCTGAATTTCTGGGTTGACAGCGGATTCAAAATCCGCCATACATCGGCCGCCCACTCCGGATGCCTGCTCCACCCTTCATTCCCCTGAGCGGAAGTTTTGAGTTTGAGCCGCCCCGCTCTACTTCCGAATCTCCCTTTCCCCAAAAATTCCCTCTCTCCCCGTCCCGCGCCACCCCAATTCCACCCTCCACCCTCCAAACTCCACACTGAAAAAGAGAACTCCCTCCGCCGCGGACGCGG
>JAJQGU010000061.1 GCA_021200315.1 Akkermansiaceae bacterium
AATTTTTGGCCTCTCAAAATCCTCCCAATAGCTGATGCTGTCTTGGGTTTCAAACCACTCGTTTGAAGTTTTCTTGCGTCCTTTTTCCCGCTGACCCTGAGCGTTCAGGATATATTTTCCGTCAATCAGTACGAATTTTCCCTCCTGAAGCAATTTCTGCCAGCAGAAATCGGCCAGATGATTTTTCGCGACCCATGAGTTCCCGCTCCGGATTAGGCCGTCGCGGGCGAAGGAGAGCAGGTGGCGCTTGACTGCCGGATACATTTCGATGTCGTAATGTTTCGCGGGAAACGTCGCGATCAGCCACAGCTCCGCCCACTCGCAGGAGTATCGCTTGATGTCGCGGCCGCGGAGAATGGGTCGGATAAGCGCCGCCGTGCGGCTGCGCTCGGCCTCGTCCCCGCAATCGGCGAGAATTTCCTCCCGCCTTTCCGTCGAAATGATAAACGCCTCGTTGCAGCCGGTGAGAACACCGCGATAAATCCGGATATCCCAATCCTTCAGGGGCTTGCCGGCCTTCCCGATTTTTTCTTTGATGCGCTGCTCGACGGGGGAGAGAACTACCCAGCCTTCCCCGCCGCCGAAGGCGCACTCCGCCCCGTGCCGCCGCGCAAAAAGGCTCAATTTCCGCAAGTCAAAACCGCCTTCCTTCCGTCCGCCGGCGACGGCGCAGAGCGTCTTGTGCCGGTTTCCGGCCTTGGCGCACAGCAGGACATTCGTGTCCACCGTCGCGCTCTTGAAAACCTTCACCCCGGCGAAATCGACGAGCAGGCGCGGGTCGTGCCCGGCCAAAAAGGCGCGGAGCTTCTCTCCGTAGCCCGCCCGCATCCATTTGTTGGATGTGATGAAGCACAGGCACCCGCCCTCTTTCAGCAGCCGCAGGCCGCGCTCATAGAACAGGCAGTAGATGTCCCCCCTCTTGTCGAAAGTCTCGTACCCGAAGTCCCTGTACTTCTTTCCCAGCCCGCCCCCGTTGTTCGAGAGCTGGATGTAGGGCGGGTTGCCGATCACGATATCGAAGCCGCCCAGGCCGAACATCCACTGAAGATCGAAGAACGGGGAGACGGCGTTCTGGTCGTAGGGGTTCCATTCGGCGAGCCGCCGCGCGCGGTCTCGGGACGGGTCCGCCAGCAGCTGCAGGTCGATCAACTTCTGCCGCTGTCTGCGGTCCTCCATCCGCAGCTCTTTCTTTTCAGACGGCGTCTTGGCGGTGAAATACTGATGGCGCACGCGATCCAGCTCTTCCTCCGCATCCTCCGCCGCCTTTGTATCAAAGTACAGCTGCCCGGGGGCGCCGGCCGCCCAGTTTCTGCCCAGGGGCGCGAGGGCGTCCGCCGCCACGAACTTCGTCTCGAGATTCGGGAGCGGGGTGATGCCGAGGTTGGGCTTGGCGGCGTCCGGCTCGCAGTCGCAGATCAGGGAGATGAAGAAACGCAGCTTCGAAATCTGCACGGCGATGGACTGGATGTCGCAGCCGTAGATGCAGTCTTCAATGAGGCGGAGCTTGAGATCGTACATTTTCTCCTCCGGACGTATCTTCCGCATGACGTCCGCCATCCTGTTCAGCAGCCCCATGGGGAACGCGCCCGAGCCGCACGCAGGGTCCAGCACCCTGACGCTCTTCAGCGCCTCGTAAACGCGCTCACAATCCTCCTTCCGGCCGAGCTTCTCTTTCTCCTCTTCGAAAGCGTCCGAGAAGAGCCCATCCAACAACCCCTCCGGCAGCTCCCCCAGTCTTCCCTTCAGGTACTCCTTCAGACTCTCATCGACCATGAAGCTGACGATCTCGCGCGGCGTGTAGAACGAGCCGCTCTGGCTGCGGGCGGTCTCCCGCGTCTCCGGGTTGTAAGTGCCGAGCAGATTCTCGAACACCTTGCCGAGCAGCTCGGGATCGAGCGCGACCTGCTGTTCGTGGGGGGAGTTCTCCTCGATGGTGAAATTGTAGCGCGAGAGAATTGAGAACAGGCCGCGCTCCGCGTCGAAGAAAAGCCTGTCGGGCACACGCGCCCGGCGGCGTCCGTCCCGGCTGAAGCCGTCATAGCTGCACGCCCGCTCCGCGCCGCCGGCGGTCTCCGCCTTGTCCAGGCATTCGAACAGTCCGCCGTTGAGGAACGGCACCCCGGAGAAAAGCCCGATCACCTCATCCTCGGGCAGGGAGAACATCTCCGCATAGCGGTACAGGGTCTTGCTGTCCGCGCCGGCGGCCTTGGCGAAGCCCCGGCCGCCGCCCTCCCCGCCGGCGGCGGCGCGGTTCAGCGTCGCGAAGAAGAGATTCTGCAGAATGGCATTGTAGTAAACGCCGGAGGACGCTGAGCGGGGGTCGAACCCCTTCAGCACGCCTTTCAGCTGTCCGGCGTCGAAGAGGCAGCCGGGCACCAGCCCTTTCTGCCGGATGAACCAGACGAACATCAGGCGGGTGATCAGGCGGATGAGCTTCACCTCAAGGCTTTCTCCGGGCGTCTCGGGGAAGGAGACGCCCGACTTTTCTTCGAGAGCCCAGCTGTACCATTTGAAAAGCTCCTTGTAGAACTGCTCGGTCAGCGCCTCCACGGAGAAGGCGTCCCGAAGGCTCCGGAAAGAAATCCCCTGCTCCCGGAGCAGCCCGAACCGCTCGACGGCGGTGCTGCAGCGGCACTCCGGATCCCCGAACACATAAGTGAAGCGGGTCGGCGCCGTCTCCTGACCCGCGCCCTTGATGTCGCAGATGAAGGAAAGCCGCCAGCGCTCCCCGTCGTCGAAGACCGCCAGCGCGGCGTCGAAGTTCCATTTGAGATACGGCTTGACGAGCGCCCGCAGCCCCGCCCTCTTGTGCAGCACGGAGCCCTTCCTGATCTCGTAGCGGAAGAGGCCGATGCTGTAGGGCTCTTTGGTGTCGATTCTGCCCAGGTAATACCCCTCCGCGGTCGCGTCATTATTCCCCAAGGGAACCGGCGTACGCAGCAGCTGGGAGGCGCGGAAGAAATCCCTCAGCACGGCGGTCCATTTCTCCGGGTCGAAGGGCTGTCGGAAGAGACTGCGGAACCAGGCGTCATTCATGTACATGGCCGGTATGGATGAAGGTTTCGGAAATGACCACCCGCGGCTCGGCGTCCGCGCGCTTTTCTTCCGCGGCGCGCTTCGTGCCGTACTCGTCTGTGAGCCCGGCGAGCGCAGCCCTGATCTGCTGCTCCGGGCGGTTCTTCACATCGGGGGGGAACGCCCTGATGATCTCCTTGGGCAGCCGGGCGTAGACCCCCTGCCGGACGCAGTTCTCCAGCAATTCGCATTGTCCGCGGACCTCCTCTTCATTGCCCAGGGCCCGCTGTACGCCGCGGAGCCTCTTCAGCGCCGTCTGCTCGGCCCTGCCCACTCCTGTGGACGGGAGTTTCGGGACGGAGGAAGAATCGGCGTCCCGGGTGTAGTCCTCCCTGTACCGATCCAGCGCCGCGCGCAGGTGTTTGTAGTGCTCCTCCGGAAAATCCGCGCCGAGCGGCTTCTCCTCCGGGGAGGCCCTGAGAATATCCGCCGCGTCGAGAAAGGGCAGCGGCTCCGCCCGTCCGCCGCGGCGGATCCGGTAGAATTCCGTCTTGACGTCGGACGTCATGAACGCGATGGTGTCGCCGTCCGCCGCCTCCCGGGGGGCGGCGCGGAGGGCGCGGCTCTTCAGGGGCAGCGCCTTGCTCTTGTCGTAGAGCTCCCGATTCTCGCGGTGGAGCTTCCGCACTTCCCGCAGGAGCGCCAGGCTCCTGTCGACGGAATCCCGGACGTCGGGGTCGTACATTTCGAACCGCTTCACGACCTCTTCCGGCGAGAAGATCTGCGCGTCCTCCCCGTAGGCCGAATGGAAGCCCTGCAGCTTGGCGAGCGCTTTCTGGTAGAGGAGGATCTGGTCGTTCCCCTGCCGCGAGGGGTAGAAGACGAAGTTGTGGATCGCCGCCGCTTTGGAGCCGATGCGGTTCACGCGCCCGATGCGCTGCATCAGGCGCGTGGCGTTCCACGGCAGATCGTAGTTTACGATGACGCTGGCCCGGTGGAGGTTGACGCCCTCCGACAGGGCGTCCGACGCGAGGAGGATGTTGTATCGATCACGCCCGGGAGCGGCGGGGAAGTTGGCGTCGAAGTTCTCCTTGATAGTCTCGCTCAGCTTCTTGACGCTGCGGGAGGTCACCTCCAGAATGTCCTCCCGGCCGAGCCTTTTCTTCAATTGCTCGTCGAGGAAATTCAGGGTGTCCACGCTCTCGGAGAAAACGACCAGCTTGCCCGAGGGATTTCCGGCCCGGCGGAGCATGCGGGGCTCCAGAGAGCGGAGGAAACTCTCGAATTTGGGATCCTCCCGTTCCTCCTCCCACTCACGGAGCAGCTTTTCCAGCGTCTCCCTGTCTTCGCGCAGCAGGCCGATGAAACCGGGCTCGAAATCGCCGGCCCTGAAGCGGATATCCTTCTTGTCCCGCCCCTTTTTCCGCGCCAGTTCGAAAATATCCTCGATGCCGAACCCCTGCTTCAGCCTCTCTTCCACCTTGAGATCGGGCGCAATGACGACCTCGTCCGCCTCGAACCTGGCGATCATCCACGCGGTCGCCCTGATCAGAGCTCTCAGGGACTGCCTGAAGGCGTGGAAGCTGCTCTCAAGCCGTTTCACCATGAGCGTCCTGTAGATGCCGGAAAGCCGGCGGGAGACTTCATCCGCCCGCTTGAATTTTTTCTTGGGGCCGGGCTTCAGGAACTCGATCGCCCGATAGCGCGCGTAATGGAGGCCGCCGTCGGTCTCGTCGTCCGTCAGAAGGGCGAGCGTGCGGTAAAAGAGCCCGCTCGTCCTCCCGCTCATGCCGTACGTCAGTATTTCCGGCTTCCCGACGGCGGGGAAGCGGATGCCCTGCTTCTCGAGATCCTTGCTGTAATCTTCGTCGTTCTGCACGTTTCTCCGCGTGCGCCGGATGGTGATCTTGTCGATCACCTGCGTGCGCATCTCACTGAATATGGCGTCCGACTCCTTCGCGATGTCCCGCGTCCCCTTCTGCTGCATAAGCTTCTTGTAGCGCTGAATCCAGGGTTCGAACGCCCGGTACAGATCCGGCACGCCGTCGAGAGTGCACCGGCGGCCGTCCTGGAACAGGAGAAGCTGGTTGAGGACGTCCTCCGGCCGGTTGTTCAGCGGAGTCGCCGTCAGAAGCAGCACCTTCTTCCGGGCGAGCTTCAGGCGCCCCGTCTCCGGGCAGGGCGCCTTGCAGATATTCTGCAGACTGGCGAACATCCCCGAATCATCATTGCGGAAGCGGTGCGCCTCGTCCACGATGACGAGGTGGTACCCATCCCTGCCCAGGTAGCGGAACTTCCCATCCAGTATCTTGTTCAGGCTGCCGATGGAAATGAAGTGGGCGCATGAGCTCAGGCCGAACTTCTCGAAGGTGCCCGTCCAGTTTGCCAGCAGGGCGGGCGGGTGCACGACCAGAATGCGGGCAGCCTTCCGGCCGACCGCCTCGACGAACCGCCGGGCGATCATGGCGGCGATCAGCGTCTTGCCCAGGCCGACCACGTCCGCCAGCACGGCTCCGTGGTGCTTCATCATCATCCGGTATCCCTGGACGGCCGCGTCCCGCTGGTATTTGAGATCCATGATCCCCGGCGGCAGCTGCGGGGAGAAGTCCTCCTCCACCTGATCGCCGAAATGTTCGATGAGCATTTTCATGTAGAGCTCGTAGGGCGTGGGCCGACAGCCCAGGTGCGTGCGGCGCAGGATCGCCTCGATGTCGGCCTCCGTCAGAGGCTGCCCTTCCTCCCAGAGGCGTTCGAATTCATCGGCGCAGAATTTGACGTCGTCATAGTCCTTCATGGCGACGTTGAGCTCATAGCGCGGCGGACGGGACGTCCCGAGCCCCGACTCCGAAATGTTGGACGAGCCCATGATCACCCACCCGTCGCTGTCGGGCGTATGTTCGGCGGGCAGACACAGGTAGAACTTGGCGTGCAGGTTCCTGCCGGCGTGTATCCGCATTTCCAGGCGCCCGTCACGGGCGTCCTTCATCACCTGCAGGACGCTCTGATCCGTCCGGCTGTCCGGCTCGGCCGCGCCGATGTCGCCGGCGCACTCCCCCATGTACATCTCTTTGGCCTCCCTGATCGAGGCGTCGTTCAGCAGGAAAAGCAGCGCCCGGCTGCGGTGCGCGTGGAGAGCGTCCACGTCGATGCCCGCCAGAATCCTGATCTTGACGTCCGGCGGCAGCGCCTCCCGCAGCCGCCAGTACCCGGACCAGCGGAAGAAGCCGCACACCGCGTGAAAGAGCTCGAAGCCCTTCATGTCCTTCCCTATCCCTTTGAATTTTTCGTAAAGGGTATTTCCCTGTCCGTTGGTGAAGAATTTGGTGCGCATGCTGCCTGCGGGGTTGGCCGGCCGCGCCCGCCGCGCTTCCATCCGCGCGGAACCCGCCCCGGAGCCGGCGCCCGGGCGCTCCCGCAAGAATGACACCGCATTTTAAATGCGCGGCCACGGTGAATTCCGCTGTTCCGCTTCGGAACCAACGAGTCGCGGAATGAAAAAGGAGAACGCCCCGTACGCGGGAGGCAGGCGCGGTTCGCCCGTTTTCCCGAGGAAATATCAGGCGGCCGCGCTTTTTCAGATTGACATCGCATTTAAAATGCGATGTCAATTCTCCGCAGGCGGCCGCGGGAGAGGCGGGGCGGGCGCGGCGGAAGAAGAAGCGGCGGCTGCCGGCGGAAAAAGGCCTGCCGGCGCGGCGCGGGAAGCCGCCCCCAAAAACAGCCTGCGGAGGGGCGCGGAGGCGGGCAGCATGGGGGCGGGACGCGACGATGCGCGCCCTTTCCCCCGCCCTTCGGAAAAACGAAGGGATCTAAAAAGCCCGCATTCGCGCGGACGGCGGAAGAACGCGGCCTGTCAGCTCGTCAGTTTGTCCAGGCGCACGCATGATTTTTCGACGGCTTGGATCAGCGCCAGCAGTCTGCCCTCTTTGCGGATTTCAGGCTGAGCGTGCTTCAGGACACTGCGGTTGACGACAATAAAAAGCCCGGTCTTCTTGAAATAGGAGTTCAACAGTTCGTTGACGCGGTGCATTTTGTTTTTTCGCGTCTGGATCTTTTGAACGATCGTCTGGACGCTCGTGAAGGAGTCTGGGAGGGATTGCAGAGACTGTTTCTCTTTCTGCATTTCCTCCGCAAGGAGGGGGAAGGCGGCGCGCAGGGATTCGAGCTGCTCCTTGTCCTGGGACAAGCTTCTGCGCAGACTGACGCAGAGAGGATCCTCCTCGCCCAGTGTCCGCTGCAGTTCAGCCAGCTCCTTTTCCTTCTCCATGATCTGGGCTGTGAGCATCAGAATCTTATCCCTTTTATCCCGTTCGGGCGAAAGGACGGCATACTGAGCCGTCACGGGCCGGGATCCGTCGGAAAGCGTGTCTTTTTTCTGGAGGGAAAGCTTTTCTTCCTCCAGCGCGCTGATCGTTTCCGCCAGCTGATCGCCGTTCTTCACGAGCCGTTCCATGATGGCGTAGGTATCGGCAATTTCTTTGATCCCTTCCATGCTCCGCCACAGCCGGCTGCCCAGTTCAATGTACAGCCTGCTGAGAAGCCGCTTTTCCTGAATATAGACGGGGTGCAGCCTGTCCTTTGCGAAAGAAAACCCCAAACCGTTAATAATGCGTCTGATAATATAAGAAGTCGCTGTCATGTGGAGAAAGAGTCAGTATCAAGATCGAAAGCGGAGGGAAAGTATCAAATCGACGCGATTTCCGGGAAGCTGCCAAAAACTTTCAGAAAGGAGCAGACGCCGGCCATATCCTTCAGACAGGATTTCAGAGGTTCGTCTCCGGCGTGCCCTTCCACGTCGGCATAAAAAACATATTCCCAATCGGCCTGGCGGGAGGGACGGGATTCGATGCTCAGCAGATTGATGCCGTGCTTTCTGATCCGGTCGAGCACGCCGGCCAGACTGCCCGCGTGGTGGTGCACAGTGAAACAGAGGGAAGTGCGGTCGCCGCCGGTGGGCTTCGTGTCCTGGGTGCCGATGATGACAAAGCGCGTCGTATTGAATGGCCTGTCCTGGATGTTTTCCTCCAGGATGCCGAGGCCGTGAAGCCTGCCGGCCAGAGCGCTCCCGATGGCGGCGGCTCCTTCGCCGGCCCGTTCGGCGGCAATGCGCGCGGCGGCAGTGCTCGAGGGCATTTCAATCAATTTTGCCGCGGGATATTTGCGCTCGAGCCAGCCGCGGCACTGGCCGAGAATCTGGGGATGAGAATAAATGGTCTTGATCGAGTCCTGCGCGGTGTTGGCCAGCAGGCAGTTCTGGATGCGCAACTGCATCTGGGCGCAGATGCGCAGAGGAGATTCGATGAAAAGATCCATCACCTGAGCCACGGAGCCGTAGGTGCTGTTCTCCATGGGGACGACGCCGTAGGAGGCGTTCCCTCTCTCCACCTCGTCAAAGACTTCTCTGAATCCGGCGCAGGGGATCATGTCGATGCTGCTGCCGAATTGCTGCACGGCGGCCTGATGGCTCCAAGTCCCTTCGGGGCCCAGATACGCCACCTTGAAGTTGCCTTCCAAAATGAAGGAGCAGGAGATGATTTCGCGATAGATGGCCTTCAGCGCCTTTTCCGGAAGCTTGCCGGCGTTGAGGCGGTGAATGCGCGCATACAGCGCGGCTTCGCGTTCGGGCACGTAAATGGGGGAGCTGCCGCTTCGTTTAATGCTGCCGACCTGCTGCACGAGATCGAAGCGGCGATGGAGAAGACGGATGATTTGTCCGTCCAGTTCATCGATGGCGTTGCGAATATCAGAGAGGTTCATTTTTATGTGAAGTTGACGCGATATGGGGAGAGCGGAAGCAGACCCCGACCAGGAAAGTGACCAGCGTGCCGATCGTCACCCGCCAGGGGAAGGCGATTTTCGGCATTTCGCATTGAAGCCAGCCGGCAACAGGGATGAGATCCGTCAGCGCGGCGACGGCGAGAAATCCGCAGACCATGGCCGCGCAGTTGCCGAAATCGTTTCCCCGCGTGCGGGTAAGCATGCCCAATAGAAAAATACCAAGAAGCGAGCCGTATGTATAGCCGAAAATTCCGAGAACAATGGAGAGAATTCCATCCGTCCCGTGCATGACGGCATAATATGCTGTGACAGAGCCGACAAGGACAAGCAGGACGGCGAAGAAGAGCGTCATCAGGCGCACGGCCCGCAGCTGCTGTGCCGGTGAGGCATGGGGATGAAAGATATCCTGATACCAGTCTTTGGTCGCGGTGGTGGCCAGGGCGTTCAGCGCCGTGGAGAGAGAGCCCATCGCCGTGGCGAACAAGGCCGCGAAAAGAAGCCCGCGGATGCCCGCGGGGAGGCAGTGGACAATAAAGCTCGGGAAAACTCCGTCCGTATGCTGCGCCTCCCATGGGATGCCCTTGCTCTGATAAAAGGCAAAGAGCAGAATGCCGACGAAAAGAAAGAGCAGAACGAGGGGCAGATCGGCCAGCCCGGAGAGAATCACGGCGCGGCTGCCTGTCCTGGCGTTTTTTGCGGCCAGCATCCGCTGCACCATGTCCTGGTCGGTGCCGTGGGTGGCCATCGTGATGAAGGTGGCGCCCAGGAAAGCCGACCAGAGGGTGTATTCGCTGCCGAGGATGCTGCGCAGATTTTCTGAAAAGCCGCCATCCGTCAGGCCGGCAGTGAAGAGCGCCCAAGGCTGTCTGCCGCCTGCGGACTGTGCGGCGGAGAGCGCCGAGGTGACGGTGTTCCAGCCGTCTTCGAGCGAAAAATAAAGGATCCCCAGCGTCGTGAACATGGCGATCACCAGAATGGCGGCCTGCAGCACGTCCGTCCACACCACGGCCTTCAATCCGCCGAGAGCCGTGTAGACGGCAGTGGCCGCCGTGATGAGGGTCAGAGCTCCCACATAGATCCAGATCTCCTGGCCGCGGGAGAGACTGGGTTCCCCCGCGAAGGATTTGCAGGCGATCACCAGCAGAATGCCCGCCACGTAGAGACGCGTGCCGCTGGCCAGCACTCTGCTGATCAGGAAAGTCATCGAGGCCCAGCGGCGGGTGGCCGTCCCGAAGCGCTCCTGCAGGTATTGATAGATGGAAACGACATTATATTGATAATAGGGCCTGAGGAACAATCTGCCCACAATCGCGCGCCCGAGAATAGTGCCGATGCAGAGCTGGGCGTAGGTGAAATTGAGCGTTTGGAAGCCTGCTTCGGGAGTGCCGAAAAAAGTGGCGGCGCTGATTTCGGAGGCCAGAATGGAAGCCAGAATCGCCCACCAGGGGAGAGAGCGGTTCCCCAGGGCGTAGGATTCCAGACTGTCCTGCCGGCGCCCCATGTACAGCCCGATCGAGAAGATCGCCGCGAAATACGCCAGAACCACCAGAATATCCGTCCACATGGCCACGGAGAGAATGCTGCGGAGAGAACCCCCTTTCGCTGGAACGAAAGGGGATCAGAGGGCCTTTTGTGCCATGGCCGCCTCCACGAGTCCGGAGAAGAGAGGGTGCGGATGATTGGGGCGGGACTGGAACTCCGGATGATATTGGCAGGCGATGAAGAAGGGGTGGGAGGGCAGTTCGATCACTTCGACGAGCCCTTGTTCTCTGGAGAGCGCGCTGATCACCATGCCCGCCTTTTCCATCCGGGCCCGGTATTCCGGGTTGAACTCATACCGGTGCCGATGGCGTTCCGACACGATCACGCGGCCGTAGAGCTTCCCGCAGAGCGTGCCGGGTTTGATTTCGGCTTCGCAGGCTCCGAGGCGCATATTGCCGCCCATGGTTTTGAGGTGTTTCTGCTCTTCCTGGAGACAGATGACGGGGAAGGGTGTCTCCGGGTCGAATTCGGTGGAGTTGGCGCTTTCCAGAGCCAGAATGTGCCTGGCGAATTCGATGACGGCGATCTGCATGCCCAGGCAGATGCCCAGGAACGGGATCCGCCTTTCCCGCGCGTACTGCGCGGCCAGAATCTTGCCTTCAATGCCCCGGTCCCCGAAGCCGCCGGGCACAAGAATGCCGTCCATCCCCCGCAGGTGTGCGTCCGCTCCGTCCTCTTCGATGGATTGGGCGTCCACGCGCACGATCTCCACGCGGCAGTCGTGCGCCGCCCCGGCGTGGGTGAAGGATTCATAAATGGATTTGTAGGCATCCTGCAGAGAAATGTATTTGCCGACGACGGCCACGCGGACGGCGTGCTCCGGGTTGACGACGTGATCGACAAAAGAGAGCCAGTCGTCGAGATCGGGCGGAGGCACGGCGAGGCCGAGCCGTTTGCAGACAATGCGGTCGATCTTATCCCGGTTCAGGTCGAGAGGCCCTTCGTAGATCGTATTCTTCACATCGCGGAAGGCGATTACATTTTTCGGCTCCACGTTGCAGAACATGGCGATTTTGCGGCGTTCCTCCTCGCTGACATCCCGTTCGGTGCGGCAGATGATGATGTCGGGCTGGATGCCGATCTCGCGCAGGCGGGCGACGGATTGCTGCGTGGGCTTCGTCTTCTGCTCGCCGGCGGCCTTGATGTAGGGCAGCAGCGTCACGTGAATGAAGCATACGTTCCCGCGGCCCGCCTCGAGAGCGAACTGGCGCAGAGCCTCGAGGAAAATGTGCCCCTCCATATCGCCCACCGTGCCGCCGATCTCGGTGATGATCACGTCCACATCATTGGCCTCCGTGACGTCGTAGAGGCGTTTCTTGATTTCGTCCGTCACGTGGGGAATGTACTGCACGGTCTTGCCCAGATAGTCGCCGCGGCGCTCCTTGTGCAGCACGCTTTCGAACACCTGCCCCGAAGTGAGGTTATTCAGGCGCGAGAGCCGGCAGTCGACGAAGCGTTCGTAATGGCCGAGATCGAGATCGGTCTCGGCGCCGTCGTTGAGCACGTAGACTTCCCCGTGCTGGTAGGGGCTCATCGTGCCCGGATCCACATTCAAATAGGGGTCGAACTTCTGCAGGGTGACGCGCAGACCGCAGCGCTCGAGCAGGGTGCCGAGAGAGGCGGCCGCAAGCCCTTTTCCCAGAGAGGAAACGACGCCGCCGGTGACGAAAATATATTTCATGGTTCAAATAAGTGCATTTTCAGGAAGCGGAAAGAAGTTTTCCGATCAGCTCGGCCTGCTCGGGCGTATCGACACCCGGAGCGACATGCTGCGTCAGCACCACGCGAATGCGCACGCCATGTTCGAGCGCGCGCAGCTGCTCGAGAGATTCCGTCGTCTCGAGGGGAGTGGGTGCCCAGCTGACATATTGTTCCAGAAAATCACGTCTGTAGGCATAGATTCCCAGATGCCTGTAGACCGGGGATTTTCGGGCGTTCCGCGCAAAGGGGACGGGAGAGCGGGAGAAATACAGCGCGTCCCGCGAAAGCGAAAGAACCACCTTGACCACGTTTTTGTCGCCGAAGTCCCCGCCGAGCGAGGGATTCTCCAGAGGACAGGCGGCCGTGGCCATTTTCAGAGAGGGAGAGCCGGTCATTTCATCGACGAGCTGATCGATCAGCTTCGGGTCGATCAAGGGTTCGTCCCCCTGAATGTTGACGACGATCTCCGCACCGGGGAAGTGCCGTACGGCCTCGGCCAGGCGGTCGCTGCCGCTCGGGTGGTCGCTGCGCGTCATGATCGCCGCGGCGCCGAACGCTTCCGCGGCGGCGCGGATGCGCTCGTCATCGGTGGCAATGGCGGCGGCATCGAGCCGGGAGCAGAGCGACACCCGCTCCCACACATGCTGGACAAGCGGTTTGCCCAGAATAGGGTGAAGCGGTTTGCCCGGAAAGCGCGACGATCCCCATCGAGCCGGGATCAAGCCTACAACCTTGGCATTCATCATGACCGGGGGAGAGAATAACAGAAAACCGGCCATTCGTCCAGCATTTCCCGCATGTGTGCCCGGAAATGTTTCAATTTCAAGGGAAAGAATGCGTGAAAACCATGCGGAGGGCCTCGTTCCCCACCTTTCTGTATAACTTTTCCGAATCTTCCTTGCGGAATTGCGGCATCCCTCAAAGACTGCGGAGGTCTCCGTGTCGGGAATTCCCGCGGCCCTCACGCTGAACGCGGCCGAAGACATCACCCCGGCGTCCGCCGAATGCGGCGAAGCCCGCGGCGCCGGCCACCGCTGAGGCGGCCGGATGGTCCGCCCGGCGGATTTGCTCGTCCCCGATTGCCGCGGAGCCGGGAGAGAGCGGCGGGACCCGCGGCAATTTCCGCGCCTGCCGCCCATTGTTTCATCTTTGCTTGACAGGAGGAGGAGGGATCATGTACAATGCCACCGTCATGAAAAAATCCCGCATTCTGCTGCTGCCGACAGCCCTGCTGCTCGCCGCGGTCATGACTTCCTGTCATGAATGGCGCCCCCGCCGCGATCACCAGCCC
>JAJQGU010000025.1 GCA_021200315.1 Akkermansiaceae bacterium
GCAACACCGGCGCCGCCGCGCGCGCCTCCGCGCCGTCACCCGCCGCCCGCCCGCCATCGCGCCGGCCGCCGGCCCGACCAGCCGCCGGGCCCGCGGGGGGGGGCCCGCCGCCGTGTCCGGACAGGCGGGCAGGGAGAGCGCGGCGAGAGGCGCCCGCGCCGTTTTGACGGGGCGGGGGCGGATGCCCGCCGCTCCGGCGGGAGGCGTCCTTTTACTCAGGACAAGAAGCCCGTGCGCGAACATGCACAGCCGACGCCCGGGCTGCGTGTGGAGCTGAGGCCGGCCGACGCTGCGCTGGCTGTGTTCGAACAGGAGATCCGAAAGCACAAACGTACGATTTCCGTATTCGAACTCGCTCAGGTGATCATGGCCGACAAAAAACGTTATGATCTGGTGTTCATGCGCCAGGAACAGGAAGGCGGCCCCGCGCTGATCGTATCGAAGAAAGGGGACGGAGCCTGCTGGCTCGAACGCCGCGAAGCCTTGGCCTATCTCTGGCGGGCGCCATGGTTCGCCGAGTATTACACTACGGAACAGCAGGAGATCTCGCCACCGAAAGGGACATTCACCGCCGTGGCTCGGTGCGGCCTTTCCGGGGAGCTGATCGGTCCGGTGAATTGGCACGGCTACCAGGCCGCGCTGATCGGGCTGCACCGCAGTCAATTTGCGCACATGGACTTCGAGCGCTTCCGGGAGAAGGTGGTCTTGGAGAAATCCGAAGAGGCTCTTGCCGAATGGCTCGAGAAGGCTTCTCACAGGACGGTATGGAAACCCGTCCGGAGCGGCGCGGAAGCTCTGGTTCTCGAAGACAAGGCCGCCGTGGAGAAAGATTTTGACGCGCATCATTTCGACGAGGTCTATTCCGTGGCGAACAAGGTGTTCATCAACGGCGCGACCCCGCTCCGCCTGCTTGCGCCCGGACTGGCCTCGCATGCGGTTCAGATTGGCGATCGGCACCGCCGCATTCCCAAGCTGCTCATCCCGAATCTCTGTCATGGACTGGCCAGACATCAGATGGCGATCTTTAAATGGAACGGGCAGCATTATACGGGGCCGAGCCGCATACGGAGCGTGCCGGCGGATACGGTGCTGGCCGATCGGATGAACGCCATTCTGGAATGGGTTCGCGCTCATCAGGGGAAGCGCATGGATCAGATGTTTGCCGAGCTTTCCGGCGTGACGGGTGAAGACAAGGCCAAGGCCGCGGCGGCTTATGCGCCCTACGCCGCCGATACGCTCTGGCTGATGGAGCAGGGGCTCCTGCTGGTGATGCGGGATGGCGGAGTCTGGTTCCCGAGAGCCGGAGCTTCCGCGCCGCTCCGGACGACCGCTTCCAAGACGACGGACACCGCCGCCGGCGGGGGGGGGGATGCCTCCCCTGAAAAATCGCCGGACGCCCCGCTCCATTCCGCGTCCGAACCCGTCGGTAAGCTGGACACCGCCGGCGAAGCTCCGCCTGCACACGAAGGGGCGGAACAGGCCGCGGAGCCTGCGCCCGAACAGGTGCCCGCCGCCATGGAGGTATCCTCTCCCGAGGCGGAAACCATGGGAGACGCTCGGGGAGAAGAGCCTGCGGGGGCGGACGATTGTCCGGAATAAGCGCCGCATTCTTCCTCCCACTCGGTTTTTTGCAAGTATGCCTGCAATCGAACACGAAGCTGTGCGCAAAAAGGCTTGGTGCTGGTTGGCGTTCGCTTTGTGTCTGGCTTGGGGGAACACCGAGGCCGCACCTCTTTCGGAAGGAGAGGCACTGCGCATGCGCATCTCTCCCGGCGTATCCGGCGAGGAGGAAAAGGGCGGGGTCGCCCCGATCAAGGCCGCCGGCAACGTGATGAACATCGCCGAAGGCGGGCTCATGCCGGAGAGGCCGAATTCCTTTGATGTGGAGTATGAGGACGGGGAGATGCATTTCGACGGAGAAACGAACACCGTCATCTACGAAGGCCGGGGAAGGCCGATCCATGTGACCACCGACAAGGGCGCCGAGCTTTTCGCGGAACATGCGGAGGCGCATTTGGAGAGCCGCACGCTCGAGCTCACAGGACATGTGACCATCTTCCAGGGCGAGAGCATCATCCGTGCGCCGCGCGCGGAATACCGCTGGGAGACGAAGGAGCTCAATCTGGGGAAAATCCGCACGAAGGCGGCCGGCATGATTCTGGAGGCCGATTCTTTCGAATACAAGGTGGATCCGCAAGGCTGCCGCTATGTGGAGACACGCCGTGCGTCGTTGACGACGGAGGACAGGAAAAAGCCCTCGTCCTGGCTCGTGACGGACAAATTGCGCATTTATCCGGAGGACAGGCTCGAGTTCTCCCACATGTGGGTGCAGGTGGGCAAGGTGCCCGTCTTTTATTTCCCCTGGTTCGTGCATTCCCTGAATCCGCGGGAGGGCTATCTCCTCCGGCCCGGAACCCAGTCGACCTGGGGATGGTATGCGTTGAACGAGTACGGCATTCTGCTGGGGAACCGGCGGGTGGAGCAGGGCATGCCTACGTCGGACTATCTGGCCACGCTCCGGTTGGATTACCGGATGCGGCGGGGGATGGCCTATGGATTTGATCTGGAGGACATCGCATTGGCGAAAAAACACCGCGACCTCGACGGGCTGTCCTTTTACTACGCCGCCGACACGGATCCCGACATCAATCCCACCGACATCCCCCGCGTGCCCGTGCCGCGCGATCGCGTGCGCGTCACCCTGCACCAGATGTGGGAGCTGCCTGCCGAAGACTCGTCCCGGGCTCATTATAGCCTGAAGGCCAACATCAATTATTTGAGCGACCGCTATGTGCTCCGCGATTTCTTTCAGGATGAGAGCCTGATCAACGACAAACCCGACAACACGATTGTGCTGGAACGCCGCACGAAAGAGTCGCTCACTTCTCTGCTCATCAGGCGGGATTTGAACGACTTCTACATGACGGACAACCGCACCGAACTCGCCTATAACCGCGTGCGCACGGCGATCCGGGGGACGCGCCTCGCCTATGAGACGCACAACAGCTTCGGCGTCCTGAAGCAGAATCTGAGCGCATCCGACCGTGCCTCCATCCAGAACACGCTGGCCTCCCTGCGGACGAGTGATACGGAAACGCGCGAGTACTGGGAGCGCATGCTCAACACGAGTTCATACATCCGCTTCTGTTCGCTGCACGAGCTGGCCACCTCTTTCAAGACGGCCGGCTTCCTCAACATCACCCCCAAGGTGGGCGGGGGGTATCTGGGGTATTACGACGTGGAGGGCGTGGGGCACGACAACCGTTTCATGGCCTACGCGGCCTGCGATGCCGACATGAAATTCTCGCGCTCGTATCCCCTGCTGCGCAATTATACGTTCGGCGTGCGCGGGCTCAATCATGTGATCCAGCCCTACAGCATCATTTCGGCGGGGGAGACGACGCAGGCTCGCAGCCTCGTGCCCCGCATCGACGCATGGACGAGCACGACCAACCCCATGCCTCTCGACATGGGCTCCCTGACCTGCGTGGATACTTTCAGCGAATGGCTCATCTGGCGCTACGGCGTGCGCAATGTACTGACCACCGAGCGGAACGGAGGCCGCGCGGAGTGGATGTCCTGGAACGTCTTCATGGACGCCAACATCAAGGCGTCGGATACGGAGCGCGATTTCTCGAATTTGTATTCCCGCTGGCGGTGGTATCCCGTGGAGTGGTATTCCCTGAACTCGGAAATGCAGTTCCCCCTGGTGCATGAGGACACGAGTTTCAAGGAGTATAACAACTACATACAATTCGTCCCCGTCCGTTCCGGCGAATTCAGGCTGGGACACCGCTACTTGTCCGGGCACTCCATCTTTGAGGACTCCAACCAATTGAACGTGCGCGGTCTTTTCCGCATCAACGAAAATGTGGCGCTCTCCGCCGAATGGCAGTGGGATCTCGTGGAACACCGCACGCAGATACAGCAGTACAACATTTACCGGAATGTAGGCGCCTGGTTCGTCGGCGCGACGGTGTTCATCCGCAATAATGGCGGCAAGAGGGAAACCGGCATCGGTTTCAGCATCACCTTGGGCGAGACAGGCGATTCATTCCCGATCAACTTCTTTTAATTGAACATGAATATACAAGAATACATCGGCGCATTGCAGTGGCGCTATGCCTGCAAAAAATTCGACCCAAACTTCAGATTGGATGAGGAATGTTGGGCTGCTCTGAAAAGGAGTCTTCAGTTGGCACCCTCCTCCCTCGGTCTGGAGCCTTGGCATTTCATCGTGGCGGAGTCTCCGGAAATACGGGAACGGCTGATGGAGGCGTCTTACGGGCAGGCGCAGGTGCGGGACGCCTCGAAGTACGTAATTCTCTGCGGGCTCCGCTCCATTGAAGAGGCCGATCTGCTGGCGCATGTGCGGCGCACGCGCGAGGTGCGGGGCACCACACCCGAGCAGGAGGCCGCGAGCCTGGAAAAATACAGGGGCTATTCGGCCTTCTGGGAGAACGGGCGCGCAGATGCCTACATCGAAAGCCAAGTGCATCTGGCGGCGGGCTTCGCGGCCGGGGGGGCGGCCTTCCTCGGGGTGGACACCTGCATCATCGGCGGCCTCGATCCCGTGCGGTACGATGACATCCTCGGCCTGAACGGCACGCGCTACCGCACGGTGCTGGGCATGGCTTTCGGCAGGCGCAGCGCGGACGACGAGTATGCCGCCGCGCGGAAAGTGCGCTTTGAGGCGGGTAACCTCTTCTCCCAAAAATAATTTGTCTCAGCCTCCCGAACAGCCCGCCGTGCGGCTCGCTTCCGAACTGGCGGGCGACAGCTTGGAATTCCGCGTCCTTTCGAGTCTTTCGCGCGTGCTGGTGACACAGCGCGACGTGACGGAACTCTTGGAGGAGGTGCTGCGCGTCCTCCAGGGAAAACTGGGGTTTCTGCACGGAGCGCTTTCGTTGCTGCGCGGCGCGGAGTTCGTGATCGAAGCCTCCTACGGCCTTTCCGAGGGGGAGAAGGCGCGGGGCACCTACGCGCTGGGCGAGGGGATCACCGGGCAGGTGGGCGAAACGGGCGTCCCCGCCGTCATTCCGGACACCACGCGGGATGCCAATTTCCTAAACCGCACCGGGGTGCGCCCCCAAGGCGAGGCGGAGTCCTTTCTCTGCGTGCCCATCAAGCATTCCGGCGCGGTCATCGGCACCCTTTCGCTGGATTTCGCCCTCCAGACGGAGGACACCCTCGGCAAACTCAAGAATCTGCTCGTCGTGGTGGCCAACATTCTGGCCGACGCCGTGGAGTCCGTGCGCTCGCATGTGGAGGAACGGCAGCGCCTCGAACGGGAAAACGACCGCATGCGCCTCGAATTGGGCGAGCAATCGGGTTTCGCCTCCATCGTGGGGCATTCTTCGGCCATGCGCGCCATTCATCTGGAAGTGGCGCAGGTGGCCCGCTCGAACGCGACCGTGCTGCTGCGCGGCGAATCCGGCACGGGCAAGGAGCTCATTGCGCAGGCGATCCACTATGCCTCGGATCGCCGGCAGGGGCCTTTCGTGGCCGTGAACTGCGCCGCGCTGCCCGAGAGTCTGATCGAATCCGAGCTGTTCGGTCACGAGAAGGGCGCCTTCACCGGTGCGCACAAGCAGCGCATCGGGCGCTTTGAAATGGCTTCGGCCGGCACTCTCTTCCTCGACGAGATCGGAGACATCTCGCTGCAGACGCAGGTGAAACTTCTCCGTGTGCTGCAGGAAAGAGTGTTCGAGCGCGTGGGCTCGCAGACACCCATTCCCACCAATGCCCGCATCATCGCCGCCACCAGCCGCGATCTGGAGGCGAAGATGAAGGAGGGCGTCTTCCGCGAAGATCTGTACTTCCGCCTCAATGTCTTTCCCATTCACGTGCCGGCGCTGCGGGCGCGCAAGGCGGACATCGTGTCCCTGGCGGACTACTTTCTGAGCAAGTACAACAAGGCGTACGACAAGAATGTGGTGCGTCTCTCCACGCCGGCGATCGATATGCTCATGAGCTATCATTGGCCCGGCAACGTGCGCGAACTCGAGAACATGATCGAGAGGGCCGTGCTGGTCTCGTCCAGCGGGGTGATCAATTCTTTTGATCTGCCGGCCTCCCTGCAGACGGCCGCCAATACGGGCACCGCCATCGAGCCTCCCCCGGACTCCAGGCAAGGAGCTGGTCTTGAAGTGCTTACATCGTCCTTCGAAAAGGAACTCATTTCGGCGGCTCTCAAGCGCACTCGCGGCAATGTGGCGGCGGCGGCGCGCGATCTGGAGACGACCGAGCGCAAGCTGCACTACCGCATTCGCCGGCTGCAGATTTCACCATCGTTCTATAAATGAAATGAATATCGGCCTGGTGCAGGTATCCGCGCAGACGGCGGACTTTCCTCATAATCTGCGCGTCTTGGTGCAGGGGTATCGCGGCTGCCTTGACCGGGGCGCGGAGCTCGTGGTGGCGGATGCCTTTTCCCTCTGCGGCCCCCCCCCGGCGGATTTGGCGCTCCGCTCCTCGTTCCTGAGGCAGGAGGAGAGGGCTCTGGCCGCGCTGTCCCATGAACTTGCGGGCGTTCCGCTGCTTCTGGCGGCGCATGCGGCCGTCTTTCCGACGGATGGCGGGCAGGAGGCGGCGGACGCGCCTTGCGGCGGGGGCGCGGAGATGCTGCCCGTTCTGGTGGAGAGGGACGCGGTCTCTGTGATCGAGGGCGAGGTCACTGAGCTCGAGGGGGGCAGGCGTGTCTATGCCGCCTGCGGAGAGGGATGGGAGGCTTTCGGGCGGGGCTGCGATTTGATCGTTTGTCTCTCCGGGGAGCCGTGGTTCGCCGGGTGCCGGGAAAAGTGGCCGGAAGCCGCCGCGTGGGAAGCCGCCGCGGAAGGTCTGCCGTTGGCCTGTCTGCGCCCGGTCGGCGCGGCAGACGGATTCATTTGGGGCGGCGGTTCGACGCTGCATGCCGCTGATGGGCGGCTGCTGGCTGCGCTGTCTCCGTTCGATGAGGATTTCTGCGTGGCATCCACGGCGGCGACTGGACGCCGCCGGACATGCCCGCCTCCCGATCCTGCGGAGGAATTGTTCCGCGCCCTTCAGTGCGGAGTCCGCGATCATGCGCGGCGCAACGGCTACCTCGGCGCGTGCCTCGCCCTGGATGAACGGCCTGCGTCTCTGCTGCTGGCATGGCTGGCGATCAAGACGTTCGGCGCGGAGAACACGGTGATCCGCGCGGCGGACTCTCTGCCCGGCGAACGGCGGAACGCCCTGTGCGCCATGGGTGCCGAGCCGCGGCGGCTCCCCGGGGGCATGCCTGAATACGCCGCGATGGCCTGCGCTGCGCTGGACGGCGAGCGGGAGGGCTGGTTTCCTCTCTCCTCTCTGAGCCGGAGCGAAATTCTGGGCGGGTGCGGGCTGGAGCGCGTCTGGGGAACCCTTCTGCTCCCATTCGGTGATCTTTACGAGGGAGATCTCCGGCTGCTGGCCGATTTCTGCCGAGAGAAGGCTCCCGAGCTTCCCGCATTGTACGGCGGGCGTTCAGAAAGCCCTTTTGACGCCGCCTTCCAACTGCTTGAAGATGGCAACCTCTCCGCCACCGAGCTGCTCGCCCGCCCGGATTGCCCCGTCGACGAGCAGACGCTGCGCAAGGCGCAAAGGCTCCTCATCGCTTCCGCGTGGAAGAGGAAGACCCTGCCGCCCTTTCTGCATGTGGGGGAAGAGAAGAGGCGCCGGCGTTATCCCGGCATGCATCGGCTGAATGATTAGCGAGTACGGAGAGCAGGGCGGTCGGGTGTCCGACGTTCGCTCACCCTCTCTCCCGATAAGAGGCAGCGACGCATTGCGGATGTCTTGTAGCACATTCCCTTGCAGGACGGCTCTTCTTTCCAACGGACAAATGTGACAGGTGAACCCGCTTGCGCTTTCTGTGAGAACAGAGGATTGAAGAAATCCTTGTTTGTTGACGGTATGAAGCGTATTCGCCATGCGGAGCGGGTGCTGACGATGGGTTACCATAAGAACATTCCTGCGGCGGAGCATCAGGAAAAGCTCGGTGAGTGAGCTTCAGGAGACGCTGAGATACGCCAGAAAAAGACGTAACATCATTGAACGGCGCTGCGAAGCGCATGATATGAGGAAACCTTTGCCTGAAGCGGATTCGGAATGGGTGGATGCATCCCCGCAAAAAGGCGGTAAGCTTCGTTCACGAGACGAGTTTCGCGGCTCTCTCAAAGGGAATGTCCAGCCACGGGGCTGTGAACGAGAAAGACGCGCCTGCCGAAGGTGGAGCCGTGGAGTCTGTCGCTCCAGAGTGTTCTTCCTTCAAGTTCAAGCCCGACATCGAGCCCGGATTAATCATTTATTTTCAGAAGCTTCTCTTAGAAGAGGCTCATTCAGAATATCGATTTAATACCAGTCATGTTTCTCGTTGCGATCAAGCGCGTTTATGGCTGCCATTTCCTCGTCGGTTATTTCAAAATCGAAAATGGAAATGTTTTCTTCGATATGATCAGGATTGCTTGAACCCGGAATGAACACAACTCCTTTCTGCAAGTTCCAACGCAAGATAACCTGTGCCGGCGATTTGCCGTGAGCTTTTGCTATCCGATTGATGGTTTTATTGCTCAGCATTTCCGCGGTGTGGCCTCTACCACCCAACGGATACCATGCCTCTACCACGATACCTTGCTCGTGCATATAAGGGATAACATCATTCTCTTGATAAAACGGGTGTATTTCGTTTTGTACGAGAGCCGGCTTGATCGTGACTTCCGGCAAAAAACCATTCATTTCCTTGATATAATAATTCGACAAGCCCAAAGAACGGATTTTCCCCTCCGCAGCCGCTTTCTCCATCGCTTTATATGCGGCAACGTCATTTGCTCCCGGATGATGGAGCAACATCAGGTCGATATAACCGATGTCGAGTTTTCTCAAAGCCTTGTCGATGGCATTTTCCGCATCGGCATACTGATTGGGATAGAGTTTCGTACAAACGAATATCTCCTCGCGTGGCACCCCCGAACGGCGTATGCCTTCACCCACGCTCTCCTCGTTGTCATACATATAAGCCGTGTCGAACTTTCTAAAGCCGCGCTGAAGCGCCGCTATGATGGAATTGACACATACATCTCCAAGCAGGCTGTACGTTCCCAGTCCCACGATAGGCATATCGTATCCACTGTTCAGCCGTACTGTCGGAGCATTCCCATTTGCGCCCGCTGCCAGATTGAAAGAACCTACATCGCTGTTGCCGTTCAGATTCAGCTTTAATCCCTCGATCCAATCTTTGACGGTTGCTTCGGATTCGTCTCCGCTAAAACGTCGGCCATCTTTCCATTCTGCCTGTGATGCCGATGAATGCAGCTCGGTATCGCTCGTCCCGAGTCCGCTGGAGTGCGATGTGCAGAAAGGTACGATGGTTTTCCCTGCAAGATTTTGGCTTTCAAGAAATGTGAAAATAATTTTCGGGGCTTTTCCCCACCAGATGGGATAGCCGAGAAAGATGACATCGTAATTTGACAAATTTTCCGGTGTGCCAGCGATTGTTGGACGTGCCGAAGTGTCGTTCTGCTCCCGATTGGCTCGGGATGAAGAATTGTTATAGTCCAAATCGTTATACGTATAAGGTGTTTCTGGTTTAATCCGGTACGTGCTGCTGCCGGCAACGCTTGCAATACGGTCAGCTATTCCCTTGGTCGTATTAGTGCAGGAAAAGTAGACCACCAGTGCACGCCTGTCCCCATCGAGTTGCGGATTTGGGTTATCCGGGGCGGAATTAGGATTCGGAGCAGGAGTGGGAGGCTCCGTTTTGACCGCTTCATCACTCGGAGAGCAAGCGCTTGACATCATTGTCAGTCCTGAAAGCAAAATCATAGGTAACAGTATAAACGACAACCATCTTCTCATAATTTTACTATTTTTAATTTTTGATTCAATTTGTGGGTTGTACGATAACGGAGCCATACAAACAACAGACTCAATACAAGGAACAATAAAGTGCCCATCAATGAATAACGTGTACCTGCCACTGTGATGAATGCCCCGCAAAGAGCGGTTCCAGTCATTGTGCCGAAGTTGGCAGCAGTAAGGAAGAGCCCGTTTGCAAAATCGGGAGCTTCGGCGGCTGAACTGGAAATCATATACTGTCCGACGATATTGACAAAGCCAGCCAATAGTCCGGCAAGCAGAATCAAAACGCTTGCAATGATGTTATGTTCTCCGAAGAGGAACAACAGCAGATACCCGGTAAACATGACTATGGGCGTTATGACCATATACCGCTGTTTATGCTGGGGAAACATTTTTCCAGCAAGTACATTTCCTATGATATTCGCGATACCGTAAAGCAATAATAGCACGCTGACCGTATCGAATGAGAGCCCTGTTACGCGGTTCAGGTAATTGGACATGAAACTGAAGAATCCAAACATTGCGCCGTTAATCAGCGTAAAGGACAGAACTGAGAACCATACATTCGGTTTTTGCAGTACATATAACTGAGCTCCGTATGAAATCCTTTCATGAACAGGCATTGATGGTACACAGAATAAAGTACACAGCAACACGAGAGCATTGATTGCGGTGAAAAAGCTCATAGCTACGTCGAATGAAGTGTGGGTAACGATGAAACTCGTTATGGGGACACCCAATACCATTCCGGCCGACACTCCAACGAATACTTTTGATACGGCCGTCGATGCATCTTCTTTTCTAACAGACTGAGCTGCGACTGTGAAGGCCATCGAAACATAAACCGGGTGCAGAAAAGCAGGTAACACACGAACGAAAAGCAGCACGGCAAACGATTCGGTAAAAATTGAAACCAGATTGCTTGCGGTAAAAAGTCCTAAAGCCAACAACATGACTATCCGTCGATTGATTCCTGAAAACAAGAGCGGCATTATCGGAGCGGAAATGGCGACGACGAGAGCAAATACGCTCACCGTCCACCCTGCCTGTGGCACTGTCACTCCGAAGGTTTCGGCAATCTGTGGAATGATGCCCACAACCCCCATCTCGGTATTGATGATACCGAACACCCCGAATGTTAAGATCCATACAAGCCATTTCCGCGGATGACGTTTATCTTGTCTTTCCATATCGGTTATTTCGATGCATCCATGTCGATCACATAACGGAATTTGACTTTTCCATCCTGTACATTGCGGTAAGCCTTGTCGATTTCGGCGGCATTGGCTGGAATGACTTCAACTTCCGGGTAAATATCGTGTGCCACAAAATAGTCCAGCATCTCTTGCGTTTCCTTGATGCCGCCTATCAGCGAACCGTATACCTTACGGTTCGCAGCGCCTCCGAGAGCTAAATCGGTAGCATTGATCGTGGCGGTTTCAGGTAACCCGACGACGGCCATTTCGCCCTTTCCGTATTTCAGCATCCGGGTATACATGAGCGGACTGTATTGTGACGGTATAGTGCTGATTATAAAGTCAAACACATTATTAAGACCTTTCATCTCCGACTCGTTGTTCACATTCGCGTAGCGGGATGCTCCCATACGGGCCGCGTCTGCACGTTTTTCCTCCGTGATGTCGAAGACTGTAACATCCGCACCGAGGTGCACAAGATATTGCACGGCCATGTGGCCCAAGCCTCCAAAACCGGCTACGCCCACTTTGTCTCCTTTTCCTACTTTGCTGAAATGAATGGGAGACCAGATGGTTACTCCGGCACAAAGCAGCGGGGCTACCCGTTTCATGTCTGCCGTTTTAGGGATACGGATGGCGAATTTCTCGTTTACCACCATATTGTCGGAATATCCGCCCATTGCCGGTTCGTTGTCGTGATAACGGTCGATACTGTTGTAGGTGAATGTCGTTCCGTTTTCGCAGAACTGTTCTTTATCCATGGCGCAGAAAGTACAATGTCCGCAGGAATTTACCATACAGCCCACGCCGGCATAGTCGCCGACCTTGAATCTGGTCACGTTCTTTCCAACTTTTACCACTCGTCCGGCGATTTCGTGCCCGGGAATCATCGGGTAAATGCCAGAAACGCCATGCGACTTATGTTCATCTCTCGCCGCATGCAGATCGCTGTGGCAAATGCCCGCATACATTGTTTCAATCAGTATATCGTTGTCGCCGATTGCGTGGCGGGTAAACTCGCAGGGATGGAAAGTGTCATCTGCCGAAAATACGGCAAAACCTTTGGCCGGGATACGTCCATTTTCTTGGGCTTGCGTGATCCCATAACTGAAAATCAGCGCAAAAGAGATTATTACAGTCTGTTTCATCACTTGAGATTACTATTAAAAAATGCTTCTATTTTGTCGAAAGGGATCACCTTCAGGTTGTCGTACAAATCGACGTGACTGGCGCCGGGGATAATCATGAGCTCTTTATTGCCGCCTTTTAATTTCTTGAAGGCGTCTTCCCCGAAGTAACGCGAGTGAGCCTTCTCGCCGTGAATGATCAGCACGGCATTTTCAATTTCGCCGGCACGGCTCATCAGCGGGAAGTTGATGAACGGAATGGGCGTGGTCGCGTTTCTCCCCTGATTGGAGTTGAGCGAGCGGGGATGATAACCACGCGGGGTCTTGTAATAATCGTAGTAGTCCCGGAGGAATTGCGGCGCATCGTCCGGCAGCACATCGGGAACGCCGCCGCCCGGTTTCTGGAAGCCGTTGCGGTAATCTTCGGTGCGCTGCGCGGCAAGCTCTTTACGGAGAATATTGCGGGCTTCGGCGCTGTCGTCCGCGTCAAAATAGCCGTTGGCATTCACCCGGCTCATGTCGTACATCGTGGAAGCGACCGTCGCCTTGATGCGCGGGTCGGCGGCGGCGGCGTTGATCGCCAGGCCGCCCCAGCCGCAGATGCCGAGGATGCCGATGCGTTCTGGGTCTACGTCGTCGCGCGTGCTTAGGTAATCGACTGCCGCGCTGAAATCTTCCGTATTGATGTCGGGCGAGACGACATAACGAGGCTGCCCGCCGCTCTCTCCGGTATAAGAAGGATCAAAGGCGATGGTCAGGAATCCGCGCTCCGCCATGGTCTGGGCATACAGTCCGGCGGCCTGTTCTTTCACGGCGCCGAACGGACCGCATACCGCAATGGCGGGCAATCTGCCCGCGGGAGCGTCTGCGGGGCGATACAAATCGGCGGCCAAGGTGATGCCGTAGCGGTTGTGGAACGTGATTTTCGAGTGTTTCACCCGGCTGCTCAGCGGGAACGTCTTGTCCCACTCCTGCGTCAATGTCAATGTATTCATGTCGTTTGATCGGTATTTGTGTGATGTCGTTGATTCCGAATCCATGGCGTTCACGATGAGCGAGAACGCCAGGAGGGCGGCGGCGTGTGTATGAATAGTCCTTTTGTTCATGATTATTTGGATTCCATGAGGCTTTGTTCCATGCCCGGAACGGAAGGCTGTTTGAGAAAACGTCTGCGGCTGGTTGGATAAGATGATGGATCGAAGCGCATGGAGGATGATGGCTGCCTTGAGACTTTCGATTATAGGGGTTCCAGTTACTGTAAGTCAACAAGGCAATGTGAAAAAAAACACGTTTTTCCCCATATCCCGCCCGTTTCCCAACTGCGCAAGACCCTGTGCGCCGGAGAAAGCACTGGTGAAAAGAGCTCTTCGCCTGCCTTCGGATGGAGCGGAGACCTCTTGCCGAGCCGTCGGAGTCTTCGATGAGAGGCGAAGCATTTCGTCTTGAAATGGATGGGAGTGTCCCTCCCCGATGATGTGCGCGTCGAACACCCGGCGCCTTCTCGATCATGGGAAACGAGGAGAAAAAATCAATGTCAATGGAGGGGGCCTTCCACGGCTTTCAATTCCAAGATGCCCCTCTGGAGGTCAAGCTCGAATATCCCATTGAATTCCAGATAAATGACGTCAGATGAGCAGGAGGATTTCTCCGAAGAGCAGGCGATCGAATAATCGGAGACCAGCCGCCCGTTTTCCCGACGAAGCCACGCTCCATTGACGAATCGCACGGGGCACAGCCCCATGCGCTGGCATTGATCCGTAAACAGACCGGGGCGTCTTCTCACGGCGAGGGGAATGAGCTCCAGCCGATCGTTCTCTCTTGCAGCCAGGAAGACCAGCGTTTCCCTTTTCATCGGGCATGCCAAAATGGATTGGCCCTTGTATTCAATGATGTAGGGAGATTGCGCAAATTCCCCGGGAATGTCTTTCTTGAAATCGCGAAGTTGAAGACAATAGCTCTTCCATATCGAGTTTTCCCCGGATGGTTTTTCCACGATTTGAATCGATTCCGTCCTGCCGCCATGGGGAGATGCGCCGTCTCCCGTCACGTCATTTGAAAGGGAGCATCGACAATTTGCCGCCGCGACGAGAAGCAACATGAGAGACGCATCGTGCCGTTTCATGAAAATATGGTCATATCGTTCTGGGAAATTCTTGCCGAACTCTTTCGGAACGGGGGCAGAAAAAACGCGGGAATTTCCCTGCGCTTCATTCTATATCGGGACGGATGCGTGTGCAAGGCGAATCCAGATGCGGCAGGCCGCGTGCTTTCCTCAATCGCTCGCGACTTGAAATGCAGGGGGAGAAAAAAGTCAAAAAAGGGAATGAGGCGCCTTACCCCCGTGCGGAAGCTTGAATTCCCGCCGGCTTGTGCCATACTGGGTGCGTGCAAACGATATCGACGAAGAGTGATTTGCAGGCCGCGCTGGCGTTTGGTTCCCCCCGCCGCACCGTGCTTGTTCCGACCATGGGAGCCTTGCATGCCGGCCATGCCTCTCTGCTGCGGCGAGCCAGAGAACTTGCGGGCCGGGCCGGGCGCGTAGTGGCCAGCGTCTTCCTGAATCCCGTGCAATTTGACAATGCGGACGATCTGGCAACCTATCCCGCATCTCCTCAAGAGGATATCTCCCTTTGCGAGGCATGCGGGGCGGATATCGTCTTCATGCCCGCATCCGAGGAAATGTATGCGCCGGATCGCTCGATGAGGCTGGAGGAGACGTCGCTTTCCACCGTGCTCTGCGGGGCGCGCCGTCCCGGCCATTTCGCCGGCGTGTGCCTTGTCGTCAGCAAGCTGTTCAATTTGGTGCAGCCCACGGACGCCATTTTCGGCAAGAAGGATTATCAGCAGCTCGTCATCCTGCGCCGCATGGTGCGTGACATGGACATCCCCGTCGCCATTCACGGCGTCGAGATCGTCCGCGAGCCCGACGGCCTGGCTCTTTCCTCCCGCAACAGACGCCTTGCACCCGAACAGCGGGCGGCCGCGCCGGCTCTCCGCAAGTCCTTGCTGGCCGCGAAAGATGCTTACGAGAGCGGCGCCATGGCGGCCGAAATCTGCGGACGAGTGAAGGAGACCTTGGGAGCGCTTCCGGATGTGCGCCCCGAATACGTCGAACTGGTGGATGCGGAAACCCTGCGTCCGGCCACGGAGGCGGGGCGCTTGGATCTTCTCGCCGCCGCCGCGTGGTTCGGCGGCGTGCGCCTCATCGACAATATCGAACTTCAACGCTCCTGAGACGCCGTGATCCGCGCTGACGATCTGCACCGCAGCTATTCCATAGGCCGGAAGACCATCGAGGTGCTTCATGGGATGAGCCTGCACATCAGAAAGGGGGAGAAAGTTTTTCTCTGCGGGCCCAGCGGCGCGGGAAAGACCACCCTCATGTACACTCTCGCCGGACTCGAAAGGCCCCAGAGCGGACGGGTGGAAGTCGCCGGGCGGGATATCTACGCGCTCTCGCTTCGCGCCCGCGCCCTGTTCCGCAATCGGATGATGGGATTCATCTTCCAGAACTACATGCTCATGCCCGAGCTCACCGCTTTGGAAAACGCATCGATGGCCACGGCCATTGCCGGGCGCGAGGCCACGGCGGAAGTGAGGGCTCTGCTGAAGCGCGTCGGCCTGCAGGAGCGTGAGAACCATCTGCCCAACGAATTGAGCGGAGGCGAACAGCAGCGCGTGGCCATCGCCCGCGCTCTCGCCCATGATCCCGAAATTATCTTTGCCGACGAACCCACCGGCAATCTCGACTCCCACAACGGGGACGAAGTGCTCGATCTCCTTTTTGAACTGGCCGGCGAACGCGGCAAGACTCTCGTCATCGTGACGCACGATCCCCGGATTGCCGCCCGCGGCGACCGCACGCTCGTCATCCGCGACGGAGTGGTCGTGGACGAGCGGGGTTGAAAGGCGTGTGGGAGGAGCCGCGCGCTCCTGAACCGCAGGCGCAGTTTCCGCCGCTCCTTGCCCGCGGCTCCGTCCGATCCGGCTCTGGGGCTTGTCTGCCGCATACGGCTCATGGAGATCAATAGACCCCGGCGCAGGGTATGAAGAAGAGAGCCCGAGGGCGCGGCGGCGGTAAAGACGCAGATTTAATCACCGAAGAGCCTGTTCCCAGAAGGAACAGGCTCTTCCTGAGGCGTGCAGAAGACGGAGAATTCCTTATGGGCGGGACTCGTCGGAAGAAGGCGTCTCCGAGTCTCCGCCGCCGTCTGCGGTCTCTTCCCCGTTTGCCTCGTCTTCCTCGTCATCGAGGAAGACGAGGGAGATGTCCTGTACGCTTTCGTCGGCTCCCAAGGTGATGAGGCGCACGCCCTGGGTGGCGCGCCCGGTTTCTCGGATTCCGTTCACCTTGAGGCGCACGGACTTGCCGCCATTAGTCATGATCATGAGCTCGTCCTCATCCGTCACCGTGGCGGCGGAGACGACGCGGCCGGTTTTGTCCGTGCAGTTCATGGTCTTGATGCCGACGCCGCCGCGGCTCTGCCGCCGGTATTCGCCAAAGCCGGTGCGCTTGCCTTGACCAGTCTCGGAGACGACGAGCAGCGTGGCTCCCGCCGACTCCCGCACCACGGCTAGGGCGACCACGCGGTCTCCGCCGCGCAGGCGGATGCCGCGCACGCCGATGGTGCTGCGGCCTTGTGTGCGCATCTCGGATTCGTTGAAGCGAATGCTCATGCCGTCGGAGGTGACGAGCACGATATCCTGTCCGCCGTCCGTCAGTTCGGCGTTGACGAGTGCGTTGCCCTCCTCCAGGCAAATGGCGATGATGCCGGCCTTGCGGTGGTTGGCGAAGTCCGACAAGCTGGTTTTCTTCACCGTGCCGTTGCGGGTGGCGAAGACGACATTGCCGGATCCGGCCGCAAACGTCGAGTCCTTTCCGGCATCGTCTATCCGGCGTTCAATGCGCAGCACGGCGGCGATGTGTTCGTCCGCCTGCAGATCCAGCAGATTCTTGATGGAGCGTCCCTGTGCGCTGCGGTCCGCCTCGTCGATTTCGTACACGCGCTCCACATATACGCGCCCTGTGTTCGTGAAGAACATGATGTAGTCATGGTTCTGCGCGGCGAACATGTGCTCCACAAAGTCGTTCGGATCTTTTTTTGCCGTGGCAGCTTTGACGCCCTTGCCGCCGCGCCCCTGCAGACGGTATGCGTCGGCGTTGGTGCGCTTGATGTAGCCGCTGCGGGTAATGGTGACGATCATCGAGTTGTTCGGGATAAGATCCTCGATGGGCTGATCCCCCTTGAACGGGATGATTTTCGTGCGGCGCGGCGTAGCGTGCTTCTCCTTGATGGCGCACAGTTCATCCTTGACGATGCCGAGGACGCGAGCCTCATGGGCGAGAATGTCCTGATAGTCCTCAATTTGCGTGAGCAGTTTTCCATATTCATCGGCGACTTTGTCGCTTTCCATCGCAGTGAGCTGGTAGAGGCGCAGATCGAGGATGGCGTTGACCTGCCGTTCCGTGAATGAGTAGCCGCTTTTCTCGGGGAAAGCCTGGCGACGGATGCCAAGACCCTTGGCCAGTTCCGCCGGAAAACGGAAGGCTTGCAGCCTCTGCCGGGCGTCGTCCCGGTTTTTCGAATCGCGAATGATGTGGATAATCTCGTCCAGGTTCGCGAGGGCGAGGAGATACGCCTCCAGCACCTCCGCACGATCTTCTGCCTTGCGGAGCAGAAACTTTGTGCGCCGCACGACTACTTCGCGGCGATGTTCGACGTAGAAGTTGATCGCGTCTCTCATCGTGAGTGTCTTCGGACGGTTCTCATGGATGGCCAGCATATTCACCGAGAAGGACGTCTCCATGCTCGTGAGTTTGTAGAGCTGGTTCATGACGACCTGCGGGCGGGCGTCCCGCTTCAGCTCGATCTCCACGTAGTCCGTGAGATCCCGCATGCCGGAGATGTCCGTGATCACCTTGTCGCGCACGAGCTCGGCGATGCGCTCCTGCAGCACAGCGCGGTTCACCCCGTAGGGAACTTCGGAGATGTGAATGTATTCGCGGCCGTTTTCGTGAGTGACGGCCTCCATCTTGCCGCGCATGCGGAGACTGCCCCTTCCCTTGCGGAAATAGGAGTCGATGCCGTCAGTCCCGAGAATGAAGCCGCCCGTCGGGAAGTCCGGACCTTGGATGTAGACGCGCAGCTGCTCGGAAGTGAGGTGCGGATTGTCGATGAATGCGCATATGCCGTCCACCACCTCGCCCAAATTGTGCGGAGCCATGTTCGTGGCCATGCCCACGGCGATGCCCGTGCCGCCATTGACCAGCAGGTTGGGGAAGGCGGAAGGAAAGACGGCCGGTTCGGTGAGGCTGTTGTCGTAGTTGGGCTGCATGTCCACCGTATCCTTGTCCAAGTCGTCCATGAGGGCGAGGCCGAGCGGGCTCAGCTTCGCCTCCGTGTACCTCATGGCGGCGGGCGGGTCGCCTTCCGAGCTGCCGAAGTTTCCCTGTCCCTGCACAAGAATGTCTCTCATGCTCCAATCCTGCGCCATGGTTACCATCGTGCCGTAGGCGGAGGCGTCCCCGTGCGGGTGGTATTTACCGATGACCTCGCCGATAATGCGGGCGCTCTTGACCGTTCCCCGGCCGGGCGTGAGACCCAGCTCGTGCATGGCGTAGAGCACGCGGCGCTGGGAAGGCTTGAGGCCGTCCCTGGCGTCCGGCAGGGCGCGGGAGATGATCACGGACATCGAGTAGTCCAGGAAGCTTCGTGAGACTTCCTCGGCCACGTCCACGGGGCGAATTCTGTTTTCATTCATAATTCAAATTTCTGTGCGGGGTTACACGTCGAGATTGCGGACGTTGAGCGAATTGTCCTCGATGAAACGGCGGCGGGGCTCTACGAGATCCCCCATGAGGATGGTGAACATCTTGTCCGCCTGCACGGCGTTGGAGTCGTCGAGGCGCACGCGCAACAGCTCGCGTTTCTCAGGATCCATCGTGGTGCGGTACAGATCCTCCGGGTTCATTTCGCCCAACCCCTTGAAGCGGGTGATGTCCACATTGCGGCGGCCGATGTCGAGCACTCTGTCGAGAATCTCCGCCACGAAGAAGACAGGCGTGGGGTTGGCTTTGCCTTTCTCCACGATCTCGAAGACGGGCTCATCGTCGGAGAGCAGATGATCCGCCGGGATGCCCAATTCCTCCAGGCGCGCCATGACGCGGGAGATGGCGTGCGCTTCGTGCAGTTCATACAGCGCGGCGCGGCGGCTCGAACCCTCCGTCTCCGGCAGGGGGTTGGCCGCCAGTTCCTCCTCGGAAGGCTCGCCGAAGAGGAAGAGATCGCGGTTCTCCTCCGAGAAGGCCGTGAGAGCCTCCATGTTCCGGAAATACAACACTTCCTCGTCATTGCCGCAGCGCACCTTCACCAAGTACTCCGGAAAGCTGCCGCCGCCGTCGCGGTGGCGCAGCAGATCCTTGAGATTTCCGCCGTGCCGAGCCACGCTGCTTTCGAATTTCTGCAGGCCGATGAGCGTCTCCAGAATGGCCATGAGCGTATCGTCATCGTATTCGCGGGAATGATCCGCCGTGCGGAGCGTCACGTCTCCGGCTCCCAGCGAGATGAGCTTCCTGTTGAGCGAGACTTCGTCTTGAATGTACTCCTCCGACTTGCGGTATTTCACGCGGTAGAGCGGAGGCTGGGCAATGTAGAGGTAGCCTTTGCGCACGAGCTGCGGC
Organism: Akkermansiaceae bacterium; assembly: GCA_021200315.1. Lineage (GTDB taxonomy): Bacteria > Verrucomicrobiota > Verrucomicrobiia > Verrucomicrobiales > Akkermansiaceae > Akkermansia. The sequence goes on from JAJQGU010000025.1 coordinate 19,863, forward strand.
ATGTGGCGGCAGAAGAGCGTCAGCAGCAGCGTGCAGATGTGCGCACCGTCCACATCCGCGTCCGCCATGAGGATGATCTTGTGATAGCGGGCCTTTTCCAGATGGAAGGAGTCCTCCGACTCTCCAGTGCCGATGCCCGTGCCGATCGCCGTGATGATGTTCTGGATGGTCTCGCTGCCCAGCGCCTTGTCTAACCGCGCTTTCTCCACGTTGAGAATCTTGCCGCGCAGCGGGAGGATGGCTTGCGTGCGCCGATCGCGCCCCTTCTTGGCGGAACCGCCGGCGGAGTCGCCCTCCACAATGAAGAGCTCGCATTGGGAGGGATCCCGGTTGGAGCAGTCCGCCAGTTTGCCGGGCAAACCGCCGCCGACGGTCATGGAGCTCTTGCGCACCGTTTCGCGCGCCTTGCGGGCCGCCTCCCGAGCGCGGCAAGCCTTCAGGGACTTTTCGATGATAAGCCTGGCTATGCTTGGGTTTTCTTCCAAGAATCCGCGCAGTTCCTCGTACACCACGCCGCCGACGACGCCCTCGATTTCCGTGTTCACCAGCTTGTCCTTGGTCTGACTGGAGAAACGCGGATTGGGCATTTTGACGCTGACGACGGCCACAAGCCCTTCGCGCACGTCGTCGCCCGTGAGACTGGGATCTTTGTCTTTGACGAGGTTGTTCGCCTTGGCGTAGGCATTGACGGCACGGGTGAGCGCGCCGCGGAAGCCGGAAAGATGGGTGCCGCCGTCTCCGTTGAAGATGGAGTTGGCGTAGCAGAGAACCTGATCCTGATAGCCGTCATTGTATTGCATCACCACGTCGACGAACACGTCATCCTCCATGGTCTTGCCGTCATAGGACACCTCGATGCGGCGCACGCCGGAAAGGACGATGGGCTCCGGGGTGATCAGCGTCTTGTTTTCGCCCAGCTGGCACACGAACTCCCTGATGCCGTCCTTGTAGAGAAAGGACTCCCGCCTCTCGGGCTGCACGCGCTCATCCACGAGCTCGATGACGAGACCGGGATTGAGGAAGGCCAGCTCGCGCAGACGGCGCGTCAGGTGGTCGAATTGGAATTCCACAGTATCCGTGAAGATTGTCGGGTCGGGAAGGAACGTGATGGTCGTGCCCGTCTGGCCTGCCGGACAGGAGCCTGTGACGTGCAGCGGCTCCTTCGTCCTGCCCCGTTCGAAGGTGATGACGTGCCTCTGGCCGTCGCGGCGCACCTCCGCTCTGAACCACTCGGAAAGCGCGTTGACGCACTTTGCGCCCACGCCGTGCAGGCCGCCGGAATACTTGTAGGCGCCTTGGCCGAATTTGCCCCCCGCGTGGAGGTTCGTCAGCACCAGCTCGATGGAGGGAATGCCGAATTTGGGGTGAAGATCCACCGGAATGCCGCGGCCTTCATCTGCCACGGAAATGGAACCGTCCACGTGGATGCGGATCTCGATGCGCGTGCCGTAGCCCGCCAAATGTTCGTCGATGGAATTGTCCAGCACCTCGTACACACAGTGGTGCAGCCCCTTCTCGTCCGGATCTCCGATATACATGCCGGGACGCTTGCGGACGGCCTCCAGCCCCTCCAGCTTGTCGATCTGACGGGACGTATATTCAGCAGTCTCCGCCATTTTCGGGTGTTGAGAGTCCGAACCCTGATTTTCTTCTATCATACGCGCGCGATTATATCTAATAAAGGCAAAATTTCAAGTGTTTCATCCTTGTCGAAACTGTTTTCCCCGTCATTGGAAAGAGCGGCGGGAGCCCGGAATCGCGCCGATGCGGAGTTTGCGTGAAGCTGATGCTTTGTAGGCCGCCGAAGGCGTTCATGCGGTTCTTGCGGCGGGAATGGAGCGGGCAGTGGTGAGAAAGGATGTTTTCGTTATATTTTTCTTGCCGTCCCGATTTTTTTATTGTAGAAGAGAACGGCGGAAGGCGAACTTGGCGCGGGGTTCTTCCTTCCTGATACGCACTGAATTCTATATGTCGATTTCTATTAGATCAAAAGAAGAATGCCGATGGGACATGGCCGCCCTGGGCGAGGTGATGCTGCGCCTCGATCCCGGGGAAGGCCGCATTCACACCACGCGCACTTTCCACGTGAGCGAAGGCGGCGGGGAATACAACGTGGCCCGCGGCCTGCGCCGCTGCTTCGGCCTGCGCACCACCGTGGTGACGGCTCTTTGCGACAATCCCGTGGGGCAGCTGCTCGAAGACTGCATGCTTCAGGGAGGCGTGGATCTGGGGCACGTGCTCCGGATGCCCTTTGACGGAGTCGGGCGCAGCTGTCGAGTGGGTCTCAACTTTACCGAGCGCGGTTTTGGCGTGCGTGCCGCCCGGGGATGTTCCGACCGCGCTTTGAGCGCGGCGAGCCGTCTCAAGCCGGGAGACGTCGATTGGGAGAGGCTGTTCGGCCAAGAGGGCGTCCGGTGGTTCCATACCGGCGGCATTTTTGCCGGACTCTCGGAAACGACGAGCGAAGTGGCTCTGGAAGCGGTGCGTGCCGCCCGCAGGCACGGCACCATCGTCTCCTATGATTTGAACTATCGTCCCTCTCTCTGGAAAGCTATCGGCGGCCAGGCGCGCGCACAGGAGGTGAATCGCGCGATCGCTCCCTGCGTGGACGTGATGATCGGAAACGAGGAGGACTTCCAAGCGGCTCTCGGCCTTTCCATCGAGGGAGCGACGGAAGATTTCTCGTCCATCGACCGCGGTTCCTATCGACGCATGATTTTGCGCGCGGTGGACGAATTCGGCTTTACAGCTGTTGCCACCACCCTGCGCGTGGCTCGCACGGCGACCTTCAACGACTGGGCCGCTCTTCTTTACTATGACGGCTCTTTCCACGATTCGATTTCTCTGCCCGGCCTCGAGATTTTCGATCGCGTGGGCGGGGGGGATTCTTTCGCCTCCGGGTTGATTTACGGTCTTCTTTCCGGGAGAGGGGCGCAGTACGCGGTCAATTGCGGCTGTGCGCACGGGGCGCTTGCGATGACGACGCCCGGCGATACCTCTACGGCGTCGCTGGCTGAAGTGGAAAGAGTGATGAATGGAGCCACGGCTCGTGTCGATCGTTGAATTTGAATAATCGGGAGCATGATAGAAAGCTGGAGATGGTATGGCTCCGGAGATCCGGTGTCGCTGCGTGACATCAGGCAGGCGGGTGCGGAAGGGATTGTCACGGCTCTGCACGAAACGCCCTGCGGCGGCCTCTGGACGGAAGAGGCCGTGCTTGAGCGCGCACGGCTCATTAAGGAGGCCGGCATGCGCTGGGTCGCGGCGGAGAGCATCGCCGTGCACGAAGACATCAAGACGCGTTCCGGCGACTGGCGGCATTACCTGGAGGTTTACAAGCAGAGCCTCCGCAATCTGGCGAAGTGCGGAGTGCGGGTGGTCTGCTACAACTTCATGCCCGTGCTGGATTGGACGCGCTCCATTCTCGACTTCCCGATGCCCGATGGCAGCACGGTGCTGAAATATGACGCGTTGCGCGTGGCCGCCTTTGATCTCTGCATCTTGAAACGCCCCGGAGCGGAGAAGGAATACCCCCCCGAGACCGCCGAGAACGCCCGGGCTCTGTTCGCGTCATTGAACGAAACGGAGAGACGGCGGCTGGCGGACGCCATTCTGCTGGGGCTTCCTGGCACAGTGGATAACCTCACGCCCAGGCAGATGCTCGGGATGCTCGGCCGTTACAAAAACATCGACGCCGAGCGGCTGCGCCGCAATCTCTACGAGTTTCTCGACGAAATCATGCCCGTTTGTGAGGAGGAGGGACTTTTCATGGCCATTCATCCGGATGACCCTCCCCGGTCCATCTTCGGGCTGCCGCGCATCCTCAGTACAGATGAGGACATGCGGCGGCTGGTGCGCGAGGTGCCTTCGCGCCATTCGGGGTTTACGCTGTGCACGGGCTCGTTGGGCGGATTGTATTCCAACCAGCCTCATCTGCTGATGGAGGAATTCGCCGATCGAGTTTATTTCGCCCATTTCCGCAATACGGTGTTTGACAGCGATTGTGAAAGCTTCCGCGAATCAGACTCCCATCTGAGCGGCCACACCAAGATGGCGCGGGTCATGCAGTCGCTCATTAACGAGGAAGAGCGCCGCCGCGCAGCCGGCTGTCCGCTTGAGAGCATCCCCGTGCGCCCGGATCATGGGAAGCTGATGGATATTGATCTGGGAAAGAACTGCTATGCGGGTTATTCTTACGGCGGACGCGCTCTCGGCTTGGCCGAACTGCGCGGTCTGCACGCCGGGTTGAAGGCTCACCTTCCGCTCGTCGGAAAAGTGGCGCTCGTCACCGGAGCTGCCGGCGTGCTTTGCTCCGCGTTGGTACGCAGTCTGCTGGAACACGGAGCAAAGGTGGCTTTGCTGGGGCGCACGCGCACGAAACTTGAGGCCCTGGCACAGGAGCTCGCCCGCGACGGCTTTTCGGAGACGATGGTGCTTGTGGCCGACGTACTTGACAAAACTGCTCTCGAGGCTGCCCGCCGCGCGCTGCAATCCCGGTGGGACCGGCTTGACGTTCTGCTCAATGGAGCGGGAGGCAATGCGCCGGGCGGCAGCTCAGCCGTGGAGCAGTGTATGCCGGAAACCCCAGCAGAACAGAGCTTCTTCGGCATGGATCCCGAAGCGTTCGAACAAGTCAGCCGCCTCAATCTGATCGGCACCGTGCTTCCTTCCCAGGTGTTTGGCGGAATGCTCTCCGCGGCGGGGGGCTGCATCGTCAACATTTCTTCGATGGCGGCCTTTCAGCCGCTCACTAAGGTTGGCGCCTACGGGGCGGCCAAGGCGGGTGTGGAGAATTTCACCCGTTGGCTGGCCGTGCATCTCGCTCCGTCGGGGGTTCGTGTGAACGCAATCGCCCCCGGATTTTTCATCACGGAACAGAACCGTTTCCTCATGATGGAGAAAGACGGCGTCACCCCCACGCCGCGAGGGCTCAAGGTGCTCGCGAAGACGCCCATGCATCGTTTCGGCGCACCGGAGGATCTCTGCGGCGCCCTGCATTTCCTTCTGTCTCCCTCCGCTTCCTTCGTCACAGGCGCGATCGTGCCTGTGGATGGCGGATTTTCGGCTTTTTCCGGCGTCTGACCCATAGAGTTCCATGTTTCTTGACGATGATTTTCTGCTCGATACGCCTCAGGCGAAGTTCTTGTTCCACGAATGCGCGGAACGCCGTCCCATCATTGACTACCATTCTCATCTGAATCCGGCGGACATTTCCGGGAACAGGCAGTTTGACAACATTGCGCAGCTCTGGCTTGACGGGGACCATTACAAATGGCGTGCCATGCGCGCTCATGGGATTCCGGAACGCCTCTGCTCCGGAAACGCGGCGGATCGCGAGAAGTATGACGCCTGGGCGGCCACGGTGCCCTCGCTGCTTCGCAATCCTCTCTACCATTGGACGCATCTGGAGCTCCGCCGTCCCTTTGGAATCACGGGGATGCTGTTCGGGCCCGACACGGCGGAGGAGGTGTGGGAGCGTACGGGCTCGCAGCTGCGGTCGGGCGGTTTCGGCGCATTGGACATTCTCCGGAAAATGAATGTGGAAGTAGTCTGCACCACCGATGACCCCTGCGATGATCTCGCCGCACACGCGTGTCACGCCGCTTCGGGCGATTCGTTGAAGCTGCTGCCCACTTTCCGGCCTGACAAGGCGCGGGCGATCCATGATCCCGTCGTTTGGCGCGAATGGTTAGCTCGCCTTTCCGACGTTGTCGGCGTCGAAATCCGCGATCTGGGCGCCTTCAAAAAAGCCCTGGCCCGACGTCACGAATATTTTGCCCGCCACGGCTGCCGCCTTTCCGACCACTCACTGGAGACGTTTGACGCGGAATCTCTCACGGAGCATGAGGCGGACGCCCTCTTCCGCTTTGTGCTGCAGGGAGGCGAGGCCGCGGCACGGGATGCGGCGCGCTTCTCCAATTATCTGATGGATTTTTTCGCTGAACTCGACGCCGGGGAAGACTGGGTGCGCCAGCTCCACATAGGCGCCTTGCGCAACCCCAACAGTGAGGCGCTCCATCGTTGCGGGCCGGACGCCGGCTTCGACTGCATCGCTGATTTCCCCTATATGGACTCTCTCCGCCGTATGCTTGACCGTTCCGCCAGCAAGGGGAGCCTGCCCCGCACCATTTTCTACAATCTCAACCCCAAGGACAGTGCTGCGCTGGCTGTTCTTTGCGGCAGTTTCCAAGACGGTTCGTCGGCGGGAAGGATGCAGTACGGCGCGGCATGGTGGTTTCTCGATCAGATGGACGGCATCACGAGGCACATTGAGATTCTGAGCCAGCTCGGCATACTGTCGCATTTCGTCGGCATGTTGACGGACAGCCGCAGTCTGCTTAGTTACACGCGGCACGAATATTTCCGCCGCGTTCTGTGCCGGATATTGGGACGCGACATGGCCGGCGGTCTCATCCCCGACGATCTCGAGATGGTCGGCGCCATGGTGAAGGGAATCTCTTCAGACAATGCCCGGCAATATTTCAAATTCTGACATATGATGGACTCACTCATTGAAAGACTCTCCTCGATCGGCCTTGTACCCGTCGTCGTGCTCGACGACGCCTCGCAGGCTCTCCCCCTTGCGGAGACTCTGCTCGCGAGCGGCTGCCCCTGCATGGAAATAACCTTTCGCACAACCGCCGCCGCCGCCGCCGTGTCCGCCATTGCATCCCATTTCCCCGAGATGCTGCTTGGCGCCGGAACCCTGCTTGAGCCCGATCAGGCAAGCCGTGCGCATGACGCCGGCGCCGCGTTCGGAGTGGCGCCTGGCTTTGACCCTGAGGTGGCGAACCGCGCCCGTGCGATTGGCCTGCCATTTGTCCCCGGCGTCTCTACGGCTTCGGAGATGAGCCGCGCACTGGCTCTCGGGTGCAGACTGCTGAAATTTTTTCCGGCCGAAACGCTTGGCGGCGTCAAGTTGCTCAAGGCTCTGCTCGGCGTTTTTCGACATACCGGCGTGCGCGTCATGCCCACGGGCGGCATCAATGCCGACAACATCGGCTCGTGGCTGCAAATACCCGAGGTGGCAGCCTGCGGCGGTTCATGGGTATGCGAACCCAAACTCATTCGTTCCGGCGACTGGCGGGAGATCTCCCGCCGCACCAGTGAAGCGGTTCAATCTTTGAGGACTTTCATCGCCACCCTCGCATGAACACTTCAGTCAAACCATCCTGTCGCCCCGATACTTTCCGGTGGACGATTCTGTTCATGCTCTTCGCCGCCACCACAATCAATTATCTCGACCGCCAAATCATCGCGATATTGAAGCCTGTGCTGGATCAGGAGCTCGGTTGGACGGATGTCGAATACGGCGTGATCATGTCCGTCTTTCAGGCTTCCTACGCTGTCGGCCTCACGATTTTCGGATGGATCGTCGATCGATACGGCCCCCGCGTAGGATACGTGATCTCGATCGTGTGGTGGAGCTTGGGCGCCATCAGCCACATCTTTGCAATGGGTGTGAAATCGATGGGAGCCTGCCGCGTTCTTCTCGGCTTGGGAGAGGGCGGCAATTTCCCCGCCAGCGTCAAAACGGTGACCAATTGGTTCCCCGCCCATGAGCGCGTATTGGCGACGACGCTGTTCAACTCCGGTGCGAACGTGGGGGCTCTGGCGGCTCCCGCGCTCATTCCCGCCATTGCTTTGGCCTGTGGGTGGCGGGCCGCATTCTTGGCTGCGGGCTCTCTCGGTTTTATCTGGGCTGTCTTCTGGTTGTTCATGCCTCGCGGACCCCGCGTTCGATGGAAGGGGACGATGAAGACAGAAGACGCCGGGAAGGCCCATGAAGCTCCCGCCCTTTCCTGGGGCAGGCTGCTGCGCTATCGCGCAACGTGGAGTCTTATCCTTGTACGCTTTCTCACCGATCCCATCTGGTGGTTCTTCCTCTTCTGGCTTCCGGATTTCTTCAACAAGCATTTCAATTTTGACATCAAGGAATCCATGGTGCCGCTCGTGACCATTTACGCAATCGTCACCGTACTGAGCATCCTCGGCGGCGCACTGACCAAGCTTATGGCCGGTTTGGGCTGGGAGCTGAACCGCGTACGCAAGGTCTCCATGTTGATTTTCGCCGCTTGTGTGCTCCCCGTAGCCTTCGTTCAAAGCATGGGCATGTGGCCGATCGTTTGTGTCATTGGTTTGGCCGGAGCAGCTCACCAGGCGTGGTCAGCCAGTGTCTACACGCTGGGTGCGGACATGTTTCCCAAATCTTCCGTGGCTTCCGTCACAGGGCTCTCAAGCATGGCCGGGCAGATCGGCAGTGTTCTTTTTCAGACGGCTGTGGGATTCACGCTCGCGTACTTCGCCCGGCATGGCCATGCCTCCGCAGGGTTTGACGTCATTTTCATCGTCTGCGGCTGCGCATATCTCGCCGCCTTCTTCCTGCTGCACCTCATGGTGCCTCGAATTCGCATGCTTTCTCCTGAAGACGACTAATCACGGCGCCTCCGGCGGCACAAAGGGCTCTCCCCGCCGAGCTTCCCGCGATGTCTGCCTCTCAACCGTGCATTTTTCCGCTTGTTCGCAACTATTATGAGAAAAAACAGCCGACCATACAAAACACCATGAATATCAAATCCGCTCTTGCCATTCTTTGCCTTTCGGTTTCGTCTCTCGTCCCGGCTCAAGATTATTCCTCTCTTTACGATAAATATACTCCGGATAAAAACGGCGGCTCTTCTGAAAATTCACTGTTGACCAAGCTGCAAAACGATATCAATGCGTTGAAAATCAGGGAGGCTTCTTTAAGAGACTCGCTGGATGAAGTTCAAGAGAAGAACGATGAACTGAAGATTTCTCAACTGAATGAAGAATTGGCTCTGAACCGGCAATGCAGACAGGAGGCCGAACGTATGCTTCTGGGCGAGGCCCGCAAAAGGGAAAGTGTTCTTAAGCCGTTTATGAACAAAAAAATACAATACAGTGTTCAGAAGGTCGCGGATCCTCGGAACAGAACTAAGATTTACCAACAGAGATTCGTCACTCTCCCCGGCCTGAATACAAGGACGACAAGCAGAGAGGCCGCCCGCGGATCGGGAAGTGGAAAGATCAAAGACAAGGGAAGTTCCGTCAATCTTTATAAAACGACGACCCATACCGGACGCCTTACGGCGGACAATTATAAAGATCAAAGGGAAATAAACTCTCTTGGAGAAAGATACTACAACCTGGCCAGGAAAATCTACGCGCAAAATCAACAGGGAGGCGGCATGAATTCAGAGTGTTTGCTCGATGAGCTCACCGCGACTGCTGAGGAAATAGAATTCATTTCAAGACAAGAGGATATTGACATATTCAAAAGATATCACGAAGAACTGCTGGACGCCGTCAAGTGGCTGACGGCCGCTCGCGCGATTTCTCGTTGAAAGAAGCGGGAGCGCGGTTGAAGGTGGTTTCGCTCCGATCGCCCTGACGCACCGCCCGGCAGATTCGGATTTGCCGGGCGCGCTTCGTCTTCTGAAAGCCTGCGCCCGATGGCCCGGGGCGAGGCATGATCTTCCCGGCTTCCAAGGAAAGGGGACGAAAGTGGCGGCAATGCGCCAGGTCTTGGAGCGAGGCGGTTCAAAAAAATTGACGTGCAAAATGCTGCCTGGTAGACTCCCCTCATGGAACTGCCGCAAGGATTGTACGATCTGCTCCGGACAAAAGAATTGGAGGAAGCCATCCGCGGTTCCGAATGGGAGGATAAGGCAGAGTGGTGGGTTCAGAAGGACAAGAGCGGCATGGCTCAAGGAGAATTCTTCCGGCGTCTGCAGGGGCATTTTGCTGTGCAATTCGCTGGATTTCTGCGGCAGCTAGTCAAAGAGAAGATGTCCGGCGAGGAGGTTCTGAAGGAGCTTCGCCGACGGCTGCTCCATGGAGACGCAGCCCGAGCCTTTTTGAGCGGCATGCTCCCCTTGGATACAGACCGTTTATTGAGCCTTTATGAACAGGGCAGGGAACGTGTTCGGCCGGACACCGCGCTGGATGCTTCCGCTTTGCTCACAGGTGCGGCTCGCACTCCAAGTCTGCTTTCTCAAATTTCTAAAGAACTGGGGAGTTGTGATCAGGCTGATTGGCTCGTCTCCTTCATCAAAATGTCCGGCATCAACCCTTTGCGTGAAGAACTGAGGAAGTTCACCTCTGAGTCGTTGCCCGATGGCTCTCCCCGGCTGCGCGTGGCGACAACCTCCTACATGGGGGCGACGGACGCTGCGGCCATTGACTTTCTACGTCAGCTCCCCAATACCGAAGTGCGCATTTCTTATGACACGCACCGCACTCGTCTCCATGCTAAAGCCTACATTTTTCGTCGGCGCACCGGGTTCGGTTCCTCGTATATCGGCTCTGCCAATATCTCCCGAGTGGCCATGGATCAAGGACTTGAATGGACGGTCAAGGTGAGCCAGCGGGAAAACCCTTGTCTGTGGGCAGATATCATTGCGACTTTTAACTCTCATTGGGCGGATGTGCGCGAATTTGAACCCTGCGGCACTGATGAAGAGATTAAGAGACTGCGCGACGCGTTGGCTTCAGAGCGGGGTGAGTACAATCCACAGCTACCGGAGGTGTTCTATGAGCTTCGCCCTTTTAATTATCAGCAACAAATTCTTGACTCCATTGCCAACGAGCGGGCGGCAGGAAAACATCGCCACTTGATTGTTGCAGCCACTGGTACGGGAAAAACGATGATTGCAGCCTTTGACTTTCGACGTTACCTTCAGGAACATCCTAACGCGCGCTTTCTTTTTCTCGTGCATCGCAAGGAGATTCTGCAGCAGGCTCTCCAAAGTTTCCGGCAAGTTCTCCATCAGGTAGTGGATTGTTTCGGGGAAGACGTAGCCAGTAATCAACCTAAAGACAATCGTGCCTGGTTCTGTACAGTGCAGAGGTGGTGCAAACGTTATGCCGGGAAACGGCCAGCGGATTTTTTTGATTATGTCGTGCTTGATGAAGCTCATCATGCTGCGGCAGATAGTTACCAGAAGCTTCTTTCCAGCCTTAACCCCGATAGTTTGCTTGCCCTCACTGCCACTCCGGAGCGTGCGGATGGCATCAGTATTCTGCCTGACTTCGGCGGCTGTTTCACTCATGAGATTCGTTTGGGCGAGGCTATCGAGAGAGCTCTTGTCGTTCCCTTTCACTACTACGGGATCCAAGATGAACCGGGTATTGATTTTCGACAAACTGATTGGTCGCGGGGACACTATAAGACGGATTCTCTCGACGGACTGCTCGCTGATAATCGCCGGCGTGCCGGCTGGATTATAGCACAAGTGCAAAAGTACGTGGCCGATCTGCGCCGCGTGCGTGCCATCGGATTCTGTGTCAGCATTCGTCATGCGGAAATGATGGCTGAACTTTGTTGTGAGAAGGGGCTTCGTGCTATTGCGCTGACTGCAAACAGCCCGAAGGAAGAACGGGAGGCTGCGCCCGGTCGCTTGAGCCGTAGGGAAATACAGTTTATTTTTACGGTGGATCTCTATAATGAAGGTGTTGATATTGTCGATGCAGACACCGTGCTTTTTCTGCGTCCGACGGAAAGCCTGACCGTCTTTCTGCAGCAGTTGGGGCGAGGTCTGCGTCGAGCGCCGGATAAACCCCATCTCGACGTTTTTGACTTCATTGCCCGCCAGAATGAGCATTACGACTATGAGCAGCGTTTCCTCGCCATGAGCGGTAGCTGCGTCTCCGTGCCCGCACAAATTCAACAAGGGTTCCCCTGTATGCCCACGGGGTGTTTCATTCATTTGGATCAGATTGCGCAGAAAGTCATTCTGGATCACATCAATGCGAAAGCAAAGAAGATGAATTCCCGGGCTCTTGTCAATGTGTTGAGGCCGCTGCTGATTGATGGGCAAGAGAGATTTACTCTCAACGAACTCATGGAAGTCTTCCGCTTGAGCACTCCCGAACCTTTCTATCGCGGAACATTGCTGCCGACTACTCTCTGCCTGCAAGCCCATGGAGAGGAAACACCGAAGGAGCTGAAGCCCTTCGAACATTCTCTGGCGAGGGGATGCCGCGCCCTGCTGTTGCAGACGGACGCACATCTTCTGCGCGTTTTCTCCGGGATGCTTGACGCCTCAACCCCGCCTTCCGTCGAGGAACACCGCATGGAACTCTCATTGCTCCAATCTCTGCTGTGGGGAGAGAAGCGCCCTGGAGACGGTTCTTTGGCAAGCGTTACGTCCTTTCTCTGGAGGCATGACGGAGTGCGGCTAGATCTCGGAGAACTGCTGCAGTGGGTGCTTGAACGCCGCGCTTGGAACAATTTGGAGCAGGTTGAGAACATGGGCGTGCTCAGACTGCATGCAAGCTATACGCGCCAGCAGATTCTGTTGGCTTTGGATGACGACAATACCTTTGAAAAGATGCCCGGATTTCGGGAGGGTGTTTTCCACAAGGACAATATTTACGTTTTCTTTGCCGATATCGAGAAGAGCGAGAAAGATTTCTCCGAGTCGACGATGTATGAGGACTACGCACTCGGTGAAGAGCTTTTCCATTGGCAATCCCAGAACGCCACCTCGCCGGAGAGCCCCCGCGGCCAGGACTATATCCGCCACAAGGAGCAGGGGATTCACATCATGCTCTTCATTCGCCGCCGCAAACATACTCCGGAAGGAGACTCCGCCCCTTACATTTTCCTGGGGCCCATGGAGTACGTGAGTCACGAGGGGCGTTGCCCCATGAGCATCACTTGGCGCATGCGGTTTCCCATCCCCGCCCGCGTGCTCGCTTGGGCTTCCCGCACTGAATTCTGACGCTCTTCTCGCTTCTCCCGACAGGCGTCTTCAAGCCATTCGACGGCAAACGAGTCACCTGTACCGGAACAAATACAGAACATGCCTGCGGAAAGTGAACAATGACGGCAATTGTGTAAGACATGCCCGCCATGTCTCTCGGATAAGAGGAAGTTAGGCAATCGGTTTGTGGAAAAAATCTTTGCGTTTGCACAGACGATTCTGGAAACTTTCTGGTGGTGTTTCCCATGAGAAGAGATAAGCGATGAAGCCAAAGGTGTCTTGACGGCGGCTCCGAAATTTTAAAAATCATCAAAGATGAATAAGTTGTTCAGACGAATCGGCACGATTTGCGCCGTCATTTTCGCTTGCGTATCATTTGGCGATTGCGTAAAATGCCGGCGATGAGGAAATATCTGTTCGCTCTCGGGTGTGTGGCGGCGATGGGGGGCGGGCTGTCGCTCCTGTCGTGCACGCTTGTGTCGCAGTCTCAAAGAATGGCGGGGGACGCCGGTGCTCCCGACGCGCTTCTTGAAGTGAATTTAAGAAGACATGTCGCTTATCTGTCTCAAGATTGTGCGCCGCGCGACGGGAGTCATCCCGCCAATTTGAGCAAGGCGGCGATGTATCTGGCGCAGGGATTTCGGGCGAGCGGAGGGAGGGTTGACATGCAGAGCTACAGGGCGAACGGCCACACTTATTCCAATGTGCGCTGCGTCTTTCAGGGAAGGGAAGAGGCGAGACTCATCGTCGGCGCCTCCTACGATGCTTTCGGTTCTTCTCCCGGAGCTGACGACAACGCGAGCGGTGCGGCGGGGCTGGTTGAACTCGCGCGGTTATTGAAGGGAATCCGCCCGCAGTATACGGTGGAACTGGTAGCCTATGCCAATGGACAAGAGCCTTGGTTCAAGACTGCGGGGATGGGCAGCGCCCACCACTCCCGGATGATGAAAGAAAGCGGTACGACCGTCCATGGCATGATATGCCTGCGCTCCATCGGCTTTTTCAGCGATTTGGAAAAAAGCCAGACCTACCCGAATCGCCTGCTTTCCTGGCAGTATCCCGACAAGGGGGATTTCATCGCCGTGCTCGGCAATTTAAGCAGCATGCCGCTTTCAAAGAGAGTGCAGGATGCTCTCCTAAGCAGAATCCCTGTGGCGCGTTTGAATCTGCCTGACATGACGGGCGTGTTCGACCATGCGGATCAGTACAGCTATTGGCGGTACAACATGCCCGCCGTGCTCGTCACCGATACTCTCATCTACCGCAATGCCAACAATCGTCAATCCACTGACACGGCGGGTACGCTTGACTATCGGCGCATGAGCCGCGTGGTGCAGGGAGTGGCTACAGCCGTGAGAAAGCTTTCCCGCTGAGATCACAACGAATCATCGGAGAACCGCATGACCCGCCTGGCGTTCCGGATAGCTCCGGCCGCCGAAGATGGCTGAGCCGACACGCACGATGGTGGCTCCCTCTTCGATGGCTATCTCAAAATCATGACTCATCCCCATGGAGAGCTCAGGCAAAGGCAGGGGGCCGCAAGTGCGCAGCTCTTCAGCTAAAATGCGCAGAGCACGAAAAGCGGGGCGTGCGTCTTCTGGATCCCCGACAGGAGCGGGTATTGTCATCAAACCTTGTATGTCAAGGCAGGGAAGGGAAGCGAGCTCATTCCAGTCCGTGCGGAGTCCGCGAGGGGAAAAGCCATGTTTGCTTTCTTCGCCATCCACGTTGACCTCAAGCAAAACGCGGGCTGTCGCGCCTGTCTCTCCGGCGATGCGCGAAAGTGTCTCGGCAAGCCGGAGTGAGTCTACAGCCTGAATGAGAGCAAAGCCCTGCCGCAGAGCTTTGCGCACCTTGTTGCGCTGCAGGGGGCCGATGAGATGCCATTCGAGTGTTGAAGGCAGCAAGGGCATTTTCTCCATGGCCTCCTGCAGGCGATTCTCGCCGAAGGCGGTTTGTCCGGCGGCCGCGGCTTCTGCGATATCGGCTGCAGGGAAGGTCTTGCTGACGGCCAGCAGGCGCACGGAGCCGAGGGGACGCCCGCACCGCGCTTCCGCCTGGGTGATGCGCGAGCGGATTTGCTGCAAATTGGAGGCGATTGTCATTGTCTTGAATATTCAGTCGTGAGAGGTTTCGTTCAGAGCAGTCCGCTGAGGCCGAAACAGAGTGCGGCGAGGCAGAGAACAAGATTGGCGGCGGCGTGCATGGTGACTGCCGCGCCGATGCTGCGGGTTTTGACGACGAGAAGCCATGCGATACTGCCGTAGACAAGGGCGGCGGGATAGTCCGCCGGTGTGTGAACGAGCATGAAACAAAGCGTCGTGCCAGCCCAGGAGAGAAAACCGGGTGTGCCGATGGGCACTCGATCCGGGTGTTCCCGATCGATCAGAAAGCGCATCAAAAAGCCGCGCCAGAAGAGTTCTTCCACACAGGCGACCACAATCACGGCACGAATAATGCGCAGGGCGTAGCAGAGCACGATGAGCAATCGGTTCTCCGCGCCGAATACAGAGACGGGATCGAAACCGCCTTCGAGCAGATCAGGTCTGGCGAGAAAATTCCCAGGCCAATAGAGGGTACAAGCGGCCGGCACGAGCCAGAAGGCTATACCCGCGACGCCGGCGATGACGCCAAGCAGAGTGCCGCGCCATGACCAAGCCCAGTGGACGCGGCGGCGAATATGCCACACACACCAGCCGGCGGCAAACGTTTGCAGAGGGTAAATCAGCTGTTCGGGCGCTCTTTGCCACCATGCGGCCGAGGGGTGCTCCCATCCGACGAGTGGACGGCCGAATTGGAGCAGGAGGGTGAAACTCATGAAAACGGCGAAAGGAGCGGCGTAAACGGAGTAGACGTCGGCTTCCATTCTCTTGGGTACGTTATCAGCCGGGCATGAACCACTTGAGAATCCCATGAGTGAAGAACGCCGTGCAGTTCGTCATTCGCCGCCCCTGGCTTCGCGCTCGGGCGATTCATTGTGACGGGAAGAAATATTTTCACGCGCCAGCTTTTCTGTGAACGCGGCCATGCGGTCGCAGGCTTCGCGGATGAGTTCGAAGGAAGTGGCGTAGCAGCAGCGCAGGAAACCTTCGCCGGCGTTTCCGAAGGCCGTGCCGGGCACGGCGGCCACCCGGCTTTCCAAGAGAAGACGCCGGGCGAAATCCGAACTTGAAAGGCCGAAACGCGCGATGGAAGGGAAAATGTAAAAGGCGCCGCCCGGCAAGTGGCAGTCCAACCCCATATCGTTCATTCGCCTCACAATGTAGTCGCGCCGTGTGCGGTAGCTCTCGCGCATCTGAAGCATGGCGGGCGTGCCGTTCGCCAGAGCTTCGACGGCGGCTTCCTGCGAGGTGACAGATGCGCAGAGGATGCCGTATTGATGGATTTTCATCATGGCCGCAATCAGCGGTTCGGACCCGCATGCGTAGCCGAGACGGAAGCCTGTCATGGCAAAGGCTTTCGAGAAACCGTGCAAGAGCAATGTGCGTTCTTTCATGCCGGGCAGAGAGGCGATGCTCGTATGAGGAATGCCGTCATATCGCAGTTCGCTGTAAATTTCATCCGTCAGCACGATGAGATTGTGCTTTATGCAGATGCGAGCGATGCGTTCGAGCGTTTCCACCGGCGCGACGGCTCCGGTGGGATTCGTCGGAAAGTTCAGCATCAGAACTTTCGTGCGAGGAGTGACTGCGGCTTCGAGCGCGGCGGGATTGAGCGCGAAGAGATCTTCCTTAGTGGTGACCACCGGGCGAGCCACGCCGCGAGCCATTGTCACACTGGGCGCGTATGACACGTAGCAGGGTTCGTGATAAAGCACCTCGTCTCCGGGGTCGAGCAGAGCCCGCAGAGCCAGATCGATGGCCTCACTGACGCCTACCGTCACAAGGATCTCGCTCTCGGGGCGGTAGGAGACGTGAAAAAAGGAGTCCGCGTATTCGGCGATCCTGCGGCGCAAGGATTCAAGGCCGTAATTCGAAGTGTAGGTAGTGTGCCCGCGTTCGAGAGAATAGATGGCTGCTTCGCGGATATTCCATGGGGTGACGAAATCGGGCTCTCCGACGCCAAGTGAAATGATATCGGAACTGCCGGCGACAAGATCGAAGAATTCGCGAATTCCGGAGCGGGGAATGCCCGCCACTTGAGAGGAAATGATTTTGTCCCAATTCATGGAAAAGTGTGATGCGGTGGTGTTATGGGGTAACGCTCAGGCGTTCTTGAAGAGGAGGAGCATCGAAGAGAAGGCCGTTTTTCTTATATGTCTTCAGGCGAAAGTGGGTGGCGGTGGAGAGCACGCCTTCCATCGTCGAAAGTTTTTCGGTGACGAATCGGGCTACATCCATCAGCGTTTCGCCGTCCACCAGCACCAGAAGATCGAAACCGCCGCTGGCCAAGTAGCACGAGGCCACCGCGTCGAAGCGGGCAATGCGAGAGGCAATGCGGTCAAAACCGCCATCGCGTTCCGGAGTGAGCTTTACTTCAATGAAGGCCGAGACGCCTGTTTCTTGATCGTCGTTCGTGACTGCCTGATAACCTACAATGCGGCCCTGCGACTCTAATTCAGAGCGGCGGCTCTTCACATTTTCAACGCTCAAGCCCAGCCTTTCGGCAATTTCCTCGTCGCTCAGGCGGGCGTTTGTCTCCAACAATTTCAGAAGTGCATCTTGTCTCATGGGAACGCAGCGATTGTCCCGCATTCGATGCGTATAGTCAAACCAAAAAAGAGAGTCTCAACTGCCGGATCTCATGGAAAAACACAGCGAGACGGCGAAAAATGCGAGAGCGAGGGAAAAAAAGGCGTCGATGAAGCGTACATGGCGAATGTAGCAGCGGTGCAGCGGGGGGAACTGCAGAAGAGCCGCCCACAGGCACCATCCGAAGTAGCCGCCGAACACCATGGCTGCTCCCAGAGCCCAGGGATACCAAGGTCCATTGTGCGTACCGAGCACGGGAACGCACAGCCCGGCGAGGAATAAAGTGGCCTTGGGATTGAGCATATTGCAGAGGAAAGCGTCGCAGTAGATTTTTCGCATGGGCTTCTGTGTGGCTCCCTCGAACATATGGGCGGTGCCGTCGTTCCTGTTTTTTGGGAAAATCTTCCATGCCATGTAAAGCAGCCAGGCGCCCGCCGCCCACACGATGTACGGCAGGCCATCCCATTCGTTGACTGCTGCGCCGAAACTGCACACCAGCACGGTGTGCAGAATGAATCCCGTGCTGATGCCTGCGCCGGCCGCAGCTCCTGCGCGAAAGCCCCGAGACAGCGAAGCGCGGAATACATAAGTTACATCCGGCCCGGGACTCAATTGTGACAGAATCAGCAGCCAGGTGATGTAAAGAATTTCCTGCATGAAGGACTCCGAAATTGTCTCACGAGCGGGGACGATGTTCAAGCTTATCTGCATAAGTTAATTGTATCGAATCAGATAATCGCAGGGCGCACTACTCTCTTGACCGCATGGACGCATTTTCTATAATGGTGCCAGACAACCAGAAGAAATACATGGCAAACGAAACACATTCTTTTCAGACAGAGGTGCACCAGCTCCTCGATATTGTCATTCACGCCCTGTACAGCGACCGCGAGATTTTTATCAGGGAGCTTGTGTCGAATGCGTCCGATGCTCTTGAGAAACTGCGTCTGAAGCAATTGACGGGAGCTTCTGTCTGCGAGCCTGAACGCGAACTGCGCATCAGTGTGAAAGCGGATGAAGAAAGCCGGCGGGTCGAAATTTCCGACAGCGGCATCGGCATGACGCGGGAAGAAGCTGTCGAGAATCTCGGTACTATCGCCCATTCGGGCACGAAGAAATTTCTCGAGGCTCTCCAAGAGGGCAGCGGAGCGAAGGACTTGATCGGGCAGTTCGGCGTAGGTTTCTACAGTTCGTTTATGGTGGCGGAGAAGGTGGAAGTGTTTTCACGCTCGTGGGAGCCGGAGGCCGCACCCATTCACTGGACGAGCGACGGGCGCGACGGCTACAGCATAGACGACGCGCCGGCGGATACGCCTCGCGGCACGAGGGTGGTGCTCCATCTGCAGGAGCCGTATAAAGAGTTCGCGGAAAAGAATCGCGTGCGTCTCATTCTTGAGCGGTACTCGAATTTTGTGGCCTTCCCGATCGATGTTGACGGCGAGCACCTCAATACGGTACAGGCCATCTGGATGAAATCCAAGAAGGAGGTGACGCCCGAGGAATATGAGCAATTTTATCAATTCATCACTCACACGGAAGGCAAAGCGCTCACACATATGCACTTCAGCGCAGATGCACCCATCGCGCTCAACGCGTTGCTTTACGTCCCCTCCGAAAATCCGGAAATGTGGGGGTTGGGGCGCACCGAGCCCGATGTGGCGCTCTATTGTCACCGCGTACTGATCGATGCGAAACCCGAGGGATTGTTGCCCGAGTGGCTGCGTTTTCTCCACGGGGTGGTGGACAGCGAGGATTTGCCGCTCAACATTTCGCGCGAAATGTTGCAGGACAGTTCCATCATTCGCAAGATCAACGAAGTGGTCACTAATCGCTTTCTGAAGCATCTGGACAAGATCGCCGCAGATGACGCCGAGCTCTACGACAAGATCTACGCGCAGTTTTCGCGCTACATCAAGGAGGGACTCATCACCTCGTGGCAGCACAAGGAACCGCTCGGCAAGCTTCTCCGCATGGAATCGACCTTTACCGAGGCAGGTAAGCGCACTTCTCTGGCCGATTACGTTTCGCGCATGAAAGAAAATCAGAAGGATATTTACGTGCTTTTCGGCTCTTCGCGCGCGCAGCTCGAACACAGCCCTTATCTCGACGCATTAAAGTCGCGGGGCTTCGAAGTGCTTTTCCTCACCGACAGCGGTGATCAATTTGTAGTGGACTCTCTCTCGAGTTTTGATGGCAAATCTCTTAAATCTATCGATCGAGCGGATCTCGATCTGCCCGATCTGCCGGAGGATGCCTCGTCGCCCGGCCTCAGTGCAGAGGAAGGTTCGGCTCTGAGCTCTTGGTTGGAGACGCTTTTCCCCGGCCGTTTTTCAAAAGTGGCCGTAGGCGATCGCGCGGACAGCACTCCGGCCATCGCCTTGCAGGGAGAAAACGATCTTGCTCCTGAAGTGCGCTCCTATATGCAGGCAATGGGTCAAACTGTGCCGGAATCGCATCCCCAGCTGATGCTTAATCCGAAAAACGATCTCGTGCAGAAACTTTCCACCCTCAGGACGAGCGAGCCCGAGTTGGCCGGGCTCGTTGCCGGACAGATTGTCAACACCGCTTTGCTGCGCGCCGGCCTTCTGGAAGACCCCGCGCAGCTTGCCGAAAATTCTCAGACTCTGCTTGAAAAATTGCTCAAGTGAGCTCCTCTTCATGCCACAAAAAGCGCCCGCCGGCTTTCACTCGGCGGGCGCTTTTTCAACATATTAACTACTATGAAATTGAGTTGCCCTTTCCTATCGGCTCTTCTGCGCTCTCTTCTTCACAGAAGCGGAAAAGGGCAACGGAGAATACGATGCGTTGAGGTGATGTTTTGTTCAAAAAAAATTGGAATCTTTTTTTTTGCCGTTTTTCATTCGGGATCGAGAGCGTAGCGCAAAGCCGAGATGGCGAGAAAAGCGGCCGTTTCGACTCGCAGAACAATGGATCCCAGAGAAAGAGGCAAGAAGCCCCGGGTTCGTGCGGCCGCATATTCCTCCGGAGTGAAATCTCCCTCGGGCCCTACGAGCAAAGCTGCGGAATGGACGCCTGCTTCGCGTGCGGGCTCGAGTGCTGTACGCATAGGCAGGGCATTGGGTACAAGAGCTGCCTGCACTTTGAAATCGGGCAATTCGACATGTTCCAGAAAATCGGCGTAGGAACGGGGCGTGTCGAGCACGGGAAGAGTATCTTGGCCGCACTGTTTGCAGGCTTCGAGAATGACTCTGCGCCACTTTTCCGCCTTGTTGATGGATTCTGAGCCGGAGAGCCGCACGATGGTGCGTTCGGTGAAGAGCGGAACGATGCGCCTTACACCCAGCTCGACGGCCTTCTGGAGGACGAGCTCCATGTTGCTTCCCTTGGGAATTGCCTGACATAGGATAATTTCGGCGCAGGCTTTCAGTGGGGGAAAAAGAGAGAGCGCTTCCACTTGAAAGGCTGAAGCCCCGTCGACGGCGACGATGCGCACTTTAGCTGCCCGTCCCTGCCCGTCGAACAGCGTACAGGTGTCTCCAGGGCGCAGGCGCAGCACTCTCAGTGCATGATACGCCTCTGCCCCGCGCACTTCCCAGCGGGAAGCCTGCCATTGTTCCGCAGGAAGATAGAAGCGCGGCATAATGGGAGAAACTCTCAGTCCTTCATGAAGCGGGCGGCCTTTTTAAGGAAAGATTCGTACAAAGGCTGATTATCGGCATCCTTCAGGGTGCCGATGAACGCCTCGAGCTTTTTCTTCTGTTCGCGGTTGAGGCCGGAGGGAATCTCTATTTCCACCTCTACCAGCAGATCGCCTTTGCTTGTGCCCTTGAGAGATCTGAGACCCTTGCTGCGCACGCGGAAAATAGTGCCCGACTGCGTACCCTCGGGCAACTTGATTGTTGCCGCGCCTTCAAGGGTGGGAACTCTCAGCTTGCCGCCGTTCATGGCGAGCGCAAGCGGCACGGGGATGGTGCACTGCAGATCTTGCCCTTCACGCTGGAACAGGTCATGTTTTTTCACATCGATGAAGACGTAAAGGTCACCCGTTTCGCCGCCGTGCACTCCGGCGTCTCCCAGGTTCCCCACACGAAGTTTGGTGCCTGAGTCCACTCCGGCGGGAATGCGGATGGGAATCTGCGAATTTTCGCGCACGCGCCCTTCGCCGCGGCATTGCGGGCAGGGATCTGAAATGACTTCGCCCGCGCCCCGGCAAGTGGGGCAGGTGCTCTGTTGCACAAAAAAGCCGTTTTGCTGCGTAACGACACCTTGGCCGTGGCAGGTAGGGCATGTCTTGAATCCATCCTTACCGGTGCGGGAGCCGCTGCCGCTGCATGCCTTGCAGGCGACAAGGCGTTCGATCTCCAGGGTTTTTTCGCAGCCTGCGGACACTTCTTCCAGCGTGATGTCGATATCCGCACGCAGATCCGAGCCCGGGCGTCTGCTCGATCTCCTCTGTCCCCGGCCATTCTCGCCGAACCCTCCAAAACCGCCCATTCCACTGAACATCTGTGCAAAAATATCCATGGGATCGGTGAACCCTCCAAAACCTCCCGCCCCGCCGCCCGCTCCATTCATGCCTCCGTTCTTGAAAGCTTCGTGCCCCAGTCGGTCATAGGCCGCACGCTTGTCGGGATCGGACAGCACCTCGTAAGCTTCCCCCAGATCCTTGAACTTTTCTTCAGCGGCTTTGTCATCCGGGTTGCGATCCGGGTGGTACTTCATCGCCAGTTTGCGATACGCCTTCTTGATCTCGTCGTCCGTTGCGGTGCGGGAGATGCCGAGCACTTCGTAATAGTCTTTGCCAGCCATATGTCAGCACGAAGAGGTTTAAACCTGTTTTTCGGGTTCGTTGTCAATCACGGAAGCTACGACCACGTTTGCCGGACGCAACAGGCGGTCTTTGATCTTGTATCCTTTGCGAAGCACGCGCAGGATGGTGCCTTCGGGCTGCTCCGAGGGCTCGCTTTGCACGGCTTCGTGAAGATTGTGATCGAAGATCTGGCCGACGGTGGCGTCGATGGAGCTTACTCCCTGGGCATCCAGAAAGTCACGCAGCTGCTTCCGCACCATTTCCATCCCAATATAAATCATTGATGATGTGTCTTGCGATGCCATCTGCATCCCCATTTCGAAATTGTCGATTACCGGCAACAATTCTTCAAGTAACGTCTGATTGGCGTAACGAATGAACTCTTCGCGATCTTTGATCGAACGTTTGCGGTAATTGTCGTATTCGGCCGCAGTACGCAGAGCGGTGTCGCGCCATTTGGCCGCTTCGTCGACGAGAGATTCTCCTTCTCCGGGAGATGCCGTTTCCGTTTCGTCCATGGCGGCGTTTTCCATAGGAGATTCATCCCTCCGGGGGGTATCGGAATCTTGAGGTTTCTTCATGCGCCGATATTAGGCCGGAGCGATCATCGCGTCAATGCCGCTTTGCGGCATATCCTTCCGCCGCGGTGCTGGAGATTCTGCTTTTCAGGAGGGGAGGTCTTTCTGTGCGGGACGAATCCCGGGTGTCCTTTCACTGAAGAGAGCCGTATATTCGATGTCGTGAAAAACAGGATCGGGTCGCGCCGGTTCAAGGGACACAAGCGGTAAGAATATAAAGAATTGTATACATTACGCCATCCGGCGGATATGCCGGCAGAAGCGCCATAGAAAAGTGTGCCGTCGGGATGAAAAACCGGAAATGAAGAATATGAAAAAGGGAAAGGCAGGGAAGAGGTGGAATCCGATGGAACAGACAGCCTATGGATACTGCCGGGTCAGCAGCAACAGTCAGAATGAGGACAGACAGCTTGTCGCAATGGAAAAAAAGAACATTCCGCCAAAGAACATTTATGTGGATAAGCAGAGCGGGAAAGACTTCGAGCGCAGACAGTATAAAAACCTGCTGGGAAAACTGAATGAAAACACAATTCTGTATGTGAAATCGATCGATCGGCTTGGACGCAACTATCAGGAGATCCAGGAACAATGGCGCTTCATATCCAAAGAAAAGAAATCGGATATCGTAGTGATCGACATGCCGCTTTTGGATACCCGCAGGGGAAAAGACCTGGTAGGGACGTTTCTTTCTGATATTGTGCTGCAAGTTCTCAGCTTTGTGGCGGAGAACGAGCGAAGGGACATAAGGCAGAGGCAGGCGGAGGGAATCGCGGCGGCAAAAGCCAGGGGAGTTAGATTTGGCAGACCGCCGACACCGCTGCCGGGGAACTTCCTCATGGTCTGCCGAAAGTGGAAAGGCGGGGAGATCACGGGAGCCGAGGCGGCGAGAGAATGCGGTCTGCCGCTGTCGACTTTTCGGTATCGTGCGGACCTCTATGAAAAATTCCGACGGCCGTAAACGTGAGGCGGAGAGAAGCGCGGGGAGCGAGCAGAGGTTCTTTTTACAAGAAGTATACTTTTCTGTCAGTCGATTTTTCGCCCCGGGCCATCCGGGGAGAATTTTTGCATTCTGTTGAATTTTCAGTAGACAATTGCAGATTTTTATAGTATCTCCAAACGCGGATCCGCAAAAATGAACGCTTACAGAAAAGTATACATTCCTGAATCTCTCCCTGACTACGAAGAGCTCTCCTTGCTCGCTGCGGAAGAGGAAAATCCTCTCCGATACAATGAACAAATTATCGGCAATATTGCGGCAGGCGGACTTGCGGCGGGTGATACGGTTCCGCAGGATGTTCTCATTTATCGTCCGTTGAAATCGGATGAATATCTGTTGCGAGTTAATGGGCATTCTATGGAACCAGCTATTCCGGATGGTGCGGTGGTTGTTATGCGGCATTACACAATTCCTCCTATTCCCAAGATTGGCACTATTGTTGAGTATAATGATGAGCGGGGTGTTACCTTGAAAAAGCTCGCTCAAAAGGTGGTGCCGGGGACGAAAGAGAAGGAATATATTCTGCTTCCTCTTAATCCAGATTACGGCGAGATTTATCCTATGGAAGGCGGGCAAATCTCGGCTGTTTATGTGGAAACGCTGGAAGAATGGAAGAACGCGTGATTTTTAAATCTTTTTCTGAAGATGCTTGCCTCTTTGATGAAAAGATGGGCTCTTTTCGCGTGTCTTGTTTTAGCGTTCACATCATCCACGGCGGCGGCGGAAGCAAACACGTTCATATCATCCACGGCGGGGGAGAGTGAGAAAGAGAGAGAAAGTGTAAATCAAGCGCTTAAAACTTTTAACGAGGCTGCGCTTTACGGAATAGACGAAAATATTCAAAGCCACTATTACAACCCCAGACCTTTCTCCGGGTGGTACGCAGGCCCCACTGACCCTGATATTTCTTACCTAGACGCCTACGGCCGGGACGTAATGCAGGAGCTCGGATTGCACGAGCCGCTGGACGCGGTGAACCGAGCAATCAACGCCACGAAGGATGACGAGCGCCGGCTTGAATACAGTATGCGGGCGCAATCCATGAAATCCATGGGGCGCGATACCGCGCAGGACTGGATGGGATTTTTTGGGGAGATTTACCGGGATAATATCCGTGCGGCATATAAAGAGGGATTAGCTGCCGGCGGGGAGGAAGAGGCCGTCTCAACCGGGGATTTGCTCGCCGATCAATTCTCTTCTGCCCGCAGGCTTGGGCGAGCCGTAACGGAGAAGAAGAAGAGAGAGGCGCGTGAGGCGGAGAAGAAGGCAAGGGAGGAGGAAGAAGCTCGGCTCAGGAGTGAGGAAGAATATAAAGAAAGAAAATTGAATAATACAATTCTCACGGTTTCGCTCTCGGTGATTGGTGTTATTGTCGGGGCGTACCCTCTCTTCCTGCTCTGCAAGGCGAGCCGTAGGTGGAATTACGAACAATGGGCGGCCGCGCTGGCGGTGGTGCTCCTCGGTCTCGCCGTGTTTGCGGCGGTGTTTCCTTGGTGGCTGCGTCTGCCTTACGGGTTCTATCTCTTCCTGCGCGTCATTGTGGCTGTTCTTGCCGCGTGGCAGGCCGCCCGCTCGCTTATGGAAAAGCGTCACCCGCTGCTCTTCCTGCTCCCGGCCTGCCTTTGTCTTATCTACCAGCCGCTCGTTAAAATACCTTTCGAGCGTGAAACCTGGCTTTGGCTCAATGCGGCTTCTGTTTTCGTCCTCATTATCGGCTCCCGCCGCAAAAAAAACGATGCGGAAAATGACGCTTAAAACGAAAAAATATTTTCGCAATTCCGCTCTTTTTCTCATTACGCCGTTATTACGAGTTTTCATAACTAACTCACTAGAATATATAAAATAATCCCGGGGGCGGCATGCACGAAAGTGCTGAACTCCCGTCGATGGATAGTGTGTCTGTGGATATTGATCGTCCTCTGCTTTCTCAGCGTGATCGTATGCGCCTTCAGCCCTACGATATGGCTTGACGAGGCGTTTACGCTCGGCTTGATCAGACATGACATGGCCGATGTGATCGGTCTGACGGCGCAGGATGTACATCCGCCGTTGTATTACCTGATGCTGAAGATGGCGGAGGATCTGTTTTCGTGTGTTTCCGGCACGTTTGCTTTCAGGGCGGCCGTCGCGAAACTCTTTTCCGCAGCCGCCTTCGCGGCGACGGCGGCGCTCTGCTGGGTGAAATTCAGGCGGGAGGAAACGAAGGGCTTCAAGGGTGTCGGAGAACTATTGGATATCTGATATAAACATGGGTAGTATATGGTCATGTGTCGTCTATGCGTTTCCGTTCATTTTTGCGGTGATTCCCGTCGTCATGCTGACCATTCTTCAGAGGAAAGAAAACCGGAAGGAGCTATTGTATCTGCTGAGCGGAGCGGCGATACCGGCGATGACATTTGCGGTCGGTGTGGCGGTGTCCGTGATCATTTGTCCTATACTTGTCAACCGGTACATGGTTCCCGGTCTTTTCTGCCTGTGGATAAGCGTATTGATGTGCTGGCGCAGGATGCACGACAGGCAGAAAGCGATTGTGGCCGGGATCATCGTATGCGGCTGTGTGATGTTCGGAGCGGAGTTTTTCATTGGAGAGCGCGCGGAGCGCCAGCGGACGGAAGAATCATTGGCGTTTTTCAGTGCTTTGGAGAAAGACAGCATAGTCTGTGTAAGCGATGACGAACACGTCCGAGATGTGGTGGCCGCCTATATGGATGATAGGGAGGTGTACTGTGTGACGGACGGTCGATACACCTTGAGAGACTTGTGGCAAAGCGTGTTTCCCAATCTGAAGGTAAGAAATTATGAATTTATCACGGAGGCTTTGAGGAAAGGGCGGACAGTCTATCTGATGAGAGCGAATGCGGAGCCCGACGTTTCCTTGTGGGAGAGTGTGGCCGTGATAGACCCGTTGGGAGAATTGGATTTTCGTGAAGGCCGTGCTCATTTAATCATGCGCCTCTGCAAGCTTTCCCCCCGTGCCGTGGATTGAGGAACCGAGCATTTTGTTTCAAGGGAGAGGCACTTTACACTTCCCCTTGAGGCGCCGGTCATGTATACTCTCTCCGTTATGTTGCAGGCAGGCATCGTGGGGCTTCCCAATGTGGGGAAATCGACTCTTTTCAACGCAGTGACGCGTTCCCGCAAAGCGGAGGCGGCCAATTATCCCTTCTGCACGATCGAGCCGAATGTGGGCATGGTCGAAGTGCCGGATGCACGTCTGGCTGTGCTGTCCGAGTTGAGCAAGAGCGAGCGCATTGTACCTGCGGCCATTGAATTCGTGGATATCGCCGGTCTTGTAAAGGGGGCGGCCGAAGGAGCAGGGCTGGGCAACAAATTCCTCTCCAACATTCGTGAAACGGACGCCATCGTGGAGGTGGTCCGCTGTTTCGACAATGACGACATCATTCACGAACTGGGATCCGTGGATCCCGTCCGCGATATCGGCATTATCAACGACGAACTCATTCTCGCTGATCTTGCGGCCATGGAAAAGCGGCGGGAAAGCCGCATCAAGAGGGCGCGCGGAGGGGACAAAGAGGCAAGAGCGGAAGTGGATCTGATCGAGAAGATACTCCCTCACCTCGACGCCGGCCGCCCCGCCATTACGCTCGGCCTTTCGGAAGATGAGGGCAGGCTGCTGCACGGCTTTCATCTGCTTTCGGACAAGAAAATCATCTTTGCCTGCAACGTGAGCGAAGACGAACTTGCCGGCGCCGTGAAGGAGCCCGACTCGCATCCGCACGTTTCCGCCGTTCGCCGATATGTGGCGGCAAGCCACAATGCCGAGGCTATCGTAATTTCCGCCCGCATAGAAGAGGAGCTTGCCGAGCTTTCCCCCGAGGATGCGCGCGAGTTCCTGCGCGAGCTCGGCGCTGAAGATTCCGGTGTGAGCGATCTCATCCGGGCCGTCTATCGCCTGCTCGGTCTGCGCACTTATCTTACTACCGGGACGAAGGAGACAAAGGCTTGGACCATCCCCGCAGGAGCCAAGGCTCCCCAAGCCGCCGGCGTGATCCACACCGACTTTGAACGCGGCTTCATTGCGGCTCAAGTGGTCTCCTATGAAGACCTCGTGGCCTGCGGCTCTTTGACCCGGGCTCGGGAACAGGCCAAGCTCCGCATCGAAGGGAAAGATTATGTGGTGCAGGACGGCGATGTCATTGAGTTCCGCTTCAATGTGTCCAAATGACACCATGTCTCTATCCGAGTCAGGCTCATCATCCCGTCGTTCTTCTGCATGGCAACCTCGGCGGCGCCGAAGACTGGGCAGGCTGCCTGTCTGCCTGGGATGGGACGGGGCTCGACTGCCGGGCTGCGGATTTGTGGTCTCTCCCTAAATCGGCTCGCCGCAGCCTTGAAACCGCAGGTCTCGCCTTGACCGAGACCGCTCCGCAGGGAGCAATTCTTGTCGGCTATTCTCTGGGGGGACGGCTTGCCCTGCACGCTTTCGCCGCCGAGCCGCAGAAGTGGCGTGCGCTGATTCTCCTTTCCGTTCATCCGGGATTAAAGCACGAAAAAGAACGCGCCCGACGTTTGGCGGCCGATCGCATGTGGGCCTCCCGATGTCTGCGCCTCGCTCCAGCGGATTTCATCACCTTGTGGAACCGACAACCCGCTTTGAGAAACTCCGGCGCCGGACCGCGTCCTCATTACGATCCCCGTATGGTTGCTCCGGCATTTGATGCGTGGTCGCTGGGAAGGCAGCGGGATTTCCGCCCTCTCTTGCACTCTTTGCCCGTTCCTCTTCTTTGGCTTGTGGGGGAACGTGATGAGAAATTCAGGGCATTGGCGCGGGAATGCCGCCCCGACGCCGCCGTTGAAGTGCCCGGTGCAGGACATCGCCTGCTCGAAGAGAGCCCTGCCCGCACGGCGCAGCTGATTGCAGAATTCATTCTTTCTATTTCGTGTTCGAAGAATTAAGAACACAGTCAAGGGTGAGGGCTCCTCTTCGTCGTTTTCTGGCGAAAAATCCCCTGTGCGCGCCGCTGTCCGCTCTTGTCTGCTCCTTGGCCGGTTCGTGGTTCATAGCCGTTGCCGCATTGGCCGTGGCCATTCCTCTGTTTTGCGGTCTGCGCCGAATCGCTCTCTGCAGTCTTCTGGCAGGGGTGTATGGATGGGAATTCCAGCACTTCCGAAACGAAGAGAATACGCGGATTCAGGCTGTCTGGCTCGATCCGGAGCGCGCGGCTCTCGAAATCACGGGCAGCGTCGTCCGCACGCTTGGAAGCTCGGTGATCCTGGAAGATTCCGGAACGGGACGCCGCATTGAAGTCTCAGGCGGCAGTGCCTTCCCAGAAATGCATGAGGGCGAACGGTGGCGCGTGGAGGGCATTCCGGAGAAAATCCGCAACTCGCCCTTTCCCGGATCCTTCGACAAACGAAGTTGGCTTGCCGATATGAATTGCCTCTGCCATTTGGAAGCCTACCGGGCTGAAAAGGCGGACGACGGCACGCCGTTCTCCAAGTTCCTTGCGGGCTCCAGGTACATCCGCCGTTGGCTGGCCTCCGCATTGGGGCGCGGCGTGGATACGAACACCCCCGGCTACCAGACGCTCGTTTCGCTCGTACTTGGGGAAAAGAGTCTTTCCTCCCCTGAAACCATCGAAGTTTTCCGCCGCTGCGGTTGTCTGCACGTCTTTGCCGTAAGCGGTCTGCACATGGGATTAGCCGCCCTGCTTGCCGCCCTCTTTTTCCGAGTCCTGCGCTGTTCTCCGCGCCTATCCGACGCACTCACGCTCGTGCTGCTCGCTCTTTATCTATATATCACTGGATTTCCCGTATCCGCCGTTCGGGCCTTTGTCATGATCGCCGTGCTCTTGGGCGGGCGTTTGCTGCGCAGGCAGAGCTCTCCCGTCAATGTCTGGTGTTCCGCGGCTTTCCTCATCCTTCTCGTCGATCCTAGACAACTGACTTCGGCCGGCTTTCAACTTTCCTTCGTTCTGTACGCCGTCGTGGTGTTCGGCTCGCTGTGGACATTGCGGGGAGCCGCCTGGTGGGCTCCGGATGATTATATACCCTTCCGCATTCGCACGCGCATGGAGCACATTCGGTCCGCCACGGATTCATGGTGCCGGGGACTCGCCGTCGTGTCCCTTCTGGCCTGGATGTGTTCGTTGCCGCTGACGGCCTGCCACTTCCGCACGATCAACCTTTTCGGATTTGCCATCAACATCCTGATCGCGCCGCTTCTGCCGTGGATTATGGGTCTGGGGCTTTCGTCGCTCGTTCTCTCGTGGATTCCCAGCATGGCCATCCATCTCAACAAGGCTGCTTGGCTGAGCGCCTCTCTCCTCTTTCGTCTGGCGGAATATCCCGCTTCACAGCCAGCCAGCTACCTGCCGATAGAAACGCCTCCCCCGGCCGATACAGTACAGATTTTCGTCTTCCCATACGGAGGGCATGCCTGCCTGCTGGGTTCTCCCGGTCTGCTGATCGATTGCGGCACGAAGAGCGACGCACGCCACCGCCTTCTCCCCGCACTTTTTGCCAAAAACAGCCATCCTGCGGCCTTCCTCGCCACGCATGCCCACAACAGCCAGATAGGCGGCCGGAACCTCATCCTGGCCCGCTATCCGAAAATCCATCGGCTTGCCGCTCCGGAAGCCGGCTCCTCTCCCTTGAACTTTGACACGAATG
The DNA here is from genome assembly GCA_021200315.1 of Akkermansiaceae bacterium. Classification (GTDB taxonomy): domain Bacteria; phylum Verrucomicrobiota; class Verrucomicrobiia; order Verrucomicrobiales; family Akkermansiaceae; genus Akkermansia. The sequence continues at coordinate 50,261 of JAJQGU010000025.1, forward strand.
CCGGCCGTTTCACTCTTTATCCGCCAAGGAGCCTGCCCGGGCGCATCGTGGCCGACGACGCCTCGCCCGTTGTCCTTTGGGAGCGGGATGGACGGCGCCTTCTATTCGCCGGGGAAGCTCCTCTCCCGACGCTGCTGCAACTCCCCGAAGAAGCCCGCCGCGCCGATGTGCTCGTAATCGGCATGCACACATGGAACAACGCACTCGATCGCGAATGGATCCTTTCCACAGGAGCCGCCGCAGTTTATCTCTTGCCGCCCTCCGGCGGCTTTTCCCCCTCCCGTCGCCAAAACGCCGCCGCCGCACAGGCTGTGGAGCTCAAGCCGGAGAGTTTCACCACTTTCCGCCTTTCCGAACAGCCGAAGGGGAAAAGGATTGACTTGGGAGAGAGCCTCCCATAGAATGAGCGCTCAGAAACGGAATGCTTCATTTCCCTTATTTGCCTGTCTGCCTGTCTGCGCTGTGCGCCTTGGTCTGCTGCACGCCGGAAAGAAGCATTGTAGACGACGATGATACCACGTCCGGTGAAAGCGGGGAAACGATGGAATCGCAGCAATTCAACCGCAATCGCCAAGTGTCTTTGGAGGAACACTTTTTAGGGAACTACGACAGAAGCGCGCATACAGTGAAAGGAAAGGACGGAGTTCCCCAGACTGTGATCGACAAGTCGAGCAGCTTTCAAGGGAAACAATACAACATGGGGGGGAGTCCCTTTGCCCTCACGGAGGCCGATGAAGAAAAAAAAGCGGTCAATCGCCGGATTTTTGACGCTTCAGACAAAAGATTCAAGAAAAAAGCCTGGGGGGGGAGCCGCTCAAACAATCAGTTTTCGAAAGACTTGCAGCCTGATTTCATGAAAGAGGGCAAGGGAGTCGCCCGGGAGGAATGGAGCGGGAGCGGGAAAAAAATCAACCGGAAAAGCGCAGACGAGGGGAATCTCGCCTATGATCCCGGAGGAGAAAACATCGATACTTCAAAACGCGACGGAATCATTGAAGAAGGGATTGAACGGGGCAGAAGAACGGGCGAGAAGATCAAGATCGTGCCCTATCGTGCTCAGCAGAAGCGCACTGTGGAAGACGTCCGGGAGCTTCTCGGAAGAAAGCCGGGGGAATAAACCCGTTTGCCCATGAATTTCCTTTCGACCACCATTCTCCTGATTATCGTGCTCGATCCGATTGGCCTGGCAATCATGATGCCGGCTCTCACGCGGCATGTGCCGGCATCCCGCGTGCCCAGCATCATCGTGCGCGAGATGGTGATCGCTCTGCTGGTTCTCCTGTTGTTTCTCTTTGCCGGCAACTACCTCCTGCAGATACTCGGCCTTGAACGAGCGACGCTCAATATTTCCGGCGCGGTGGTACTCTTTCTCATCGCCCTGGGAATGGTGTTCCCGGGATTTGCCCAGGCCACTTCGGCGGAGAACGATATTGATGCCGACCGTGAACCCTTTATCGTGCCGATTGCCGTGCCTCTGTTCGCCGGCCCGAGCGGCATCGCCGTAGTGATGCTCCATGGCGCTCAGATAGAGAATGTCACAGGATTTTTGCTTTTTACGGGGAGCCTTCTGACCGCTTGGCTGTGCAGTCTAGTCATCGTGCTGACCGGCCCGAAGCTTCTGAAAAGACTGGGGCGGCGGGGCGCCATCGCGCTGGAGCGCCTCGTAGGCATTCTGCTGATCCTGATCTCAGTGCAGATGTTCTTTGACGGCCTGCACATCGCCTCCATTTAGGAGAATCGCCCGCCTGCATTCCCGGAAGAAATGCGCAGCTCCCGCTCCAAGAGGAGACTTTCAAACGCGAGTCGTTTTCCGGAACACCGCATTTGACATCCTCAGCGCGGAAGAGGATTGCGGCGAAAGCACCGAAGGCGGCCGAGGCATCGAGACAGCGGCCGCATTCTCCAGCGAGAGACACGGCGCACAGGGAGCTCACCCTTGCAGAGGGAGATGAGAAGCCACTCTCCAAGACAACGAGCCCCGCCCTGTCATCGATGAACGGGTGCGGGGAAGTTACGAATACCGACGTCCAAGCGCGACGAAGCCGTTTTCGTCCTGCCGCGGCGGCATCATGAGTGCGTTGTTCAGCCGATCTCCGTGCGGCCGCGAAGCTGAGCTCCTTCCTCCATCGAAAGCGTGCGGGTGGTCACGTCGCCGATGAGAACTGCCTGTTTCTTGAGAGAGCAGCGTTCGGACTGAACCTTGCCCTCCACGTGTCCATAGATGCGGACATCGCCGGCGGTAATGTCACCTTTGATATCCGCCAGCTCACCGATTGTGACGAGACCGTTGTCAGAAATGATCTCCCCTTCGATTTTGCCGTCGATATGCATGTCGTTCTGAAAACGAATCGTTCCCTTGATCTCGATGCCGGACGCCAAAAAGTTGGTGATGTTTTCGCTCATGATGGTGGTTTGGTTAGATGGTCATAATCTCCTTGTCCTTGGCTGCGAGATGTTCGTCGATCGTCTTGATGAACTTGTCCGTCAGCTTCTGGATCTTATCCTCCAATACGCGCTGACCGTCTTCAGTCACCACGTTCTCCGACTTGAGTTTTTTGGCGCCGTCCATCCCCTCGCGGCGGATGGCGCGCACGCGTACGCGCCCGTCTTCGGCAAGTGATTTGACGTATTTGGCCAAGTCGATTCTGCGCTCCCGGGAGAGCTCGGGAATGGGGAGGCGTACGGAGCGGGCGTCAATCACCGGATTGAGATTCAGCCGGCTTTCGCTGATGGCCCGCTGGATGTCGTGGAGGGTACCCGGATCGAAAGGCTGAATGAGAATGCTGCGGGCGTCGGGCGTGCTGATCACGGCCATGCTCTTCAGTTTCATATTGGAATTGTAGCTGGCCACGTGCACGTCGAGGTTTTCGACCAGAGAGGGGGAAGCCTTGCCGGTGCGCACGCCGCCGAATTCTTTGAGCATGTGCTCAAGAGCCGTTGTCATCTTTTCTTCCGTTTCGAAGAGGAGTGTTTCTGCGTCCATGATGTCTGTGAGTTTGTTTTAGGAAATGATCGTGCCGATGCGCTCTCCGAGCAGGGCGCGCGTAATATTGCCGGGTTCGTGCATGTCGAATACGACAATGGGCTTTTTATTGTCCATGCAAAGGGTGAAGGCCGTTGAGTCCATGACCTTCAGCGAGCGGGCGATGCATTCCTGGTAGGAGATCGTGTCGAAGCGGCTGGCCGTGGGCACCTTTTTCGGATCGGCATCGTACACGCCGTCCACCGAAGTGGCCTTCATCACCACTTCCGCATTGATCTCACTGGCTCGAAGAGCCGCCGTGGTGTCGGTGGAGAAAAACGGATTGCCCGTACCGGCGGCGAAGATCACGATCTTCCCGTTTTCCAGCTCCCTCCTGGCATTCAGACGGATAAACGGTTCGGCCACATTCTTCATTTCAATGGCGGACTGCACAATGCAGCCGGCTCCGGCGCGCTCGATGGAGCTCTGCAGGGCAAGCGCGTTCATGACGGTCGCCAGCATGCCCACGTAGTCCGCCGTGGCGCGATCCATGCCCCGCACACTTGCCTTGGCGCCCCGCCAGAAGTTCCCGCCCCCGACCACAAGCCCGATCTGAAGCCCGGCCTGACGCTGCGCACAGGCGATTTCTTGGGCGATGCGCGTCACAATCTCGGGGGAGATGTTGTCCATGCTCCCAGGGGCTCTGAGAGCTTCTCCGCTGAGTTTCAGAAGAATCCGTTTGTACGAGCTTACAGAATCATTCGCCATGAGAAGAGAATCGCGTGCGGCTTTAGATTGGCATGATTTTTCTCAAAAGAAAAGCCCAAAATCAAATCCGCCCATTCTTTTGGACATCACGTCCGGGCGCGGCGTCCGCCCCAACGGGCGTTTCCTCGTTCTGAACGGGAGGAGAAGGGGAAATCCGCACCGTACGGATGGGGAAGGGAATGTCGATCCGCTCCTTTCGGAATTCGCTCAAGAGACTTCGGGCGAAATCGAAACGGGCTCGGGCGTAATCCGGTGTGCGGCACCAGACACCCACGTGGACAGCAAGAGAGGAATCGGCAAAGCCGACGAACTGCACAACGGGAGGAGGATTTTTCAAGAGCAGCTTCTGCCCGTCGGCAATGCGGCGGATGAGCTCCTCGACTTGAGCGAGATCCGCGGCGTAATCCACGCCTATGTCGAAATCGCACCGGCGCAGGGAATCCTCCGTCATGTTCTGGACGGGGTTTTTGATGAACGATTCGTTGGGGATGCGTACGAGAGAATTGTCCGCTCCTCTGATCTTCACCGAGAGCAGGTCGATGGATTCCACGCTGCCGCTGTATCCCTGTACCTGCACCCAGTCCCCCAGCTTGATGCTTTTTTCTCCCACGAGAAAAACGCCGCTGATGAGATTGGAGAGCGAGGTCTGCGAGGCGAAACCGACGGCGATGCCGGCGACGCCGGCCGCTCCGAGAATGCTCACCACATCCACGCCCAGCACAGAAAGCGTCTGGATTCCTGAAAAAACCCAGACGAGCGTCATGATGGTGTTTCCCAGCAGAGAGGCCATCTGCCGATTCAGCGAACGGTGAAGTATGGGGGGAATGATCTTTCGGAGAACGCGGACGATCGCGCAGGTGGCCGCCACGAGCAGAATCGCGGTGAGCCACCGCGACAGCGCCGCGTGTTCCCGGAGAAACGCCGTCCAGTCAAAGATCGATTCCAACCATTCCCGCATGTCTGAAAGAATACTCCATCTCCTCCGGAGAAACGAGAGAAAATCGGGTCTTACACGGGAGAACCTGCTCCGGCCGCCGAAGAGAAATATCCTGCGGCCGCCTCCCGTCGGGAGCGCGGGGCGCAAATCCTCTCCGTAGCCGGAAAACATGCTTGCTTCCCGAAGGAGGAAGTTTAGACTGAATGAAGCCATGGATTCTCCCGTTGAAAGACTGCATCGCCATTTGTCATTGTACTATGATGATCGCGACTGGCCTGCGCTGCAGGAACAGGCGCGCACCTGGGCTCGGACGCGCCCTCTGGAAGGTCTCAGAATTCTGGACGCCACGCCGGTCTATCGGAACACCTTGGCGAAATACATGCCTCTGCTGGCCGCCGGAGCCCGGCTCAGCGTCCCAGAAAGGAGCACGCTCCCGTCGGACGGGAAAATCCGCGGGATGCTGCCCGAGTTCGGTATCGCCGCCGCGGAAAAGGGAAAGGGCGAATTCGACATTATCCTCGATTGTGCGGGTATGTGCCACAGCCTGCATCCGACCCTGGGCGCCGTGGAGCTGACACGCACCGGCGCCTACCGCTACGAACGTCCGTCGACGCCGGTGTATCTGGCCGATGCCGGGCGCATCAAGAAAATCGAAACGGTGCTGGGCACGGGGGAGAGTTTCTTCCGTGCGCTGAGACAAGCGGGGTTCGGGGAATGGAGCGGGCGCCGCCTCATGGTGATCGGCTACGGTAAAGTGGGACGGGGAATTGTGCTTTTCGCCCTGAAGCACGGCATGCGCGTGTCCGTGGCCGACGTGGCGGACAAGAGCAACGAGACGCCGCCCGGCGTGGAGTTTCTGCATTTGGGAGAGAAGAAGGGCGCAGGCGGGGAGAACGAGCGCGTGACGCACGCCGTCTGTTCGTCGTGGTGCGCCGTCACGGCCACCGGGCGTTTCCACGCCATGCGCAATCGTCTGGACGCCGGAGCCGTCTGCCGCTCATCCGTGCTGCTCGCCAATATGGGAGTGGACGACGAATGGGGGCCGGACTATCCTGCCGAACGCATCTTGAACGGAAAACGCCCATTCAATTTCATTTTGGAGGAGCCAACGGCCATGCGCTATATCGAGACGACTCTGGCTCTGCACAACGCCGGAGCCCTGGAATTGCTCACGGAAGACCTGCCCCGCGCCCTGATCGTCCCTTCGCCCGACGTCGAAGAGCGTCTGCTGGCCGTGACCCGGGCGAGCGGCCGTTTGTCCGAGGAATTGAAAATGATCGAGTAGAAGCATGCGCTCCAGAATCTTCATCGTCACCGGAGAGGGAAAAGGCAAGACGACTTCAGCCTTCGGCATGGCGTTGCGCTCGCTGGGGCACGGGCGCCGTGCGGCGGTGATCCAGTTCGTGAAGCGGGAGAGCGGCGGAGAGGCGGAGGCTCTCCGCCGCATTCCGGGAGCGGAGGTGCTCTGCTGCGGCCTGGGCTTCCTACCCCGCCGCGAAGATGCCGTCCGCCGAGAAGCGCATCTGAAGGCGGCGCACGATGGGTGGCGGCTCGCTCAGGAGCGGTTGACCGATCCCGCCGTAGGAACGGTCGTCCTCGACGAAATCTTCCACATCATGCGCTTCGGCGCGCTCGACGAGGCTTCTGTGGGCGCTGCGCTGCGCGCCCTGCCGGAAGGGAAAATCGTGGTGCTCACCGGACGCTGTGCGCCGGAGAGCCTGATTGCGCTGGCCGACACCGTGAGCCGCATCGAGTGTGTAAAACATGCCTTTCGGCAGGGAATTCGGGCTCAGGAATGCGCTGAATTCTGATGAACGGATCGTTTCAGCCTCCACGCCCGGCTACGGACGCCTTCACCGTAGAGGATCGCGGACGGATCGCGGGTGCGCTCCACTCCGCCCGCCTGCATTTCCGCAGGTGCGGATACGCGCCCTCAGCCGCTTTCGAGGCGGGAGAGTCCGCCGGACTGGTGATTCTGCTCAACGGCGCGTCGAGCACCGGCAAAACAAGTTTGGCCGACGCCTTGAGGGCCACCTGCCCGGAAAGGGCTCTCCTGGTCATGTCCATCGACTCCTTTCTTGCCGAGCGCACTCCGCACAAGGGAAATGTGGAGCTGACGCTGGCCCGCACAGGGCTTCCTCTCGTGGAGGCGTTCCATGAAGAGATCGCCGCCGCGGCGCGTTGCGGCGGCCGTGTGGCGGTCGATCACGTGATCGGCGAGAAACCCGAATGGCTGCAGGATCTGAAGCGACGTCTGGGGCGGCTCCCGCTTTTCACCGTCAAGGTGCATTGCCGTCTCGACGTGCAGCGGCGCCGCGAGGCCGGGCGGAGAGACCGGGCGGAGGACTGGCCCCGCGCTTTCCGACAGGCAGGCCGCATTCATGACGGGATGACTTATGACGCTGAGGCGGACACGTCGGAGCAGGATCCCGTGCAGTTGGCGAAAATGCTTTGGGAACAAATGGCTGCGTGGCGCACGAAAAACGGTCTTGCCTGAGAAGCCGCACGGCGCTATATTATAGTCCGAAGCCTTTCAGACGGGGCTTTCATTGATAAATCGAACTTATATGAACATGAAGACGAATTACATTCCAGCGGGCGTCGTCCTTTCTCTGGCGGCGGGGTACCTGACACTCGGCGCAGCCGGTTCCGAGCGGCTGACGGAAAGCGCACGACAGGCCGCCAAGGAAGAGGCTGCGAAGCAGATACTTGAAGGCGGTTCGGGCGAAAGCGCGGCGCGCGCCGTCGGCAAGGCTGCGGCCAAGGGAGCCGCCCAGAGGGCGGCGAGCGACGCGGCGGCCTCATCCTCAGCTTCTGAGGCCGGTTCCGGAATCCAGAAACTGAAAGAAGAAGGCGAAAAGGCGAGGAAAAACATCGACCGGGGCAGGGAGCCGATGGAAAAAATCAACCAAGCGAAAGAAAAAGGTCAATCGGGGAAAATCGGCGGATCTTTGAAGAAGGAGGCTCGGCAAGAGACCAAGAAAGCCGTCATCCGCAAACTCGGCGAGCATTGAGTTTCGTCGCCGCCCGATGGAGCAGGGAGCTCCCGCGCCGCCGGAGATCTTGAAGGGATCACCTTCCGTCTTTTGCGTGCGTGCGGGTCTTCGAATGCATCCGGAGGCTTGACAACAGATCGTTTTCAGGCATAATTCTCCGAAGACGGGGTGCAAGGCTTCCCTTCCCTGAAATAAACTGCATGCATATGAAAAATTTTCAGAGCCGTATGTTGATCACCGCCGGTGCGGCGGTGTGCTTGGGTTTTGCGTCCTGTTCAGATGAAGATGCCGGCGCCGAGGCGCGTACCCCGCAGCAAACCGGGCAGGGCGAACAGGAGCAGATGCAGGAGCCGCCGGCAATTCCGCCGGAGGTCTTGGCGGAGGCCGTGCTGCCGGCTGAAATCAAAGCCGCCGCCTGGCTCGAAATGCAGGAAATCCGCATCGGCCCGATCAAGGATCGGGAGCAGAAGCTCTATCCGGTAGAGGCGCTCTTCCGCCTCAGGGAGCCTCTCTGCGAGAAGACGGACGTCTCCGCCTCGCTGAATGAGGAGCGCAAGGCCGTCAATCCCGCGATCGACCGAGCCATGACTCCGGAGTCCGTGTATCTGCTGCAAGTGGGTGCCGCGCCTGAAATGCTCACGGAAGAAGACAGGAAGTTCCGCCCTCTGCCCGAAAATCTGAGAGAAAAGGCGGAACATCTGGTGAAACTGGCCAATCCCGAAGCTTGGAAGATCTCCGTGCCCGCGGGCGAAACGCTTTCTCTCCAAGGAACGCTGAGGCTCGAATCCGAACAGGGCAGGGAGCCTGCAATCGCATCGGCAGAGCTGGACTCCGCCGCATGGGATGAGTGGAAAAAGCTGACTCCCGCAAGCGCTCTCCCCGAATGGGCGACCGTGTTCTCCGAGGAAAGCCTCGAGCGGCACAGGCAGGCCATCCGAGCGGCCGTCAAGGACTTCAACGACGAGGCGGAGCCCTATATAAAAAGCAGGGAGGAGGCCACGCGCGTTCGCCTGTTGGAAGAGCGAGCCCGAGCCGAAGAAGAAAAAAAAGCGCGTGAACTGGCAGAAAACGAAGCTCGTGCAAAGGCGGCCGCCGCCCGGGAGCGGTATGAGCGCGCCGCGGCGGCCGGGAGCGTCTATCGCGGCGAGTGGTCTCATGACGAACAGACCGGCAAGTTGGCTCTTACTTTTATTTCTTCAGACATCTTGGAAAATTCCGCCGCGCTGACAGCCGAGCTTTCCGATCCAGATTTCTCTCAAGTCAACGTCGAGCTGCAGGGACGCTGTCTGCTCGAACCGGAGGAAGGGACGTCTTGGCGCTTTCAGATTGCCATCGTTGACGGTCTGTACGATCCCGACGTGGCCACGGCCGAGATTTATAACGAGAAAGAAGGGGTTCTTCTGCTCAATCTGACCGATCAGGGAACTCTCGAAGGGATCCTGACGTGCAAGAGCTGGACGGACGAGCAGAAAAAGGCTCGGGATGTGAAGGTCATTCTCAGACCTGTCGTCCGCGAACGCAAAAAATAGCCGCCGCTCGCGCCCATTCGTGCGCCTCAGAGCGCGCATCGGGCGGGGAGGCGAGTTTTCCCGTTCGTCTGAAAGAGTGGCTTTTTCATCATCGTACTGATATTGTCGGTTTGATGGCTCCCTCTGCCGTGTCTGCGGCGGGGGGAGTTTTTTCTCAGTGTGGAGTTTGGAGTGTGGAGTTGGGAGGTGGTGCGGAACGTGAAGAGTGAAGTCCAGGGGGAGGGGTGATTCGGAAGTGGAGCGAGGCGGCTCAAACTCAGGACTTCCGCTCAGAGAATGAAGGGTGGGGCAGGCATCCGGAGTGAGCAGCGATTGCATAGCGGATTTTGAATCCGCTGTCAACCCGAAAATTCAGATTTCTTTCAAGAAAAAACGTTTGCGCCTCATTTTCATTTCGTGAAATTCGGCCTGAATTTATATAATGGCGTTATGTATTTTTTTGAAGAAACATTGTGTTCAG
>JAJQGU010000046.1 GCA_021200315.1 Akkermansiaceae bacterium
CCGCCGCAGACGGCAAGCGCGTTTCGGAGCCGCCCAGCCTGTCAGCGGCCGGGTTGGCCGGGCTCGAAGTCTTCGCATCTGCTGGAGCCCCTCCCGATCTGCGCAATGCCCGCGTCCCCGATCTTGAGGGCGGCCTCCTCGCTGTCGGGGCAGTAAGTGTACCTGTACGTCTTCCCTTCGGAGGTCTTCAGGACGAATTCTTGGCCATAGCCGCGGCCGCCAGCGAGGGCAGCGCCACTTTGCCGAAAAAATCCATTCTGTAATAACAGCTGGAATTTTTAGCGAAAAAAAGAAGGCCGGGGAACCGAAACGGACGGCCGTGGCCGCCGCCGCGCCTCCCCGACCCCGGGCTGTTTTAATGACGAGGCCCGCCTTGAGGCCCGCGGCCGCGGTCATTACCGTCGGGACGCTGGCCGGGCTGCACGCGGCGGTCTCCGCCGCGCTGGTCGCGTCCGGGCTGCACGCGGCGGTCTCCGCCCCGCTGGTCGCGTCCGGGCTGCGCGTGGCGGTCTCCGCCGCGCTGTCCGCCCTGCTGGCCCATCGCGGGCTGTCCGCCGCGGGGGCCGTTCTGATGCTGATCGCCGCGGGGACCCTGGGCGAACGCGAGCGATGCGCCCAACAGTGTCATTGTAATCAATGTCTTCATGATTATATTATTCTGTTCTTATGGTTTGGGGTGTTCATGGGCAGCTGGGAAGGGGTGCTTACATGTGTGAAAATGGAGAGCGGAAAAAGGATCAGGGCTCGGGCTTAGGAGCGGGCTTCGGCGCGGGTTTTTCCGGCTTCGGAGCCGGCTGCTTCTTCCCGGGTTTCGGCTCGGGCTTCCCCGGCTTGCCGGGTTTATCGGGTGCAGGTTTCGGAGCGGGTTTCGGAGCTGGTCTCTTCTCCGGCCCCGGCGCGGGTCTTTCCGGCCTCGGAGCCGGCCTCTCAGGTCTCGGCGCGGGGCTCTCGGGCTGCGGAGCGGGCGGCGGTTCGGAAGAACCTCCGTACAGAGAACCGCCGCCGAGCGCGTTGCTGACGATGGGGCTCCAATCGAACTCGGCGCAGGACACGAGAAGCCCCCCGCACGAACAAGACAACAGCAGAAGTGTCAATGGTAATCTCATAACTGACAGCCCGACTGAGGGCTGCGCGTATTGTACACGATTTCAAATCATGTACAAGTTTTTCCCCGAAGAAAAAACAAATATTTTTTCTAAAGGGCTGGAGAAGAAATCATCTGAATCCTCCGCCGCCTTCGGGGAAACGGCGGCGGGTGTCGTCCCCTCCCAACGCGCCCATTTTGGCCAAGCTCCATAAAATCAATGAGTGAACGATCCTCCGAGGAGCACCTCCCATTCCGCGCCCCATCGAGCGGAAAAGAAGTCGGCGCTCCCTTCTGAACAAAGACTTACACCCATACCGCCACACGATTTGAAATCATGTACCAATTCAAAATCAATTATTCCCCGACGGAGAACCGGCCGGCCATGAGCCCCCCTCCATGGCGTCTGTATGGTTGTCAATCCGGTGTGCCGCCCGCTGAAATGCTGCCGCCCCTGTCTCGGGCTTCACAGGGAGAGACGCCGAAGAAGGCAAATTCGCGGCAAAAAAATGAAACCAGCTGAAAAAAATATCAAACCTTTTGCTCTCCCCGCGCTCCATGCACACCCAGAGCCGCGCTTGCCTGACGAGAGCAGCCTCTCGACTTGAACCACATCAAAAACCGCCCGCCGCCGCAAGAACCGGACGCGGAGAAAGCGCGGCAGGCACACGCATCCGGCCGACAAACCGCCCTTTCGGGCGGGAATTCCAGCCGCGCCCTTCCCGGAACAAGCGCGGCGTGGCGAAAAGACCACTTCTGCTCTGAGCATCCTCAGAGCAGATCAAACCGAACCCTCCCCGAAGAAAGGGGATTTCCCCCCGAACCCCGCGCAGGACGGCTCAGAAACACGCCGAGATTATACAGCGGAAACCTCTTTCCCAGCCGTTTCCTCCTTCTTCGCCGGAGCCTTCTTGGACGAGCCGCCCGCCTTCTTCGCGCCCGCCTTGGCCAGCTGAACAGGAGCGGCCGCCGCGTTCAGTTTAAGCTGTTCCTTCCTGCGCTTGATATATTCCGCGCGGCGGCGGCGCTTCGTGACTTTACGATGTTGTTGTCCCATAATGATTCTGGTTGCTGCAGAGCACGGAGTGCCCCGAATGTCCACGTGCGGATATACTTATCTTTTCTTCGCGCACATGGCAAGCAAAATTTCACAGCATCCGCGTTTTCGCGGCATTTTTACCATGGCCGCCTCTCGTCTCCGCAAGGGCCGCAGCCCGGCAAAGGCGCTCCATGGCTGACTTCCTGCTTGCCATTCAAAATCCTGCCGGCCATCATCAACCCATGAAAATTGTCATTTTGGGGGCAGGCGCGCTCGGCTGCTACTACGGAGCGAAACTGGCCGCCGCCGGGGAGGACGTCTCCTTCATCATGCGCTCGGCCTGCGAACCCGTGCGCAGGAATGGTCTTTTCATCCGGAGCGGAGACGGCGACATCGTGCTGAAAGATGTACGCGCCTATGCCTCAGCCCGCGAGGCAGGAAAAGCGGATCTCATTGCGCTGACGTGGAAAAGCACGGCCAACACCGCGCTGGCCGGCGCTCTGCCCGCTCTCATCGGGGAAAATACCCGCCTAATCACCCTGCAGAACGGCATGGGCAACGCTGAAACGGCAGCCCGATACATGCCCCCGGAGCGGATTTTCATCGGTCTCTGCTTCATCTGCGCCATGATGCCCGAACCGGGAAAAATCATCCATCTCGAAGGCGGGGACATGCAATTCGCCCCGTTCGTCCCTTCAACAAAAGGCACGCAGGAAGCGGAGGAATTCGCCCGTCTGTTCAGGCGCGCGGGACTGCGCACGCGAGCCTTCGGGCAGCCGGAACAAATACAGTGGTGCAAGCTCGCCTGGAACATCCCGTTCAACGGACTCTGCCTCGCCCATGGCGGCATCAGCATTGAACAGCTCTTTTCCCTGCCCGATCAAGTGGAGCGCGCCGAACGCATCATGCGCGAAGTATGCCTCGCGGCAGAAATGCGCGGCTTCCCGCCGCCAAGGGAAATTGTCCGCAAACAAATGGAGCGCACAGCCCGAATGGGCGCCTTTATCCCGTCGAGCGCTGTGGATTATCTCAAAAAGCGGCCGATCGAATACGACGCCATCTGGGGAGCGCCCCTCGAGAAGGCGCACGAAGTCAACGCGCCCGTGCCCCATTGGGAACAGCTCTGCCGCGACATCCGAGCCCGCATGGCTCCAGAACCCTGACCTCGATGGACGAAGAACCCAGCCCACCCCGCCGCCGCACCCGTTCCGCCCGGCGAACCGTCCGGGCATGCGCCGTTTTGGCCGCCGTACTCCTTGCCGGCGCAGGCATGAATCTCTGGACTCAGCGCATCACCGCCTGGGAACGCCGGCTCGGACTTCTCGACGAATGGGTTTTCCCCCAAGGAAAGGACACCCTCACCCGCCAAATCTCCCTGCTGGGGCTGGGGGGGCTGCGGACACTCAGCGCCGAACTTCTCGCTCTGGACGCCGTCGACGCCTGGAGCCGGCATGATTGGAACCAAGTCGAAACCCGTTACAGGCAGATTGTCACGCTCTGCCCGAAGCAAGAAAACTACTGGACGGCGGCGGCCCGCCACATGTACTACAACGCCGCGTCCGACGCGCTCGCCGACGAATCGCTGGACGCATGGGAGAGAAAAGCCACGGCCAAGCGATATATGGATTCCGGATTGAAATTTCTTCAAGACGGCGCGGCGATAAACCCGCAAAGCGCCGCGCTCCATGCCCGGCAGGGCGACTTCCTCAGCGATCTCAATCGAAGCCCCCATTTCGGACGCGCCGCCCAAGCCTACCACAGAGCCGTGGAACTGGGGGCCTCCCCCATCTATCGCCGGATGGAATTCTACGCCCTCTGCCGCACGCCGGGCAAAGAGCGCGAAGCATGGAAACTGGGCAGAGAACTTTTCGAGAACCCCTCGCATCGCCTGCCCTCCCTGCTCGGGGCTCTCTGCGCCCTGCAAAACAAGCTCAAAATCCCCGCGGGCGAGCGCCTCTCCCCCGAAGCCCTGTTCGGCAGCCGCGAACGCGCACGGAGATACCTCACCCAGTATGCCCGGAACACCCTCCGTTTCCCCACAGACGGCATCGGCGAAACTCTGCGCCAGCTGGACGGCGAATGAGAGCCGGCGCACCTTTTTCCTTTTGCCGACGAGAGCGGTCTGCTAGAATGGGGACACGTTATGAGCGACGCGCAGGACAAGGCACTCGGTATCGACATAGGCGGCTCTTCCGTCAAGCTCGCCATTATTCAGGGGGCAGACATCCTGTCACGCGGGGAACCTCTCGCCACACAGACTTACGAAACGCCCGAGGCTCTGATCGAAGCGATCTGCTCTTCATCCCGCAAACTGCTCGCCAGACACCCGGAAACCAAGGCGGCAGGTGCGGGGCTGCCCGGCTTCGTGAATTACTTCACGGGCATGGTCGATTCTCTCACCAACATCGCCGGCTGGCACAACATCAACATCCGCGACATACTTTCCGAAGCTCTGGGGCTGCCCGTCGCCGCGGACAACGACGCCAACTGCATGGCTTACGCAGAGTGGAAACTCGGCGCCGGCAAAGGATACCGCGACCTTGTCTGCCTCGCGCTGGGCACGGGAGTCGGTTCGGGCATCATCGTCAACGGCGCCCTGCTGCGCGGCCATCTGGGCGCCGCCGGGGAACTCGGCCAGACATGCATCGATTACCGCGGGCGCGTAGGGCACTACGGCAACCGGGGCGCACTTGAGGACTACATCGGCAACCGGGAACTCTCCGCCGACGCGCAAATCTCCTACGCATCGGCCGGCATGGCGAGAACACTCGAGGAATGCAGTCCGGCGGCGCTTGAAAAGAACGCCCGCGACGGAGATCCCATCGCCCGGAGCGTCTGGGAACATACGGCGCAGAAGCTCGCCGCCTGTCTGCTCAACTGCTGCTACATCCTCAACCCGCAAGCCTTTATCATCGGCGGGGGAGTCGCCAATGCGCGCGAACTGCTTTTCCGGCCTCTCCGAAAACACCTGAAAGCCCAGCTCTATCCCGCGCACTACGCCGCCCTCCGCATTCTGCCGGCCCATTTCAGGAACGACGCCGGTCTGATCGGAGCGGGGCGCATCGCACTCGACTTCTGCGCGTAAAAACGATGCCGGAACCGCCCTCCAGACAGGAAAGCCGCATTTGCACGCGTCTCGGGCTCTCCGCAGAAGAAGGGGCCGCCCTCGTCCGCGCTCTGCGGGACGGGGCTTCCGGCCGTCCGGCCGTGGTATTCACACCCAATGCGCCGCGCGATTACGAGCCGCCCTTCCCATGCGGCCGCGCGGCTCTTCCCTGGCTGCCGGAGCGTGTGCGCATCCCTCTCGAAGAGACCAGACCCGGCGCCTCGCCGGACTACGACGCGGGGCTCTACTACCCGCTCGATCTCTCCTCCGTGTGGGAGTCCTCACCTCTCGCCCTCGTGCCGCCTCCGGCGGCGAGCATAGACCTCTGCGCCGCTCCCGGCGGAAAAACCTTTCTGCTGCACGCACACCACGCACCCCATCGCCACGTGGCCAACGAAGTACACCCGGCGCGGCGGGGAATCCTGCGCGGCAACCTCACCCGCTGCGGACTCGGAAAAGTTGAAGTCACCGGACTGCGCCCCTCCGAATGGCCCGATTTGAACGAGCAGTTCGACCTCATCCTGGCCGACGCGCCGTGCAGCGGGCAGTCCCTCCCCGCACGGGGAATCAAAAATTCCGGCGCTCTCAATCCTTCCCTCATCAAAGGCAACGCCAAACGGCAAAAAGGCATCCTGCTCTCCGCGCTCCCTCTGCTGAAGCCGGGCGGCCACCTGCTCTACACCACCTGCACCTACGACCCGGAGGAAAATGAAAAAGTGCTGGCCTATCTAATGAAACGGCATCCCGGACTCGCGGCCGTAGAAGTACCTTCCTTGTCCGAGTTCCGATCGCGCCTATGCCCCTTTCCCGCCTACCGCCTCCTGCCCACGCGCGGCCTCGGCGCCGGGGGCTTCACTTGTCTGCTTCATCTCACATGAACATCGCCCTGCTTTCCGACATTCACGACCACATCCCGCACCTTCTCGCCGCTTTGGACATGGCGGCCGGAGAAGGCTGCGAGCGGCTGTTCTTCATGGGAGACATGGCGCGTCCCGAGACTTTTTCCGCTCTCCGCGGAGAATGGGCCGGCCCCATCGACCTCGTATTCGGCAACAACGAGTCCGACCGCACCGCCTTCCTGCGCATGGCGGAGGCGTTTGCCCAAACCGAACACCACGGGGACATCGCCGACCTCGAGGCGGACGGCCGCCGGATCGCCTTCACCCACACCCCCCGCGCCGCCGAGCGTCTGGCTTCAGACGGCCTCCGCGACGCGGTCTTTTTCGGCCACACGCACCGCCCCTTTCAGGGGACGCTCCTGAACACCCTCCTGGCCAATCCCGGAGAAATTCAGGGGCGCTTCGAGCCCTGCTTCTCCATATACAACACGAACACCAACACCGTGCGCCTCATCAAAATCCCGCGGCAGCTCCCCCGCGGCATCCATCAGACTATCTGAACCCGCGGGTCCATGTCCGCCCACTCATCCCATCGCACACACGCATCAGCAGCCATGAAAACGCTTCCCCTCATCATCGCCCTCTTCTCCGCGATCCTGCCCGCCCCGGCGGCGCCCGCCACAACGGCCTTCCCGGCAAACGGCGCCAATTACGCGCGTTTTCCATCGGCCAAACCTCCCCTGCTTCCCATGCCGCAACAGGTGGAATGGGGAGACGCCGCGCTGCCTCTCGAACGCGCGCACGCGCTGGACGCCTCCGCGCTCTCCCCCTCCGAACGCAAAGACGCCCTGTTCGCGCGAATCCTGGAGGAGCTCCAGGAATTCCTCCAGGCGCATGAAGTAGCCGACGCGGAGAACGGATTCCTCTTTCAGGTGAAGAAGGGCACCCCCCGCCTGCCGGAGGGATCTCCGGACTGGCGGCTCGACGAGGCATACGAACTTGAAATCACCCCCAAGGGGGCGGTAATCACCACACGCGGCCTGCGCGGACTCCGACTGGCTCTCCAAACGGTCAAGCAGCTCATCATCCGCCGCAAGGGGAAGACAACCATTGCCCAATGCCGCATCATCGACTGGCCCGATCTGCAAATCCGCGCCTTCATGAACGACATCGGCCGAAACTTCATGCCCCCGGAGCTCATCAAACAGGAAATCGACTCCATCGCCCTGCTCAAGTACAACGCCTACCATCTCCACCTGAGCGACGACCCCGGCTGGAGGCTGGAAAGCAAAATCCATCCCCGGCTCAACCGCGCGGAAAACATGACGCGCCAGCCGGGCAAATATCTCACTCAAAAGCAATTCAAGGACCTGGTGGAATATTGCCGCGCGCGCGGCGTCCTCCTCATCCCGGAAATTGACATGCCCGGCCATTGCGCAGCCTTCCGCAAAGCGCTCAAGATAGACGACATGAAAGACCCGCGCGCCACGGAAGCACTGGAAGGTCTCATCGCCGAACTCGCCTCTCTGGTTCCCGCCGAACAAATGCCGTTCATCCACATCGGCACCGACGAAGCCCGGAACGCCAATGAAAAAGTGACGGAAGACATTCTCAAGCGCTACTTCCATGCCGTGGAAAAGGCGGGGCGCACCCCCATCCGATGGCAGCCGGGGCTCAGCCCCAAAGGCTATACGGGAGCCATCGAACACTTGTGGATGGGAAGAGGCGCCCGCAAGTCATGGCCGACGCCCGGCGGCCGCTACCTCGATTCGCACGAGACTTACGTCAATCATCTCGACCCCTTCGAGACCGGCAGCATGTTCTACTTCCGCCGCCCCTGTCCCTTCACGAACGCGGAAGGGATGGGCTTCATCCTCTGCTCTTGGCCGGATCTGCCCATCGAAAACCCGCGCAACCAAGTGCTGCAGACACCCATCTACCCGGCTATGGCCTTCTGCAGCCAGGCCGTCTGGAACAATCCTCATCCCAAACTCGACGGCGGCCCCATGGAGGACGCCCTTTTCCGCTACTTCTCCAACCTGCCGCAGCAGGGAACCGGCCTGCTCGAAGGCTTCGCCGAATGTGAAAACCGCGTCGTCGCCATCCGCGATCGATTTTTCGTGAACAGGGAATTCAATTACCTCCGCCAAGCGCATGTGCCATGGAAAATCATCGGCCCGTTTCCCCATCACGGCAAACCGGAGACCGCATTCCCCCCCGAAAGCGTGCTCAAAGGCGCCGCCCCGGCGGAAAGCTACTCCGCAGGCGGCAGGGAATATCGCTGGCTGGACGGCGAATACACCGGCCACACGATCATCTTCAAGCACTACTGCGACTACCCCACCCTCTTCAACGGAGGAGGATTCGGCTTTCCGGACAAGAACAGCACCTACTACGCCCTGCAATACATATACTCACCCAAGGCTCAGAACGTCCCCTTCTGGGTGAGCGGGCAGACCTGGGCCACCTCCGACTGGAGGCAGGGCCCGGTCAGCGTGCCGGGCAAATGGTTCCACGCCGGAACCCGCTTCTGGGTGAACGGAAGAGAAATCGCCCCGCCCCGCTGGAAGAAGCCGGGCAACAGCGGAGCCATGGCCGACGAAAACTACCATTTCCGCGAACCCACCATGATCCCCCTCAAGAAGGGCTGGAACCAAGTGCTCGTCAAATGCCCCAACGACAACCAGACCCGCCGCTGGATGTTCACCTTCGCCCCGGTGAAAGTGAACCCGAAGACGCCCGGCTGCAATGTCACGGAGTACCCCGGCCTCCGCTTCTCCACCTCGCCGGCATCTTCCCGGGAATGACCGCGTCAAAAAACCTCCAGCCGTCCCGGATTCGCCGTCCGGAGGGAGGAACCGTGCGTTCCTCCTTGCTCCGGGAGGGCGGGCATGCTAGCATACCGCCGCAATGAGATACACGGACAAATTACGGGCCCGCATCCGGGCGACAGGTTCCGCGCTCTGCGTCGGGCTGGATCCCCGGCCGGACGGCGGCAATACAGCGGCGCTCGGCCGCTGGCTGCTCCGCGTGGCGGAGGAGACCGCGCCCTTCGCCGCGGCCTACAAGCCCAACATTGCCTACTTTGAAGCCATGGGCCCTCCCGGACTGGAACTTCTGCAAGGATTGCTCCGGGATATGCCGGAGGACATACCCGTCATTCTCGACGCCAAGCGCGGCGACATCGGCGAGACTCAAAAATACTACGCGCACGCCTGTTTCGAGCGTCTCGGCGCGGACGCCGTAACGCTCAATCCCTTCATGGGCTACGACACGCTCGAGCCTTTCCTCGACGCGCCCGGCAAAGGCGTCTACCTGCTCGCCGTCACTTCCAACCCCGGCGCGGCGGACATCGAACTCCGGATGCTCGCGGACGGACGGCCGGTCTATCGTCTCGTGGCCGACATGGTGCGCCGGGCACAGGCCGAACGGCGCGCCGCCGACGCCGGCATGGTCGTGGGGCTCACCAACACAAGCGGCGCGCTGCTCGAAGAACTGCCGGACGCCCCCCTGCTCATCCCCGGGCTCGGTGCGCAGGGGGGCGACCTCCAAGCCCTCGCCGGAGGCAGACTCACAGCACCGTTCGTCGTCAATGTCTCCCGCGGCATCCTCTATCGCGAGCCCGAGCTTTCCTTTGCCGACAAAGCGCGAAAATACGCCGGCGAAATCCGCCGGATTCTCACCAACCCGCCTTCCACCCCGTGAAACAATATCTCGATCTCCTGCAAGATGTGCTCGACCACGGCACAAACCGCGAGGACCGCACCGGCACGGGCACACGGAGCGTCTTCGGGCGGCAGGCGCGCTACGATCTGCGCGAAGGGTTTCCCTGTCTCACGACCAAGAAGCTGCACCTGCGCTCCATCATTCACGAGCTGCTCTGGTTCCTCCGCGGAGACACCAACATCAAATATCTCCACGATCACGGAGTCTCTATCTGGGACGAGTGGGCCGACGAGGCCGGAGAGCTCGGGCCCGTCTACGGCTCGCAGTGGCGCAAATGGCGCACGCCCGACGGCCGTGCGGTGGATCAAATCGCCCGGCTCGTCGACGGGCTCAGGAACAACCCCTGGTCGCGGCGGCATATCGTGAGCGCGTGGAACGCGGCCGAGGTGGACGAGATGGCGCTGCCGCCCTGTCATTGTCTCTTCCAGTTCTATGTAACGCCCGCGCAAAAGGCGGGCGGCCGGCACAGCCTGAGTCTCCAGCTCTACCAGCGCAGCGCGGACATTTTTCTGGGCGTGCCGTTCAACATCGCCTCCTATGCCCTGCTGTTACTGATGGTGGCGCAGGTGTGCGGCTACGACGCGCACGAATTCATCCACACCTTCGGCGACCTGCACCTCTACAACAACCACGAGCGGCAGGCCCGGCTTCAGCTCTCGCGCACACCGCGTCCCCTGCCCGAAATGAGGCTCTCCCCATCCGTCACAGAACTCGGCGCCTTCCGCTATGAGGACTTCACACTGCTGGGATACGACCCGGCGCCCCGCATCCCTGCCCCGGTTGCCGTATGAAACGCCTCTTCACCGCCATCGTGGCCATGACGCCCTCCCGCGTGATCGGAAGAGAAGGGGCGCTGCCTTGGAATCTGCCCGAAGATCTCCGGCTCTTCCGGCAAAAAACCATGGGGCACAGCATCCTGATGGGGCGCAGGACATGGGAGAGCATCGGCAGGCCGCTGCCCGGCCGCCAGAGTCTCGTGCTCTCCCGCGATCCGGACTTCGCCCTTTCCGCCCCGCCGGAAGAAGCCCGCGTCATCCGCTCACTGGACGAGCTGGATCGAATCGACGTTCTCCATCCCGAAATCATGATCATCGGCGGCGCCCGCATCTACGAGCTCGCTCTTCCGCGCACCACCACCCTCTGGGTCTCGCGCCTGAAGCGCGAACATGAAGGAGACGCGTTCTTTCCCCCCTTCGAGCATCTCTTCCCGCCGCCCACGCTCATGGGAAGCTTCAACGGATTCGACCTCCATCTCTATCGCCGCGCCTGACGGGCAGGGAGGCGCGCGCTCTTCCGCGGCGAGACCCGGGGGAACAGCCGGGGCTCAGCAGGCAAACGGATTCAGCCCGAGCTTCCGGATGATCCTGGTGAGCGCGCGCATGGCGCGCACGCTGTTGCCCGCCGAATCGAGCGGAGGAGAATACGCGGCCAATGCCAGCCTGCCGGGGACGACGCACACGATGCCGCCGCCCACGCCGCTCTTGGCGGGCAGGCCGTTGGCGTAAAGCCAGTCTCCGGCCTCGGTGTAAAGCCCCTCCATCACCATATCGGCCAAAATCTCGGGAACGCACTTTTTCTGTACGGTTCGCTTGCCCGTGACCGGATTCACGCCTCCGCGGGCATAGCTGGCGCCCATGAGCGCCAGCTGCTTCGTCGTCACATTCAGCGAGCACATGCGCGTATAAAGATCCACCGTGGTATCCGGATCATTGTAGAGATAGCCGTAGCTCTTCAGCAACCAGGCAATTCCCTTGTTGTGATGATTCGTCTCCGCCTCGGACCGATAGACCTCCTCGTTCACCGAGAGTGGCGCCCCGGCAAAGAGCTCCAGGCGGCCGGCAATCCGCTCCCAGACCTCATCGCCGTGTTCCCCGGGGATGAGGCTCACCGCGGCCATGGCGCCCGCATTCACCAGCGGGGTGAGGGGCTTGCCGTGGTGCAGCTCCAGAGCGATCACAGAATTGAACGGTTCGCCCGTAGCCTCGGCTCCTATCTTGGCGCGCAATTCGCGGGGGCCGTGCACATCCATCGCCAGAGCCAAGTTGAATGCCTTCGAGATCGACTCAATGGCAAAAGGCGTCTCCGCATCGCCCACGGCAAATTCCTCTCCCTCAACCGTCACCGCGGCGATGCCGAAATTTTCAGGCGGTGCCTCCGCCAGGGCGGGAATATACGAAGCGTTTTTTCCATCGCGGCAGGAGGCGAATTCCGCGTGCGCCTCCTGCATCGCGGCGAGCAGATCATTATTGCTGTGTGTCGTTTTCATCGGTTTGTGGGTTCTTGATTTGCCAGTTGAATGGTTCAAAATCTTTGGAATTCAGAGGATCCTTCCATTCGGGGCGGCGCAGGGCATAGATCGCGAAGGGAATGCCGGCAAAGATCACGGCGCCGGCCACGAGCACCAGCACATAGACAGCGGGACTTCCCGTGGGAATCTGACTCGGCGGAATGAAGCTCACCAGAAAGGCCGCGAGCGCACCCAGGAAGCCGACGCCGGCCACAATCCACATCCCGGCATTGCCCCCCGGCACCCGGAAAGTGCGCTTCACCCGCGGCTCCTTGTAACGCAGATAAATACCCGCCGAGAACATCAGCATATACATGATCAGATACAGAATAATCGTCAGCTGAGAAATGATCTGATACGCCGTCTGAACCGAAGGCATCACCACAAAGAGAATCGAAAGGAGCGTCACGATGCACCCCTGGATCAGCAGAATGCCAATCTGCACGCCATGCTTGTTCGTCTTCTGCATGGCCGGGGGCAGATAGCCCGCATAACCCACGCTCAGGAGCCCCTTCGAGGGGCCGCCCACCCATGCGACCACCTGCGCCAGCACACCGAAGGCCAGGCAAACGGCGATAATGGAACCGAACCACCCTATGTGGAAGTAGTCAAAGAACCGCTCAAAGGCGATCAGCAGACTCTGCACCAGATTGATCTGCGATTCGGGAATAATGAAGCCGATCGCCAGGGTGCCGAACACGAAAATCGCCACCGTAATGATCGACGCCGCCAGAATAGCCAGCGGGTAGTTGCGTCCGGGGTTGGCCACGTCCTTCACATGCACGGCGGACATCTCCATACCCGCATAGAAAAGGAATATACTGGCCGCGAGCACGAGGTTGTCGAATCGGGTGAGATCGGGCAGGAAACCTTCCGGATTCATGCTGATATCAATGCGGTTTCCCATGGCCCAATAGATGATTCCCATGAGAATGATCAATCCGGCTGGGATCACCGTGCCCGCCATCGTGCCCCATTTCGTGATCGCCCCCGAAGTCTGCATGCCGCGGAAATTCAGGCAGGTAGCCAGCCAGTAGACGAGCAGAACAATGGCGAGCACATACCATTTATTGGCGGAAACCGCGGCGTCCCAAGTCTGATCGGGGCCGATGAAGGCTAGCGACACGGCGGCGAAAGTCAACACCGTGGGAAACCAGATAGTGCTCTCGATCCACTGCAGCCAAATCGCCAGAAAGCCGAACCGCGTTCCGAAAGCTTCGCCCACCCAACGGAACACACCGCCTTTCTGCGGCCAGCCCGTCGTCAGCTCCGCCGCCACAAGCGAAACGGGAATCAAAAAGAAGACGGCGGCAAAAATATAATAAAACGCCGAACTCAGACCATAGATCGATTCAGCGGGAAGCCCCCTCAAACTCACCACGGCGGAGACATTGATCATCGCCAGAGTGAACACGCCCATCCGTGCGAGGGAGGGCGCCGTCCCCGGGGAGGGAGCGGATTTCGTATTGGGTTGCGTATTCATGGTTTCAGGTCGTGTTGGGACGGCGCCGCATCCTCCCGCCGAATATCGCTTGAAATCCGCCAGGGATCCGAACCATACTCGTAATAGAGCTGAGCCATCAAATTGAGCGGGTGCCCGAGACCGCGCTCCCCGATTCTCGACGCCTCATCGAGAGCATTCGTCAATCCGGGGACGTCCCTCTCATCGAGGGGAATCTCCGCCGCCGGGCTCTGGGAGGAAGCTCCGTCCATGCGGCAAGAGACGCCGTTTTCCGGGACATTGTTGAATAACGTATGGAAATGAAGGAAAAACGCGCGTCCCGCACCGCGCCTTCCGCGCTTCGGGCACCGCACAGAAGCGGACAGACGGAGACAAAATGAAGAACAGTCAGAAAACAGGCTTTTCACGAAAATCCCCGCTGCGCTATACTGGGCGGCGCGGGCTCCCGGGAGAGCCCCGTTCACCGCTCTTTTCACCAGACAATCCGCACACGGCATGAACAGCTTCATTTATGACATTCCGGTAAAAGTATACTTCGGCGAGAACCAACTGAGCCACTTGGGCGAAGAACTGCTTCCGCTCGGGAAGCGCGTCCTGCTCACCTACGGCGGCGGTTCCATCAAAAAGACCGGCCTCTATGACGCCGTCACGGCCGAGCTGAACAAAGCCGGACTGGAAGTCTTCGAGCTCCCGGGCATTGAGCCCAATCCCCGCATCGACTCCGTCCGCAAGGGTGCGCGGATGTGCAAGGAACACCATATTGACGTCCTGCTGGCCGTCGGCGGAGGCTCCACCATCGACGCCGCCAAGTTCATGGCGGCGGGCGCCTGCGTGGAGCACGATCCGTGGGAATTCCTGGCAAAGCCCGAAACGCCCATTGACAAGGCCCTGCCCATCGTCTCCATCCTGACCCTATCGGCCACCGGCTCCGAGATGGACTGCGGCGGCGTCATCAGCAACCCCGAAACGCTTGACAAGATCGGCCGGATGGCCCGTCCTCTGCTGCCCCGGGTATCCTTTCTCGACCCCACGCTAACTTACACCGTCAGCCGCTATCAGACGGCCTGCGGCTCGGCGGACATGATGTCGCACATTCTGGAGGAGTACTTCACCATGGAGCATGACCTCTACATGCTGGACTGCATGATGGAAGGGCTGATGAAAACCATCGTCAAATACACGCCCGCCGCGATGGCGGAGCCGAAAAACTACGAAGCCCGCGCCAATCTCATGTGGGCCTCGTCCTGGGCAATCAACGGCTTTATCTGCGGCGGCAAAAGGCAGGCATGGAGCTGCCACCCCATCGAACACGAACTCTCGGCCATCTACGACATCACCCACGGCCACGGCCTCGCCATCATCACCCCGCGCTGGATGGAGCATTGTCTGGACGAGACGACCCTTTTCAAATACGTGCAGTTCGGCGTCAACGTCTTCGGCATCGACTCCCGGCTCTCCCCCATGGAAATTGCCAGGGAGAGCATCCGCCGCCTCTCCGGGTTCCTGTTCGACACGCTTGAACTGCCAAGCACGTTCACAGCGCTCGGCATCGGCAGGGAACACTTCCCTGCCATGGCCCGCAAAGCCTGCGCAGGCGGCGTGCTCCCCGGCTTCAAGCCGCTCCGCCAAGCCGACATCGAAAAGATCTTCGAAATGTGCCTCTGAGCCCGGCAGGGCATCCCCCCGGCCCGATACGCACCGGATCTCAAAAGGCGGCGCGCCGCGCATCCCGCTCAACGCACGCCGCGGCGAACGTTCCGGCGTCCCTGCATCCGCTCCGAAATGACGGAAGGCACCCCCGAGCGGCGCCAAGCATCAGCGGCCCCTCCCTGCTCCTCCGCCTGCCTCGTCTCTTCCGCTTCTGAATTCGCCGCCGGTTCACCGTTTCCGCCGGGGCGTTTTTCAGGCGTGCGCCGAACGCCCGTCAAAAAAATCAGATTCCGGGGTTGACACGCGATGCTCCGGCGGCTATACTTTTCCTTTCCTAAAACGACTACTTCTCATGAAAGAATCATTGACTGAACTCGTATTTATCCTCGACCGCAGCGGCTCCATGTACAGCCTGACCTCCGACACCATCGGAGGATTCAATTCCCTGATTGAAAAACAGAAGGCCCAGCCGGGAGACGCAGACGTGACCACCGTGCTTTTCGACGACGAGTATGAAATCCTCCATGACCATCTCCCTCTGCGGGAAATCAGGCCGCTGACCGAAAAAGAGTACTGCGTCCAGGGATGCACCGCCCTGCTGGACGCCGTCGGCATGACGATCAACGCGGTGGGGGCCAGACTGAACAATACGCCGGAGAACGAGCGTCCCGGAAAAGTGGTTGTCGTGATCGTCACGGACGGCTTGGAGAACGCAAGCCATGAGTACACGAAAGCCCAGGTAAAAAAGATGATCACCCACCAACAGGAAAAGTACAGCTGGGATTTCATCTTCCTCGGAGCCAACATCGACGCCGAGCAGGAAGCGTCCTCGCTCGGCATTCGCCGAGATTTCGCCCGCAACTACGAAGCCAGCAAAGAGGGGACGGAACGCCTCTTCAGCGGCGTCAGCATGAGCTTGGCGGTGGAGCGCAAGGCGGCATCCCTCATCGGGAGCGGAAGGAACGTCATGTACGATAAAATAATGCAATCGCTGGATCAGGCCGGCTCCCGAAGCGGCCAACAGCAGCGGCCGGACAATCTTCCGGACAAGAAGAAACGGAAGTAAGCCTCCCGCCCCTCCCCGGGGGAGCGCCGGGCAGCCTTCGCATCCGGAACGGCTGCCCGTCCTGCAAGTCCAAGGGCGTTCCGCCATCCAGCGGACGGCACGGCGGAATTGTGCGCAGCCCGCCAGCCGCTCCGGACACGCGCGGAAGCTTCTCCCCGGGACGTCCGGAACCATCGAAATGATTGAACGGCTCCGCACGCGGCGGGAGCTTTCCTGATCCATCGCCGTTCTCCGGACGCAGAGCCGGGAAACGGCATGCCGCAGATTTCCGGCGGACGGCATTCAGAGCAGCACCGCTCCAAATACCCGCCGCATTTCTCATCCTCCGCCTCCCGATCCGGCCATGCCGTGCTCCGCACAAATCCCGCCGACGGCTTACCGGAGGGGCGGAGCCTTCTCATTGCGGAAGAGATGAGAAGGATTGCGGCCGTTCCGCGCACGCGGCACACAGAAGCCGCCGCCCCGGGAAGCGGAAAAGCCGGAAAACGCGGGGCGGCATACACGGAGCATCGGCCCGTCAGCCACGCGGCTCGGCGGGAAGCAGCCTGAGCCGGGCAAAGCGGGGGAGCCCGTTTTCCATAGGGGGGCGGACGTCGCCCTGAATCAACGGCAGCGCATAGTCGACGAACGCCCGCTCCACATTATTCCCGGCGGCGTTGATCCACCCGCGGGGCACCAGTTTCTCGCGATTGGCCGCCGCTTCGAGCGGCACGAGCGTCAGGCGGCAGGCGTACTCCCCGTGCGTCCCTCCGCGTTCGAAAGACACCATCTTGCCGGAAGCGCCGGCCAGAGCCTGCGCCACGGCAAAGCTCCCCGCGTCCCAAGCCTCGCCGATATCCGTCCCGGAGGCCGCGTGAGCCGCGCAGCGCTGCAGCAGCGAAAGCTCGACACCGCGCACCTTGAACCCCGTCTTCCGCCGAACCGCCTCCGCCAGCAAAGCGGCCAGCCCCCCGAGCTGAGCGTGTCCGAAGACATCCCTCCCCCCCTCCGGGGACTCGGACACAAAGCGGCCGTCCGCATCGCGGACGCCCTCGGACACGGCCGCCATGCACGACCCCCGGCGCCGATAGACGGCCGCCACATCCGCGAGGAACCTCTCCATCGAGAAAGGAACCTCGGGCAGGTAGACGAGATCGGGCCCTCCCCCGGCATGGGCGGCCAGAGCGGACGCGCCGGCCAGCCAGCCGGCGTGCCGTCCCATAATCTCGACAATGGTCACGCGCCCTTTCTCATAAACGCGCACATCGCGGTCGAGCTCCATGCAGGCCGTGGCGATGAAGCGCGCGGCTGACCCGAAGCCGGGGCAGTGATCCGTGCCGCAGAGATCGTTATCTATCGTCTTGGGAATCCCGACCACCCGGCAGGCATACCCGGCATCGGCGAGAAATCCGGAAATCTTGCGGCAGGTATCCATGGAATCATTGCCGCCGATATAGAAAAAATAGCGCACATCGTATCTCCGGAACACGCCGAGCAGGCGCAGATAATCCGCCGCGTCCTCTTCAGGATCGCTCATCTTGTAGCGGCACGAGCCCAGCGCGGCGGCGGGGGTGCAGCGCAGCAGACTCAGTTCACGGCGGTCTTCGCACCCCATGTCGAACAACTTCCCGTTCAGCACGCCCTCGATTCCGTGAGCGGCGCCGAGCGTCCGCGTCACGCAGGGGGCGGCCAGCGACGCCTCGATCGCGCCGAGAGCGCTGGCGTTGACGACAGCGGTGGGACCGCCGGACTGGGCGATGACGCAGGAGCCCGTCAGGCTCGGAGAAGCGGGGGATGAGGAACCGGTTTGGGATGGCGGAAACGAAGACATGGCGTACCTTGGATACTGAACCATCCCGGCGGGGAAGTCAAGCGGAGAAGCGCGCGGCCCCCCTCAAGGCGCGCGGCCAGCATGCACGCGCTTCTCCCCGTGCCGCCCGATTCAGCTCCGCCGTTTTCCGCGCGCCTCCCGCAGGCTCTTTTCCCCGGCAGCGCCTTCGGAACACGCGCGGCCCACACCGCGGAGCATGCGCACAAAAAACTTGATTTGGAGCGGATATTGCTCTAAATATCCTCAGGAGAAAGCCGTATGCTGAGAATTTCCACAAAAGGGCGCTACGCGCTGAGGGTCATGCTCGATCTGGCCCGCCAAGAAAGCGGCCGCCCCATCTCCCTCAAGGACGTGGGAGAGCGGCAGAAAGTCACGGTCAAGTACTTGGAGAGCATCATGGCCCAGCTCGTGCGGGGCGGGTTCGTGAGCAGTCTGCGCGGCAAAGCCGGCGGGTACCGCCTCGCCGTGGATCCCGCCGCATGCACGGTCGGCCGTATCGTGAAATGCATGGAGGGCGACATGTCGCCCGTGGCCTGCCTCGCCGAAGGCGCCGCAGCCTGCCCCCTCGCCCACGGCTGCGATACGCTCCCCTTCTGGAAAGGGCTTCAGCAGGTGATCGACGCCTATCTCGAAAGCGCCACCTTAGCCGACCTCCTTCACGCCGGGCAGCGAAAATGACGACCGGCGCCAGAAAAACAGGCCGGAACGCGGCCCCTGCCGCGGCCGCCTCTCCCGCCGCCCGCGGACACATGCGGAAAGGCGGCGCCGGGAAAACGAACGCCGCCCGAAAGTCCGCCGGGAAGAAAGCCGCCCCCCCGGCGAAGGGCGAGGGGAAAAACCCGTCCAACCGCCCGCAGAGAAAACCGCGGCGATGGCGGCGCCGGGGCGCCGCCCTGCTCCGGCTCTGCGCCGTGTGCTGCCTGTTCGTCTCCGCGCTCGCGATCACGGCCGAAATCTACGTAAGCGTGCAGTCATCCGGCAGACATGTGGCCGACGCAAAAAACATCCCCTCCGGCCAAGTAGGGCTCGTACTCGCCTGCCCGCCCAGGCTCGGAGATCGCGAAAACCCTCTTTTCGCCAGCCGAATGGCCGCGGCCGCGGCTCTGTGGCGCTCCGGCAGCGCGCGCTGCCTCATCGTCTCGGGCGCCGAAGGTACGCCTGACGGCAGCGGCCCCGCCGCCATGCGGGCCGCTCTCATCCGCCGAGGAGTGCCGGGGAAATACATCGTCTGCGACTACGCGAGCCCGCGGACTCTCGATTCCGTCCTCCGCGCCCGGCACATCTTCGGCGCCGAAAACATCACCTTTGTCGCTCAGGAGTTCCACAACAAGCGGGCCCTGGCCATAGCCGCCCGCTTCGGCATCGACGCCCGCGCCCTCGACGCGGAAGACCCGCCGCCCTTCTCTTCGTTCACGGCGCGCCTTCGCGCCTGGCTTCGCGAACGAGCCGCACGCACGGCCATGCTGGCGGAGCTGTTTCTCCTCAACCGCGAACCGCGCTGTCTCGGCGAGGCCGAGCCGCTGCCCGAGCTTCCGGACAGAAGGCCGCGGGGCATCTTCATTTCCTACTGAAGAGAAAGCGGCCGCGCCCATTGCCGGGCCTCCCGGGCAAAAAATTCAATTTTAGTCTTGCCAAGCGGGGGAAACAGGGGTATCTTCCCTTTCCGACTTCGCGTCATGGTGCCTGTAGTTCAGCGGTAGAGCCCCGGATTGTGGTTCCGGTTGTCGTGGGTTCGAATCCCATCGGGCACCCCATCCATTTAAACAAGCGACGCCCCGCGGGGCTCATTGTATACTTTTTGTGTATCGGCGCGGACATTGCGCCTGTAACGCCCCCGATTACGCGGGAAACACCGCGGCTCGGTCACCATCGATCCGCTTTGTGTCCGCTCCGGCCGGCGGCGTTCATTTTATGCGGTCCGCGCTCCGGAGCGAGAAAGCGCTGTTCCGCACCATGCAGAGAAGCCCGGAGGCCAAGAAAAACGGGCTCTCGGGGGAAAAGCCTCCGCCCCTCCCCGGGGAGCGCCGGCCAAGGGCGTTTCGTCCTCAGGCGGCCGACGCGGTGATGGGGTTGTGCAGCTCATCGATCACATCGAGAACAAGCTGGTGTTTTTCTCCAAAAAGTCCTGAAATATCAATGTCGTTAAACAGGTCTCCCCCTAGGCGCTCTCTTGTCACATCGCCGTTCGCCCGGACGTAGTCGATGATGGTATGCACAAATTCCTGCTGGGCGGCATTCAAGGAAGAGCCATTCAAATACCTGCCGAATTTTTCATTCACCGTCTCCTGATCCAGCCCTACCACGCTGCGCACAAATGCCGCCAGCGGCTTATCTTTTGCGGCCTTCTCATAATCCTCCCGGCTCCCCAGCTCACTCCACATAATACGTTCCAGCTCCCGAAGGTCGGCCTCCGTAATAGGCTCCAGATGATGAATCTTGGAGATGACCGGGCTGTCTATGTGTTCCTTCAGATAATCCATCACCTTCTGACGGTAGGTTCTGATATCAATAGGGGGCAGAGTACCAGGCAGCGGGGAACCCGTGATTACATCCTTTATATCGACATCTATCAGTTTTCTCCCCCGCCCTTCCAGGAACCGCATCAGCCCGCGCAGATTTTCCCGCAGACCTTCCAACACGGGAACACTCGGATGACTCCAGAACTCATTATCCGCAAGCATCCTCAACTCATTCTCCCTGGCTCTGACCTGAGGGATGGAAGACTTTTCATCCCATAAATAGCGGGCTATCCCGACGACATTCTTCACATGCTCCTTCGCTCTCTCAGTATGGCCGTCCCGAATCACCGCCAGGATCACTTGAAACATGCGGCAATCAAAAGCAATCGCCCGGGGCTCCTCTCTGCCCTCGTTATCCAACAAAGGCGCCAGATGGGTTGATATTTCCCCGACAGCCTCCTCGGAAACGGCCCGCCACTGCTCCTCATCGCAGTATTGATCCACATACCGCATTTCCCCGCGGACCTGGATACGATTCCCATGGGATTTGATTGCAAGAATTTTCTTATAGAGTCCGCTCTTAAGACGGATATAAAAATTCCTGAGCCATTCGTCTTTCTGGCTGTCCCCATCCTGCAAATTGTGAACGATATGCAGCTGAGCCACGAACAATCGCTGCGTCAAACTGAACATTCGGGGTTTCTCAGGTCCGCCCCCTTCTTCCAGCTGCTTAAAAAATTCAAAGTTCCCGCAGTAGTCAAAGATATAAAAACCATCCTTATGGCGTCCCGGGCCGTACAAATCTTTACAAAGCCGCGTCCCGCGCCCGATCATCTGCACAAACTTGATTTTCGAACGAACGGGCTTAAAGAAAACCAAGTTCAGAATGGAAGGAACATCCACCCCCGTATCCAGCATATCCACGGACACCGCGATGCGGAATTCCGGCTTTTCCTCAAAGTCCAGAATGAGGGAATCCGCAAACTTCACGTAATTATCCACCAGCTGGCAGGTATTGGCGGGGTACTCCGGGTACAGCTCATGAAAGCAGTCCACAATCATCTGCGCATGCCGGTGATTATACGCGAAAATGACGCTCTTGCCCAAAGTCTCCCCGTTATCCACTTTCAATCCGTTCACCATCAAATATTCCAGCACCTGCCGGCAGGTATCTTCATTATAAAGCTCCCGGAAAAATTTGCCTCCGGGGATCTTCAGCCCGGAAGAAGGATCTCTTTCCACGTAATCTTTCAGCCGCTCCCGCTCTTCCTCCGGCAGCTTGTCCAAATCATCAAGTCCCTCCTTAATCAAACGGGAGGTGCAGTTGACGACACGATAGCCGACAAGAAATTCTTCCTTCACGGCCTGCTCCAGGGTATAATCATAATCGGGCTCTCCGGACTCGCAGCCGAATATCCGGTAGGTGTTGGCCTCCACTTCATCCTTGGGCGTAGCGGTCAGCCCCACCAGGAAGCTGTCGAAATAATCGAAAACAGCGCCGTATTTATTGAAAATGCTGCGATGCGCCTCATCGATGACGATCAAATCAAAACGGCCGATCGAAAACCGTTTCTCCTCCGCGTCGATATAGTTGATCATCGTCTGATACGTGCTGAACATCAGACGGGCGTTCAAATCCTTCCCGCCACTGCCGGAAAGTTCGCAAACAGTCATTCCCGGCAAAAGCTTGTTGAAACTGCGGCGAGCCTGACTCACCAAAGACGTGCGGTCCGCCAAAAACAGCACATTCTTCACCCAATTGCCGCGGGCCAGAACATCCACCAGCGCAATCGCCACGCGGGTCTTGCCCGTGCCCGTGGCCATCACCAGCAGCCCCCTGCGGCGTTTCTTGTTCAGCCGCTCGCAAATCTGTCTCACCGCCGTTATCTGGTAAGGCCGATTGGCAATTTCAGCTTTCACGCTGAAATCCGCAATATCTTTGCGGCGGCGGCGCTCCATCAGCAATTCCAGATCGCTCAGGGAATGGAAGCCCATCACCTTCCTGTCGGGATAGAGCCCGTCGATCACCCTGGTCTCATAACCGTTGGTATAATAAAGCACGGGCTTATAACCGTACCTGGCTTTCATGCATTCCCCATACAGATCGGCCTGATGCCGCCCCGCTTCCGGAGAAACAGAAGCCTTTTTAGCCTCCACAATGGCGAGCGGCCTGCCGTCCCTGCCGTAAAGAACATAATCGCAAAAACCGCTCCCCCGTCCATCGGGCGGCATCCCCTCCACCCTGACCTCCACAGCCGCTTTCCCGGGCTGCGCCTCGTTCTTCGTCTCCAGCACGTCCCACCCCGCCTCCCTGAGATAGAGGTCTATGTAAAGCCTGCGGGTCTCCGCCTCGCTCATGTACGGCGGCCTGCGGCATTCCGCCTCCCGGCCGTTCTCCCGCGCCTCCAGCAACTCCACCAGAGAGGCCGCGTTCCTCAAACACAGGGCAGCTTCTTTTTCGCGGATCTCCGCCCCGTGTTCCGCACGCATCCCGAGGATGCGCACATAATGCAGAGCCCGCATCATGTCCTCGTCTTTCACAAACTCCGTCACCACGGCGCTGTCCAGCAATTCCAGCATGCCGGCCGAGGGCGGCTTCCCGGTTCCCGCCCGCTCATAAATAGAATCAACGGCTCCGCGCAGCAACCCGCGGCAAAGCCTGGCCCGCTCCGAGCGGGAAGCGGCCCGTTCCGCCTGACTCAATATCTCATGCAAACGCTTGCTGTCCATCCCGGCCTCCTCTTTTTAACCGAAATACTCCTGCATCAGGCTGTCGAATAACTGCTGGGTTTTGTCAAGCGCCTGTCGGACGGCAAATTTTGATTTGTCGACTTCTTGGACGAAGGCGGAGAACTGGTGTTGCACCTGCATAGGCGGAAGATTTATCGGCATCGATTTCACATAGGAAACTGCAGCTATATTTTTAATCCCGCTGCCCTTTGTTTCAAGATTGCCAATTGTTTCTTTCATATACGTAAGAAAAGCGATGGGAAGCATTTTGCCATTCAAAGTGAATTTGCAGAGAGCTTGATTAATAATCCCTTTTTCACACCCCTGCGGTAACTGATACAATTCACCCATTGTCCCGGAGCAACTCATAATTATATCCCCAGGAAGGCACTCGAATCTACGCAACTCATTAAACTTTTCCTCACTCACATAATATGTTCCTATGGTTGCAGATTTCTGTATTGCGTGTTTTTGTTCATATACTTTATACGTTGTATTATCTCGTTCTACAAAGAATTCCTTCTTCAACGCACTGCCAAAAGGCCCTCTAACAATAGAAGAACACACATCGTCAACAGTAGTTTTTTCCCATCTGTAAGGATTAGTTTCCGGATCTCCAAACATCTCGATAAATCGAGATTTCACCAGCTCGTCCAGTTTCTGGAGTTGCGACTTATACAAAGCAAGAAGAAATTCTACTTTCTCCAACGTAGAGACCACATTTCGTACAACATTATTCTCTGGAACCTGAACAACCATATTTGCAATATCTGTCAGGCTGATGGATGGATACGCCTCATCCTTAATCAATGTATTCGGCTTATGAAACAAAAAATAATATTTGAGATATTTAGAATTAACTTTCTCAGGCGTCACGCACGCCAAATGGCTGACAACATATGCGTCAGAAGGCAGAACATAGACAAATCCTTTCAAACAGGACATCCCGCTTTTCGCAAATAGAACAGAACCTTTTCTGAATAGTTTCAGCCTGTGCTTCTTAGCCACCTCCTCATTTACTTTTTGAATTGATCCAATATCTGCTCCGGCAATCAATTCCGCCAAATTTCCTGCTTTTACAAAAGGCATACCATAGTCACAATAGTTGTGATCTCCTTGCGGAGCTCCTTGTCCGGCAGCAACATTAGCTATTTCCTGAAGCTTATATCTCATCAATCCACCCCCTCACCAATTCCAATTTACAGCCCCAGCAACTTGTTCAATTCGTCCAATTCGGAAGCGACCTGCGCCTCCAGCTTGTAAATATCGTCCATAATCTCGGAAGCCGGCGGATATTCGACAGGCACATGGATCGTCTTTTTATACTTATTGACGCTCAAATCGTAATCATTATCCACAATTTCCTGCTTGGGGACGAGAAAGCTCTGTTCCGTCCGTTCGCGGGACTCTTCCTCCTCCAAGTGATGGAAACGGCGCACGACATCGGGAATATCATTATCGGCAACGGGGCTGCGTTTGTCATCCAGGCTGTAGCCGTCCGCCTTCATATCATAGAACCAGACCTTATCCGTGCCGCCGGCATCAGTCTTGGTAAAAATCAGAATAGCCGTCGACACGCCGGCATAAGGCTTGAACACGCCGGAAGGCATGGAAATGACGGCCTGAAGCCGCTGATGTTCCACCAGCTCCCGGCGCAAAGCCCGATGAGCTTTGGAGCCGCCGAACAAAACGCCGTCAGGCACAATGGAGGCGCATCGCCCCCCCAAATTTAACATCTTGATAAACAAGGCCATAAAGAGAAGCTCCGTCTTTTTTGTATTGCACAGCGCCAGCAAATCCCTGCTGATATTTTCCTGAAACACGCTCCCCTTGAAAGGAGGATTGGCCATGATCAGCGAATAGGCGTCTCTTTCCGCATTGTCCGCCGAAAGGGAATCCTGATACCGGATATTCGGCTCGTCCACCCCGTGGAGCATCATATTCATGGCGCCGATGCGGAGCATGGACTGATCCGTATCAAAACCGGAAAAAAGCCCTTTCTTGAAATAACGCTTATTCGCATCATTCAGAAGCGCCTGTTTGCAGCGCTCGCCGATATAGGCGGCTGCCCCCAGCAGGAAGCCGGCGCTGCCCATGGCGGGGTCAAGGATTCTATCCTCCAGCGCAGGCTCCATCAGCTGAACCATCATGAAAATGATGTGGCGGGGCGTCCGGAACTGCCCGAGCTCCCCGGAAGAAGCGATCCTGCTCAAAAGATACTCGTAGACATCCCCCATGATGTCTTTATTATTCATATCCATGGCGTCAATGCCGTCCACCACCATCGAAAGCACCTGAGGCGTGGGAATCAGGAACACCGCGTTCTTCATATACCGGCTGAACGCCGTATCCTTCCCTCCCCCGAGGCTCTTGATGAAAGGGAACACATAACCCCGGACATCATCGAACATCGCCTCCGGGGCAAAATTGCGGAACACATGCCAGCGGAGGTTCCTGTACTCCGTCTCCACGCGGGGATTTTCGCTGACGACGCAGACGCCGTCCTTAAACACCGCATCATCAGTCAGGGGCACTCCCAGCACGCTGGCATTGGACTCCTGCCTCCGCTGGTTATCATCCAGCAGCTTCATGAACATCAAATACGTAATCTGCTCCACCACCGTGATCGGGCTGGTCACGCCGCCCGTCCAGATGGTATTCCAGATGGCATCGACCTTGTTCTTCAATTCGCCGGTAATCATGATCTGAAAAGCCTTCTCCGCGCCGTCATTTTACAGCATTCCGGAAAGTTGTCAAAAAAGATTATCGGAACGGCATGAAACGCCGCCGCGAGACCGCGCCCCGCCGGCCGGCGGGGCGGCCGAGTCAACAAGGGGGAAAAACACCGTTCCTCTCCCTCATTCCGCGCCGTACGCATTTTCCGGCTTTCAAACAATTGTACAATTACCATTCACCGGCTGACGCCTCATTCTTTCCGAGCACATGATGCCTGAATAGGCGATTGTTTGTACCCGGCAGGAAGCTCGCTTCAGCGCGGCGGGACGAAAGGCGCCTCTCCTAAAGAGGCTCTTCCAGACAACCAGCTTACGGCGGCCTTCACGAGAAGACCGGCGGGACGGGAATATCTTGCGCAAGCGGAGCCTTTCTTAAATATCGGCGGCCGAAAGCCAGCGGAAGGAGACCACCTTGAAGCGGCGGCCGAATACCTCGTTGATGGCGGTGAGCTTCGTCCCCGTGCGCGTTTCGCCGGCCAGCTCATCTTTGTAATCAGTCGCCTCATTGGCGCTGTCCACATATTCGGCGCAGCGCTGCACCGTGGCCTCACACCATGCCTGTGAAAGCACGGCGCCCTTCTTGTCGCGCACGCTGCCGTAGCTGCGGACGATAAAGGTATCGTCACGCACAGTAAGAATATTGCCCAAGGATGAGAGCACATCCGACTGGATCAGGTAGCCGGGCGCGGCCGTGTGGATGGAACCTTCGTCCGCTTTAGCAAACTTGTAGAGACTGCCTTGAGGGACGGAGGAAGTGTTGATATTGAAGATCGAAGTATTGATCGAGGTGTTGTCGATGGCTGCCTGGAGGGCGCCGACGAGGCTGTTTTCCTCGCTGGAGGAATCGAGCCTGCGGTTGATGAAGTCCGCCATGTTGAGGAAAGGCCCGCGCTTCTTGACGACTTCGACAATGGCTTCCGCCAACTGGCGAATCTGTGAGGGAGAGAGCTCCCGCACTTCTCCCCAGGCGGCGGCCATATTGGAATTGCGGAAATTGGCGCCGGTGATCGGCGAATAACCGCCCATGCTGTCGATGCTCTTTGTGGTGGTGGAAGTGCCGAAGCGGGAGAAGAAAACGTTGGAGGGGGAGTCGCTGGAGCCGCTCTTGTCGCCTATTTTGGCGAGAGAATTGCCGCTGCGGCCTATGAGAGTGCGATTCTGCAGCCCTTGGAGAACGGCCCGCCAGGCATCCACAGAGGTGGAATTGATGTTGAAGCCCCCGTCAATGACGAGATAGCGGGCAATATGCTTCCAGCCATCATCGGAGAGCACTTTCTGCTGAATCTCATCGGTGCTGATATCGGCATCGGCGAGCCTGTAGCGGGAAACGGGAAGAGAACTCCTGCCGTTCAGGAATTCCTGAAGAGTATCTTCGGCCTTTTTGACAGAGCCGCCCGTGCTCTGAGGCATATCGGAAATGGACGAGCAGAAAAACCTGTCCCAGAGAGCGTCATTGATTAAAAAGGCATGATCGAAGAAATCCTCAAAAATTTTGGAGGCCCCGCCTGAATTTTGAGGAATATTCAAGGAATTGCGCTGGTAGACCTCATTGGCGGGAATACAGGGATCGGCAAAGGAATTGCCGATGCCCACACCCTGGACGCCGGATTGGTATTGCTGGCGGCGCAGGGCGGCCTTGGTGTCGGAGCCTGTGTCAAACCAGCCGGGCGTGATGCGCATGCCGGCGAACCCTGCCAGGCTGAATGGAGGGTGAATGGGCAGCTCGAGCACGGAGGCGAAACTGACTTCCTCCCCGCCGTAGGAACTGCTGATGCCCAAGTAGCCATTGCGGCCGTCCTCTCCGGTGGAATCCAGGGGGCACATGTTCATTCCCGTGCCGACGGGCAGCAGAGAGAGCTGATAGGGGTGGTAGCGGCGCGTCTGATCGTCCGGGTCGATGATCATGCTGCCCCACAGCGCCGGGGAAGAATGCTGCCAGGACTTCGTTCGAAAATCCTTGTTGCCGTACATATAATGATCAAGCCCCGTCGCGGCCGTCTTGGCGGCCAGCCCCACCGCGCCGACAAAATAGGGAACGTCTTCGCTCATCTGCGTGGAATCCGCCTGCCACACGGCGCCGTCGCTTTCATGAATGAATACGGTATCGTCGGGCTGATCGTTCGGCCTGTACCACCCCAGAAGGAAGCGCTGGGGGGACTGCAGCATCTTGCCCGTGCTCCCCTGCGAGGTATCGTAGCTTGTCATGCCGCCGTAGCCATTGAGAAGTGTCAGGGCGGAGAGCGCCCCCGTCGACGCCGACGAGGTGCCGGGAACGAAATGATAGCCGTCCGTCGTGTAGCGGCCGGAGCCGTCCGGGATGCCCAGCCTGACGCGGAGATAGAATCTTCCGGCGTTGACGTTGCTGGCCGTGCTGCCGTAGGTGGAGTTGGTGTTGCCGTAGAAATGGACCTTGTACCCGGCTACCGCTTCGGGGTGGTAGCCGATAGTCCACGGATTGTCGCCGGGCGTGGTGTATTCGTTGGAGCTCCGCGCCTTGGCCGGCGAGAAGAAGATGATCTCACCCGGTTCGAATTCAATATCGCCCGAAGAGTTGTTCGTCGATTTGCGGAAATAATTGCCGTAGTCGTAGCCCAAGGTGTACTGGCTGGTTCCCTGGGCGAAGGCGTAGGTGCCCCACGAATAGTTCCACGTATTTGTCGCCGAAATGGCGTAGCTCTGCAGCCACATGGTCTTGTAGGGGATGCTGTGCGAATAGAGCATGTCCCCCTGGATTTTCATGGGAACGTTGTACGGGTTCCACCACAGGAACATGGGCGCAAAGCTCATGCTGAGCTTGTAGACGACTTCCTCGCCGCTGGTGTCGAGTTCCTCGACGAAAAGGCCCAGCGTGTTGTAGAAAGCGAGAATGACGGGCGTGCGCGGGTAGCCCGCCTGGTTGGTGCCGTCTTCGAGATCGGTCTTGTTGTCAAAGAAGGATTGGGAACCGCTCGCGTTGAATTCGGCGCCGCCCAAACGGGTGTACGGCGTCTGGGGCGTGCCCATCAGACTCACTGAACGCCCGTAAGACCCCGCACGGGAGCTGCCGCCGCCCGGCCATACGTGATACCATGAATGCATGATCTGCCAAGAGCCGATGGGCATATCACTTTCGGTTCCCTTGGGAATGGTGTCCTCCCTGAAAATGCCGCAATCCGACGAAGAGAGGCGGGCAAACTCAGTGCCCTTGAGGCTGTCCTTATTAAGCAGCAGGTTGATATCCTGCTTGAAGCGCCCGGACCGCACGTTGACGGGGAGAGTGTAAGAGGAAGTGGTCACATCAAAGAAATAGGGGCGCCCCGCGTCGGCGGAACTGCGCCGCCCCAAGGGCAGTGTGCCCGTGGTGAGGAACTTCTTGCGGCTTTCAGCATCGCTGGGCAGATTTTCCAGACCCCGGATATGGCTGACGATCGGGCGCGGCGTATCCCACGTGCGATGTTGAAGCTCCATGATGTTGTCCGTTTCATCCGGTTCATCGACGTTGATTTTTGCCTTTTGATTCTCTCCGCATATCCACCAGGCGTAATTGCCGATATTTTTTCCGGAAATGGGCGTTTCGACCAGATCGGCAAAGACATATTGCTGAGTGGCGATGCCGCGGCCCAGGGTGCCTTCGCCCACGAGGCAGATGCGCTTGCCCGGCAGACGGGTGCCCAAGGAGCCTACTCCGCCCATTTTGAGGACGTCTGATTTGTTTTTTGCGGAAATGAGCCAGCGGTTGAACATCTTATCGCGCCCTTTGGTGTAGGTGGATTGAATGTCCCCGCCGTGCGCGGGGCTTTTATCGGTGAGGGAGGCGTCCCAGCTGTCCCACACGCCGAGGATGTTGGCATTATGGGCGCCGACAATGCCGGAAGAGGCGGAAACGCGCTGGTCGGGGCCGAGCGCGAGCTGGAGCTCGCCCAAAGCCGCATCCAGGCCGAGCAGCGCCTGGGAACGAGCCTCGGCGGCCAGCATGGATGCCGAGGCCGTGCGGCTCTGAGACGC
Organism: Akkermansiaceae bacterium; assembly: GCA_021200315.1. Lineage (GTDB taxonomy): Bacteria > Verrucomicrobiota > Verrucomicrobiia > Verrucomicrobiales > Akkermansiaceae > Akkermansia. The sequence continues at coordinate 29,978 of JAJQGU010000046.1, forward strand.
GGCCAGAGCAAGCACCGCCACGGCGATAAGGGAAAGCAGCAGAAGGAGCGTCAGCGTCGCAATCAGCGCAAATCCTTTTTTCGCGTGAGCATGAAACGGTCTTTTCGAAACCAAGGAAACCATGAATTTCATTTTAGGCAAATCCTTCCCCGCTGTCAAGCGGAAAGCCGCCGCGCGCTTTCCCCGTTTATCAAAAAAGGGGCCCGCCGCTTTGCGGCAGACCCCGGAACCAACGGCGGATGAGAATCTATTGAATGGGGCGGGCCTCGAGAACGATCACTTGGAAAGGAGCCAGCTGCACCGTGACAGGAGACCCGGCTCTGATTTCCGGAGCGGGCAGAGCGTCTCCCTTGGGCGAGCTGAGCGAATAGGAAGAGGCGGAGGCGGAGGGGAGCTCGAACACCGCGGCGGGATCGAAACTGAACTTCTGCGGCTGCGAGGAAGGGTTGCGCAGGGTGAGAATGCCTTTTTCCGGCGACCATGCCGCCCAGCCGTAGACTTCGAGCCGGGCGGGGTCGCCGCCCACCCAGTGGGAATCCACCAACGTGGTATTGTTAGCGCGGGCCCATTTGGCGGCGGAAGCGAGAGTGTCCCATTGTTTCGGGGTGAGCAGAGAGGGCGTAATGTAAATCTCCTGCATCTGGGTGCCCGAACCGAAGCCGGACCAGATTTCGTTGTCGAGGTCGTCGCCCTCCGCTTCCTGGAGCCCGCGGGCCAGATTGGTGTAGATCACGCCGTGAGTCATCAGAGAGTTGATGGGGAAGAGCGGCGAGACGGCTACGTTGTGGGCGTAGATCATGGCGTCGCGGAAAGTGATCCACTGGTTGCGGCGGGTGCCTTCGCCCATGAATTCGTGATCCCAGCCGCCGCGCCAAATGGAATCCGCGATGCCGAACCAGAACGGCGAAGCCCAGGTGCCCGTGGTCAGGTTGACATAGAGATCGGGGCGTTCCGTGCGCAATTCATCTATGAGATTAATGATGGCTTCAAAATCACTGGCGAAACGACTGCCGGGGATGAGAGCCTCCACGCCGGAAGTGCCGTCGAGCTTGAAATGGTTGACGCCGTTCTCGCGGATCATATGCAGGCACATCTCCTTGAAGAGCTGATAATATTTAGGCCCTGCGAGGGCAAAGCCTCTCTCGTTGGTCTCGTATTTGCCGTCGGCGGCCTTGAGGCGCGCGTCGCGGGGCTTGCCGTAGCCTCCCCAAGGCGAAAACCAGACGCCCGGCGAGGCGCCGAATGATTCCGCGGCTTTGCGCACCTCGCGGAATTCGTTAGGCATGCCGCTGTTGAATTGCCAGAGCGTCTCCGTATCGTCCCATCCATCATCGAAGAGAAAAGAATCGACGATGACGCCGCGCTTTTTCACGAGCTCGTCGCCGTAGGCATTCACGATGTCGAGAACCTGCTTTTCGTCATATCGGCTGAAGAAACTGTCGTACCACGTGTTATAGTTGAGGAACGCTCCGTAGGGGCGGGCCCGCTCCTCATTGAGATAGCCGAGCTGGAACGTACGGCGCAGCTGCGTGGGATTGCTTACGCCCAGCACGGCGGATACGGTATAGGGCGCGCGCCGGGGCAGATTCGTCCTGCGGACCATTTTGGAGACGACGCGCCCTTTCTGAACCATGTTGGTGCCGAGCGGATGTTCGATGCCGGCGAAGAGGCGGTTGCCGGCGGCAACCACGGGAACCCCCTTTACAGAGCCTTCGGCGCGCGCTTCGGGGGCGGGGAAGCGCAGCAGCGTTGCCTCGCGAAGCGGGTATTCGCCATGTTCGGGCGTCAGGGTGAGACTGATGCGTACGTAGGGGTGCCCTTCCCGCACTTCCGCGCTCCACACGGCGTTGAGTCCCTCAGCGGTAGTGGCGAAGGGAACGCGCACCTTTGTACCGGCCGAGCGATCGGCCAGCCGGCGCCCTCGCGGATCCGCTGAGATTTTTTCAACCTGAAGAGCGCAGGCTTCGAGATCGTCCGAGGAGATCTTCCGCGTTTTTCCCGTGGGCTTGTCAGTGTCTTCCTCAAGCTGCTCCTCTTTCAGAATGAAGAGCCGGGGACCGAGTTCCCAGGTGAGGCCGTTGATCTTGTCCGTCAATACGACATTGGCCAGGCGGCGGCCGGCTTTCTGAATGGTCAGTATGAGGAATTCGTTTTCAAGATCCACGGATTCCATGTTTGATGAGTTAGTTTTCATGTGGCTGTTCGAAACGGGGGCCGGAACGCCGGGATTGTGCGCTTCGGCAGCGCCCAGCAGGCAGATGGACGCCATGGCGGTGAAGAGACTGGCTGAAGTCATGGCGGGTATTCTGCGTTCCGGGGAGGGCGGTGGCAAGCGCGCAGTGTGTCACGCATCTTGGTTTTTCTTGCCAGAGAGAAGAAGACGTGCCATTTTACTTTCAGTTATGTGGAAAGGCAGATTTACACGACCGACGGCAGACCTGGTGCAGCAATACGGCGAATCCGTCTCGTATGACTGGAGGCTGTACAGGCACGATATTGCCGGTTCGCTCGCGCATGCGAAGGCTCAGCTCAGCGCGGGCCTGCTGACTCGAGAGGAGTTCGAGGCCATTCGCGAGGGGCTCCAAGGCATCCGCGCCGATATCGAACAGGGGAATTTTTCGTGGAGCCGCGAACTTGAAGATGTGCACATGAATATCGAAAGCGAACTGACGCGCCGTATCGGCGCCGCCGGAGCCAAGCTGCACACGGCGCGCTCGCGCAACGACCAAGTGGCTGTCGATACGCGCCTGTATTGCCGCGCGGAGATCGACAGGACGCTCGGCGAACTGCGCGCCATGCAGCGCGTCTTGGTGGATAAGGCGGCGGAGTATGCCGGGACGATGATCCCCGGCTACACGCATCTCCAGCGCGCCCAACCCGTGACGGTGGGGCACCATCTGCTCGCCTATGTGGAAATGTTTGACCGCGACGCCGATCGTCTGGGCGACTGCCGCAGGCGTGTGAATGTCTCTCCCTTGGGATCGGGCGCCATCGCCGGTTCGACGATCAATCTCGACCGGCACGCCATGGCCGAGGAACTGGGGTTTGACAGCATCACCGAGAATTCAATGGACGCCATCTCCGATCGGGATTATGTAATGGAGACACTGTTCTGCCTTGCACTGATCGGCGCGCATCTTTCGCGTCTGAGCGAGGACCTCGTGCTCTGGAGTTCGGCGGAGTTCGGCTTCGCCATCCTTTCGGACGCGCACACGACGGGTTCTTCGCTGATGCCCCAGAAGAAAAACCCCGATGTGTGCGAGCTCACACGAGGCAAGACGGGACGCCTCTACGGGAATCTCAGCGCCGTGATGGTGGCCGTGAAGGGGCTGCCTCTCACTTACAACCGCGATTTGCAGGAGGACAAGGAGCCGCTTTTCGATTCCTTCGACACGGTGAGTTTGGCTTTGCGCGTGAATGCGGAGATGCTCGCCGCCATGAAGATCGACACCCTGCGCACGCGGACCGCTGTGGGGGACCCCATGCTGCTGGCCACCGATTTGGCCGATTATCTGGTGAAGCGCGGAGTTCCCTTCCGCTCGGCCCATGAGCTCGTGGGGCGCGCTGTCGCCCTGTCCGTCAGCATGAAAACGCCGCTTGACCAGCTGACGCTGGAACAGTATCGCTCCATCTCCCCCGCTTTCGGGGAGGATGTGCATACGGTGTTCGACCTCGAGCGCGCATTCCGTCTGCGGGTCAATCCGGGTGCGCCCAGCTTTGCTAATACACAGAACAGGATTGATTTTTGGAAAAACAGGCTTTCTTGAGAGGCGCTTCGCCGGCTTGTGGAGAAAGAGAGGAAAAATCGGGCGGAAAAGTCCGAAAAAAGGCGATTTCCCGAAAAAAATCGACATTCGTATAAAAAAGTGTTGGCAAATGCGGGAAAGGCGTGTATTGTCCACCCCGCGAGTTCTGTCAACCGACCGTTGGTTCTCCGTTTTTTCTTTATGAAAAAGACTCGCACGGAGGGGAACCCGGCCATCTCATTCATATGTCCGAAGAACAAACAGATAATCAGGGAGTCATTCAACTGGCTCATTTTGAAATCCCGAATCATTTGGAAAGGATAGCCGACCCGGCGGATCCCAACCATCTGACATTCGTCGCCGAACCTATTGAGACCGGGTTCGGGCATACTTTGGGCAATTCCCTCCGCCGCGTGCTGCTGAGCTCGCTGGAAGGCGCGGCCATCACGTCCGTCCGCATTGCGGGTGCCCAACATGAATTCACCTCACTTCCCGGCGTCGTGGAGGACGTCACTGAGATTATTCTGAACCTTAAGAAAGTAAAGTTCATCCATCACGGAAAGGATACCCGCACGCTCTCCCTGCGCGTCACCAAGCAGGGCGTGGTTACAGCCGGAGATATTCAAGAGGACACTATGTACACAGTGGTCAACAAGGATCAGGTGATCTGCACACTCGATCAGAACACCATTCTCGACTGCGATTTTGAGGTCAACGTTGGCCGCGGCTTCCACACCGGCGAGGAAAATAAGAGCAGGGACTGCCCCATCGGCGTCATCCCGATCGATTCCATCTTTTCCCCCGTTACTCGTGTGAAATATGCCGTGGAAAATGCCCGCGTTGGTCAAATGACGGAGTTCGACAAGCTGATCCTGGACGTATGGACGGATGGCCGCGTTTCCCCCGCCGACGCCATGCTGCAGGCAGCCGCCATCCTGCGTCACCATCTCGATGTGTTCGTGGAAATTGATTCGCGCACGGTGGCCTTTGACAAGGCGAGCACCGAGGCGCAGGACGCCAATTCCGCACAGCTCCGCAAGCTGCTCAACATGAGCGTGAACGAAATCGAGCTGTCAGTGCGCGCGGCCAATTGTCTCAACAATGCCAATATCACGACGGTTGGGCAGCTGGCCATGAAGACGGAGAGTGAAATGCTCAAGTACCGCAACTTCGGGAAAAAATCCCTTAATGAGATCAAGGACAAGCTTGTGCAGCATGGGCTTTCCCTCGGCATGCAGTTTGATCCGAAGCTGCTCGCTCCCGTGACCCCCGGGACGAAGATGCGCGCCGGACAGGAAGACCACTCGGCGGATCTCCAGGAACTCATCTCGAGCAACATCGATTTTGATGACGAAGACTAAGAACTATTGAATCAAATATTAACTGAAATACACACATGAGACACGGAGTTAAAAAGTCCAAGCTTCAACGTACGGCCTCGCATCGCAAAGCCCTCCTTGCCAATCAAGCCTGCAGCCTGATCAATTGCGGCCGCATCACGACTACGCTCGCCAAAGCCAAGGCTCTGCGGCCCTTCGTCGAGAAATTGATCACACTCGGCAAGCGCGGTGATCTTCATGCTCTCCGTTTGGCGGCGGCCGCCCTGCCCCAGCAGAAATGCGTGAAGCGTCTCTTCGGGGAAATTGCAGAAGCGGCGAAAGATCGTCAGGGGGGGTATACACGCATCGTCAAGCTCGGCCAGCGCCTGACGGATTCGGCGCCCATGGCAATCATCGAAATCATCGATCTGCCCCAGCTCAAGCAGCCGGAGGCGCCCGCCACGACTGAACGCTCGGCCTGATCGGGAAAAGCCGGAATGGTTTTCGCCGCGGCTCTGCCGCGGAAATGGAAACGTCCCGCCTCTTTTCATGAGAGGCGGGACGTTTTTTCAGCCGTAAAAAGCAAAGGAGCGCAGGTCGTGAGCGAAGCCAGGGTAGGAGGTGTCGATGTTTTCGACGGAGTCGAGAGTCGTGACTCCCGGCACAGCAAGACCTGCGATCAGAAAACTCATGGCGATGCGATGGTCTCCGTAGCTGGGCAATGTACAGCCCGTGAGCGGGTTTCCTCCAGCGACGGAAAATCCGTCGTCATATTCATCAACATGGGCGCCCATCGCGCGAAGATTGGAAACCGTGGCGGCGATGCGATCCGATTCCTTTACTCTCAGTTCGCCTGCATGTCGAATATGCGTAGTGCCTGACGCGAAGGCCGCCGCTACAGCCAGGACGGGGATCTCATCGATCAGGTTGGGAATTTCGTGACGGAGGATTTCCGTGCCGCGCAGAGAGGAGGCCGTGCGTATCGTGATGTCCCCATAGGGTTCCCCTGTTTCGGAATCAGGTGCAGGCGCGATGTCGAAGTCGGCTCCCATGCGGCGCAGAACATTCAGAACGGCCGTTCGGGTGGGATTCAGTCCTACTCGGCGCAGAGTGATCTCGGCATTGGGGCAGATGCTGGCGGCAACCAGCCAGAAGGCGGCCGAGGAGATGTCGCCGGGAATGGCAATATCCCGTGCAATGGGAGCGGCAGGACCGCTGACGGTGACGTCGAGCGCATCGACTGTACAGGGTACGCCGAAGTGGTGGAAGAGACGCTCGGTGTGGTCGCGCGTGAGGGCCGGCTGATGGATGGTGGTGCAGCCTTCGGTGAGCATGCCGGCCAGCAGGATCGCGCTCTTGACCTGGGCGCTGGCCATGGGAAGATGGTACTCAATGGGACGCAGACGTGAGCCGTGGATGGCCAGCGGAGCGCAGCCAGGCTTTTCGCCCAGGGTTTTGATCTGCGCGCCCATGAGCAGAAGCGGATCGACGATGCGCTTCATCGGGCGCGAGGAGAGCGAGTCATCACCGAAGAGTCGGCTTTCGAATGGCAGACCGGAGAGGAGGCCGGCCAACAGGCGCATGCCCGTGCCGGAGTTGCCGCAGTCAATGTCCGTCTGCGGCTGCTTGGGAGCCATGGCGCAGCCTTCGAGAGTAAAATCCACAGGGCCGAAACCGGGACGGCTCCGGCGGGGGGTGATTCGCGCGCCCAGTTGTTCCATGGCGCGCAGAGTGTTCAGACAGTCGTGGCTGCAGAGGAAGTTGGATACTTCCATGCATCCTCGCGACAGCCCCCCCAGAATGGCTACGCGGTGCGAAATGCTCTTGTCGCCGGGAATGGACGAAACGCCCCGAAGGGCGTCTGCGCGATGAGAACTGAGCGTGTTATTGGTCATGATTGCGTATTGTCTTCTTGAAAAAACCTTCGCGGAGAAGCGTGTTGAAATGGGTGCGGGTCGCCAGCTCCTGCCTTGCGCTCAGTATGGCGCTGCGCAGGGAGGGTTCTATTTCATCTAAGGAGGGAACGCGGGAAGGGATGATGGGCGATGCCTTGATGAGATGCCAGCCCCAGCGGCTCCTGAGCAGCACGGGGGTGTTTTCCGGCACGGCCTTTATATCGAACAGCGGCAGCTCCGGCAGCGGGCGGCGCGGAGAATCGAAGACGAGCCCGAGGCGTCCACCCGCAGTCCTGCTGCGCTCATCTTCACTGAACGCCCCGGCCAGAGTTTCGTAGTCTTCCCCGGACACAAGACGCCGCAGGAGCGTCTCAGCATGTGCCTTCACGGTCTCCGGATCTCTATTCAGCGTGGAAAAGAAAATCTGACTGCATTCGCGCGAGGGAGGGACGGCGAGCTCATCTTTCACGAGCTCGTAGCCGGTCTTTAGTTCGTCATCCGTGATTTGGAGGGCGTGAGCCGCAGCCCGCCGCAGCAGGAATTCCTCCTTCAGCCGCGTTTCGAGGCGGTCTAGCCAAGCTTCGCGCGTGAATCCCTGCGATTTGAGCGCCGCCTCAAACAAAGCGGGAGATTCGAAGCGTGATTCCTCCCGCTGCAATTCCCGTTCGGCGTTTCCGCGGAGATTGGGAAACTCCCTGTCATTGTAGCGAGCCTTGATGCGCAGAATTGCCGAGCGGATGAGATCGGCCCGTGCAATGCCGCGCTGGACGGCAGTCTGCGCAAGTTCCTTTTTCCCGGACACTTGCGCCAATTCGGCGGCTCGTCTGGCGATCTGGTTTTCCGTGATGCTTTCGCCGAACACCTCCACCCGCACGGGCGATGCGTCCCCCAAATGCGTTTGCAGATCTTTGGAACCGGGTTCGAGGTGCTGAAATACAAAACCGTGCCAAATGTAAAGATCCCCGATCAGATAAACGAGAAAGGCCGCAAACAGAAAAATCTTGACTACAAGGAATTTTATCGGGTTCACTTCTGTGAAGGGAAAATAGCTCAGGCCCCGCCGCTGCTGTTGGCGAGCTTTTGATCTTCCGGCGGGAGGAAGTTGCGGAAGCGCGCTTTGTCGATGGCCTTCATATAAGCTTCCACCGGGGAGACATAGCCTTGCTGAAGCTTCTGCCAGATGGCGTCGTCCATAAACTGCATGCCCATCTGCTTGCCGCCCACGATCACATCGGTCAATTTCTGTGTGGCCCCTTCGCGGATGATTGAGCTCACGGCCGGCGTGGCGAACATGATTTCGTTGACGGCGCAGCGTCCTGGTTTGTCGCATCGCTTCATGAGCAGCTGAGCGACGACGCCGCGGAGGGATGCGGCCAGCATGGTGCGCACTTGGGATTGCTGATCGGAAGGGAACACGTCGATGATGCGGTCCACAGTTTTGCGTGCGTTGTTGGTGTGCAGCGTGCCGAACACGAGCAGCCCCGTTTCGGCGGCAGTAAGGGCGAGTCTGATGGTTTCGAGGTCGCGCATTTCGCCCACGAGGATGATGTCGGCGTCTTCGCGCAGGGCGGCGCGCAGGCCGTCCGCAAAAGTAGGCGTCTGCATGGGAACCTCGCGCTGGGTGATGATGCAGTTTTTGTTGCGATGGACGAATTCGATGGGTTCCTCGACCGTGATGATATGGCGCGATTGGTTGTTGTTGATATAATCGATGATGGCGGCCAGCGTGGTCGATTTGCCGGAACCCGTGGGGCCTGTCACCAGCACGAGCCCGCTGCGCATGTGGGCGAATTCCCGCACGGGGTCGGGGATGCCCAGTTGCTCAAGCGTCATGATGTCGGTGGGAATCAGTCGGAACACGGCGGCGAGGCCGCGCTGCTGCTTGAAGAAGTTGCAGCGGAAACGGGATTTTTCGTCCATTTCATAGGCGAAGTCGAGGTCTCCCGCAGCGAGATAGCGGGCGTAGGCCTCTGCATCGCAGATCTGGCTGAGCAGGCGGTTGATGACTTCGTGTGACAGAATATCTTCGGAGATAGGTGTCACGCTGCCGTGGACGCGGATCTTCGGAGGCTCTCCTTCGCTGAGGTGGAGGTCTGAACCACCTGATTCCACGAGATATTGAAAATATTGGTCGATTTCGTTCATAATCGGAAGGGAAGCGTTAGTTTACACCGAGAAATTGTTTCATGAGCGCCTTGTTGTCAGCGCGGAAAAGGCATTCCTCAGCAGTAATGGCGCCGCTGCTGTAGAGCTTTTGCAGAGAGTCGTCCATGAGGATCATTCCCTGCTGCTTGCCGGTCTGGATGAAGCCGGGGATCATGAATGTTTTGCCTTCGCGGATACTGTTGGCCACGGCCGCCGTATTGACGAGTAATTCCATGGCCAGAGCGCGCCCTGTGCCGTCCGCTCTCGGCAGAAGCTGCTGGGAGAGCACGCCGCGCAGGGATTCGCTCACCATGATGCGGATCTGGTCTCTCTGCTCATTGGGAAAGACATCCAGAACGCGGTCGATAGTGCGTGCCGCTGAGCCCGTATGCAGCGTGCCGAGCACCAAGTGGCCGGTTTCAGCGGCCGTGAGCGCCAGCTGAATGGTTTCAAGATCGCGCATTTCACCCACCATAATCACATCCGGGTCTTCACGCAAGGCGGCGCGCAGCGCGCGCCCGAAGGATTCGGTATGCAGGTGTACCTCGCGCTGGTTGACGTGGCAGTTTTTGGAGTGGAAGACGTATTCGATCGGATCTTCGAGAGTAATGATGTGATCGGTGCGATCTTCGTTGATGAAATCGATGATGGCGGCCAAGGTGGTCGATTTGCCGGAGCCGATGGCTCCGGTGACAAGGATAAGGCCGTTGTTGTAGCGGGTGAGCGGCGTGATGGCGTCGACCGGGAGGCCGATTTCCTCCATGCTTCGGATTTTCGTGTTGATCAGGCGGCAGCAGATATCGTAGCCCAGACGCTGCTTGACCACCGAAGAACGATAGCGGCCAAAGGCGTTCTGATAAGCGAAATCTACGTCGCCTTTGGTGCGCAGCCGATTCCATTCGCGTTCAGTCAGAAAGCTGTTGACGAGCATTTCCGTGTCCTCGGCAGTCAACAGAGGCGCTTCCTGCCAGATGGCCTGCAGTTGGCCGAAGCGGCGCCAAGTGGGCTTGCTGCCGACAGCCAGATGTACGTCTGAACAGCCATAGTCAAACGCAATCTTCAAGTACCCATCAACGTGGGGGAGGATATATTCGCTCATGGTATAATGATCCCCGCCAGATTAGCATGCCCGGCCGTCCACATCCAGCACAAAGTGACGCGTTCCGGCATTCCATGAGTACTCTCTGTCCCGAGCCGTTGGCGGATATGCGGAAAAGGCATGCTCCCCCATCAGACAAGAAGATAAAGCCTGCCCGAGCGGACAAATCATCATGGAGCGCTTCCGCCGCACCGCCCCGAGCACGAGTTTTTCCCGCTTCGGGAGTTCACTGGCTTTGAGGCATTCAGAACAGCAACAGCGGCTTGCCTTGACTCCCCATACCATAACCGGAGCCATTCACCGCCAGCCTGCAGGCCAACTATATTCCCACACCGAGGCGGCGAAAGCTTCTCTCTGACGCCATTCTTCAAGAAAAGCTTGTCTTACCTCCCAAAAGGGCGTTTATCTTTTTGAAATCCAATGGGATTCTAATCCAATGGGATTCTGCTTTGAATGAAGATCGTCGCTACGCATGCTGGACAAGCCGTCTCCGAAATGTCGGGACGCCTTTTACAGCTTCATCCGCGATAAGACGAGGGGCAAGTCTTGCCATCCGGCTAAAACAGGGTGCCTTTGCCACGGGGACTTTTGATTTTTGTCCACCCCGGCATACGATTTGCCGAGGGAACAATTCCAGCCTCCATTGTTGTATGCCCATCATGCCTCATCTTTCTCCATTTCCCTTAACTTGGAGACATATCCGGATCTTCCTGTGCCTATAGATGTTTTTTCTTGAATCTGACGGGCAGCATCCTATAATTCAGGAATGAAAATCCATTTCTGCGGCGCGGCCGGCACGACGACGGGATCCCAACATCTACTCGAAGTGAACGGTATGCGCATTTTATTGGATTGCGGCATGTTTCAAGGCCGCCGCGAGGAATCTCTGCGCATCAACCGGGATTTTCCCTATTTCGATCCGGCGGAGATTGACGCCGTGATTCTCTCCCACGCGCATATCGACCATTCAGGCAATCTCCCCAATCTCTCCAAAAAGGGATTCCGCAAGAATATCTACTGCACCCACGGCACGCGCGATCTCTGTCAGATCATGCTCGCCGACGCCGCACGCATTCAGAAGAGCGACTGCGACTTCTTCAACAAGATGAACAGGCGCAGGGGAGGCACTGCCCCCGAGGCCGTTCCGAACTATACGGAGCAGGACGCCGAGCAGTGTCTCCGACTGTTCGTGAACATCGGCTACGAACGCGCCCTCTCCTTAGGGAGAGGCGTCACCCTGACCTTCTTCGACGCCGGGCACATTCTGGGCGCCGCTCAGATATGCCTCGACATTGACGACGAAGACGACGGCAGGCACAAGCGCCTGCTTTTTTCGGGAGACATCGGACGCGGCAACAATGAGCTGCTGCGTGATCCCTCCAGCGTGGAAGATGTAGACATCCTCCTGATGGAATGCACCTACGGCAACCGCACGCACGAATCCCCGCCGCGGGATGACCAGATGTTCTGCAGCTACATCAAGGAGGCGCTTTCGCGAGGCGGCAAAATTTTCATTCCATCATTCGCCGTGGAACGGACTCAGCAATTGCTTTACATTCTCAACAAGGCATACAAAGAAAACGCCCTGCCCCGCATCCCCGTGTTTGTGGACAGCCCCATGGCCGTGAGCGCCACAGAGATCTTCCGCATTCACCCGGAGTGTTTCAACAAAGAGGTATACAACTTTCTTTTCGCCGAACGCGATCCCTTCGGCTTTGAGCATCTGCGGCTGATCCGCTCCATCAGCGAATCGCAGGAACTCAACCGATTAAAAGGAAAGGCCATTATCATCTCGGCCTCGGGCATGTGCGAAGCCGGCCGCATTCTGCACCACCTCAAGAACGGCATCGGCAACCCGGCCAACACCGTGCTTTTCGTGGGCTACTGCGCCGGGCACACATTGGGCCGCCGCATTCTCGACGGCGAGAAAGAAGTGCCCATCCTCGGCGAACGCTATCACGTGCGTGCCGCCGTCCGCGAGCTGGACTCCTTTTCCGGGCATGCCGACTGCGACGAACTGCTCGCCTATTTCCGCCGCATGGGAGGAACCCGCAAACAGGTATTCCTCGTCCATGGAGAGCAGGAAGGAGCAGAATCCTTCAAGGCCACCCTCGATCAGGTGCATGACGGAGCGACCCACATCGCGCGAATGGATGAATGGGTCACCGTATAATGCGGGGGAATGCGCCGGACGCCTTCATTCACCCAGCGTCATTTCCAAGACTCCCCTCAATGCGTACTCAGCCGTCATCTCACGGAACTCCCGACGCGGGAGGGGACGCATCACGAGGTGAGCCCGCGTGGGAGAAAAACGAGAAGCCCAGGCAAGCCATACAGTGCCGACAGGAATACCGGGAGACCCGCCGCCGGGGCCGGCCAAACCGCTGACAGCAACCGCCACATCAGCCTGAGAACGTGCAAGCGCCCCCTCCGCCATGGCACGGACAACGGGTTCGCTGACAGCGTTTCTGCAGGAAATCAAGTCTGCCGGAACACCCAAAAGCCGTTCCTTGGCCGCATTGGCATAAGTGACCCATCCGAATCCAAACACTTTCGACGCGCCGGGCACGCGGGTGATCACTTCCGCAATGAGCCCTCCCGTGCAGCTTTCCGCTGTGGCGATTGTAAGGCGTTTCTCCACGAGGCGCCGCACGACAGCAGCAGCCAATTCATCAAGTGGGGAAACAGCCTTCATGGCGAGCATTCACTCTACGGGCATCCGGACGGCAGCCACGGCCAGAGCGGCCATGCCTTCGCGGCGGCCAAGCGCGCCGAGGCTTTCATTTGTCGTGGCCTTGATGCCCACGCGATTCCGCGAAATGCCGAGAGCCTCCGCCAGCACGGCCTTCATGGCATCCACATGCGGACGAATCTTCGGCGCTTCGGCAATAAGGCTGGCATCAACGTTCACCACGGAACCGCCGCGCTCCCGTATCAATTCCACCGCTTTGCCTACAATGAGAATCGAGGCGATGCCGGCACAGGAGTCATCGTGCGGCGGGAACCAATACCCGATATCGGGCAGACCGGCAGCGCCAAACAAGGCATCGGCAATCGCATGGCACAGGACGTCGGCATCGGAGTGGCCGTCCAGTCCGCCATGGCCGGCCACGCATACGCCGCCAAGCCACAGCGGGCAATCCTCCGCGGCGAAGCGATGAATATCGTAACCCAAGCCACAGCGCACCTCGAGGGGAGCGGCAGATGCAGGCAGACAATCCGTTGAAGAGGCAGTCATGAGACAGAAAGCGTCTAGTCCCCCAAAGATTCCACGATAGGAACAGCGGCATTCCACGCAATGATGGACCCCCCAGTGCTCCCTTCGGAGAAGGGGGTGAAATCCACCCTCCCTCCGGCACATTCCACAATGAGTTTGCCCGCGGCAATATCCCAGATGGAGACCAGACTTTCCACGTAAGCGTCGAAACGCCCGGAGGCGATATAGGCCAGGGCGAGCGCGGCCGAACCGATAATGCGAATCTTGCGCACCTGCCCGGAAACATGGGCGAAGCGCTGCAATCCCTTTTCCTTCGAACCATCCGTTTTGCCGTGACCGATAAACACAATGGCCTCGGCCATCTTCGTGCGCGGGGAAACATGCTGTTCCACACCGTTTTTATACGCCTTGCCCCCCTTTTCAGCATACCAGCACTCGTCGAGCATGGGGTCGTAAATCGCCCCCACGATAATTTCGCCCTGATATCGGAGGGCAATCGACACGCAATAAAGAGGAATGCCATAGTAGTAATTGACAGTTCCGTCAATGGGATCCACGATCCATTCATAAGGAGAGGCCGAATTGCCTTCCACGCCTTCTTCTCCCAAGAGGGCATGATCGGGGAACACCTTTAAAATATGCCCGAAAATGAGCGCCTGCGACAGCTTGTCGAGTTCGAGCTTGATATCGTGCTGTGAAGCCTCGTCCACACGCTTGTCGTCGCCAAAATGCTTCTTGAGGAAAGCACCCGCCATCTTGGCCGTTTCAATCGCGACTTGCAATGCCTGATGTTGTATGTTCATGTCTTTTCTGTTCTGTGAGAAGATCGTTGGCGCGCGAATAGATCCGGTTGGCCAGAATCAGTGCGCAGCGGCGCATAAACGCCTCGTATCCCCTGGAAGAAGTGACGCCGGCATCGGGTTCGTCGAATCCCAGCCAGAGGAAAACGGCCATTTCCCTTCCGGACACCAGCACCCACTGGCCATCGTTTCCCGGCAGAGAACAGCGCAGCACAGTGAGTCTGCCCTCTTTTTGAAAGGGCAGCAGACCTGTCACCACGCGCGCCACTTCGCGGGGAATGGCCTCCGGCGGATTGGCCGCACTTTCGGCATAGAGGGAAGAGCCACCCAAGCTGCTGATGCGGCGCACCATGCGAAGCGGATAATCCCTGCCGCGGCGAATGAGGCAGAAAAGGCTGCGCGCTATGTCAATGCGCTTCATCGGGAAAAGCCCCGAATACAAATCGTCCCCCTCGGGCAGAGAATCCGAGAAATGCAGGCGGGCACAATAGCGGATCAGCGCTCTGCTGCCCAGCCTCCGCCCTGTCTCCAGCGCTTTGTTTTCCACAATGTGCATTCCATGTTCGCCGAAATCACTGGCGCAGGCGAACACGATCGGCGCAAAGGCGAGACCCGGGCGCGATGTTTCAAGCCATCGGTTCTTTCCGTCGATGGGAGAACGTCCTCCTGTTACAGCCAGTATATTGCCGTTGCTCGCCTTGACGCAGAGAACCGCCGCCTGGATACATTTTCCCAGTCCTGCTTTGTCGCGTCCGGGCATCATGCGCCGCGCCGGAGTGCGCAGGAAATCCCGGCGTCTTTTCCCCGCCGAGCTGGTCTGAGGCGCCGGAGGGAATTCTTCATCGACCATGAGAGGGACGCTTCCTCCCTCCATAAAAGTCAGCATCGCTTCCGTCTCCCGTTCAATTTCTCTCTGCACGGGCAGATTCAACGCCGTAACCACATTGATGCCCGCGCCTCCCTCACCATACTGGCCGCGCAGCTCCGAGAGCTCGCCGCGCACCCACATCAGCACATAGGAACTTGCCTGAGACACCGCAGACGGGACGATCTCGACGGGCTGCGCCTTTGTCTTCTCACACAGTTCAGGAGAAATCATTTTGAGCGCGCACATGCGGTCCAACGTGGCGTTGCGCTGGCATACGGCCGCTTTCATATCCCGCACAGGATTAAAAATGGAAGGCCCCCGCACAATGCCGGCCAGCATGGCGCTCTCTGAAAGATCGAGAGCCGAAACCTCCTTGCCGAAGTAATGCCACGCCGCCTGAGCAATGCCGTAGCAATCCTGCCCGAAATAAATGCGGTTGAGATACTGGGTGAAGATGGCCTTCTTGTCGTATTTCTCTTCAATACGCAAAGTGAGAGCCACTTCCAGCAGTTTGCGGTCGATGGACTTATCGCGCAGATCATACGTATTGCGCGCGAGCTGCATCGAAATGGTCGACGCCCCCTGTTGATAGGAAAAGCTTGAAATATTCTTCAGCATCGAGCGGACGAACGATGAAAACACGACGCCGCCATGCTCGAAAAATCGCTCATCTTCCCGAGCGACAAAGGCATGAATGAGATCCTCCGGCAGCTCGCTCCACGCAACGTCACGACGACCCTTCCCCGTCAATTCCGCCACGCGCAATCCCGGAGACGAGGAATCATACACCGTGCACCCCGGGAGAGGAGCGGCCACCAGATCTATATCGTACGTACTTGCCCGCCACGAATACCACAGGAACACGCCGAACAGCAGAGCCAGCAAACAAGCCAGCAGCCCCAACAGAAACAGAATCCTCCCCGGCGAGATGCCAAAGACATCGAACCATCGCTTCCGTCGGTTAATCCCTGTTCCCAACATGAGCTTATTCCATCAGCAGCCGAAGCCGCCTATCGGGAACCCACGAGGGGAATTCATCGCGCAGCATTTTCTCATACAGAGTACTCTCTTCGGCCTTATCCGCTTTTTTCAACGCGGCGATCAATTTGTACAGAGCGGCCGGCTTCATTTCCGTGTCAGAAATCACATTAGCCACACGCCCATAGTTTTTTGCCGCCTCCGAATAATTTTTCTCCGCGTAATACGTATCCCCCAGCACAATGTAGAGAGCGGACTTCAAAGGGCCGTCGACACCCTGGCCGATCGCCTCTTCCGCCACTTGGCGGGCGTCGGCGTACCGCCCCATGCCAAAGAGAAGCTCTGCCTTGTCCTTCATGCCCTCAATCCGGCGATACGGCTGCGCCTCCATGGCGAGATACCGATCGATCGCCAAATTGCCCGTCTGATATTTTTCAAGCATCAGGCGCGACTTGGCCAGAGCTTTCCAGACCGAGGCATCCACTTTTCCGCTCGAGACGGGATGCTGTCCCCCTGCTTCGGACGCACTCCCGCCCGCCGCGTTTTTCACCACAATGCTCAGGTATTCATCCGCAGTGGCATAATCTTTCCTCTGGAAGCTCGTCCACCCCAGCCAAGTAAGAATGGGCAAAGGAAGCGCATCAAACGAAGCCTTGTTTTCCGCACGCAGATGTTCCAATGCCTCCCGAAGCTTGTCAAGATTCTGCATCATGTAGTAACAATGCACCAGATTGGCGTCCACAAGAGAGCCGTACTGCGCGCTGTTGAGCGTCTTCGCCTCTTGAAAATGAAAAACCGCCTTCTCGCCGTCTCTTTTTTCGTAGTATGCCTTGGCCAGGGCATAATGAGCTTCGGCAAGCGCCGCGGGCTTAATGGAGGGGAAGTTCTTGATCAAGCCCTCGTAATAAAATATCATCGCGACGGCATCCCTGCCGGCCGTCATCTGGGCGGCCCTCTGCCATGCCAAGGCGGCCGCATTGGATTTCGGATATTCCGTAATCACCTTCTTGAAATCGGCCAGAGCCAGATCATCCTTCCCCATCTTGCGATAAGTAACGCCGCGCAGCACATAGGCCTCGGGCATACGGCGGTCATTGGGATAATCGTGAATAAAGGCATCAAGCCGTCCTATGGCATCAGCGCTGCCCGCCTGAGCAAGACTCCACGCACATTTATATGCAGCTTCCGAACGAAGCTTCTCCGGCAGATTCCGCAAACGCAGAGCCGCATATTGCCGGGCGGCCTCTTCGGGGTTCACCAGCAGCATCCGTTCCGCATACATCAGCCGTACGAGATCATTCAGGGGATTTTCGCAGTTGGCGCCCGGCACGGCATAGACATTCAGGTGACGCTGCGCCAACTGCATGAAACGTGCGCTCTTCGATTCCGAAGCACAAACGAGTTTCCGATACGAAGCGTCCACCGCCTCCTCCGTTCCCGGCCGGACTGCCTCAACCGCAGCGAAATACTGCATGGCCCGCTCATACTGCTTCAGTTCATAGTACGCCTGCCCGATGATGAGACAACGGCGGGCCTCCATACCGGGATCGGACAAAGGCGCGCTGGACGAGGCGCGGGCAGCGATTTCCGTATAATTTTTATCCCGGTAGAGCAGGAGAAACGTTTCCAGCACGGCTTCCGGAGCGTACGCTTCCATGCCGGGCATATTGGAAAGGCGGTGATAGAGCTCCTGCGATTCAGCGTTACGCCCCAGTTTGGCGGCGATGCGCGCCGCCTGCAGTGTGGCTTTGCTCCGGACTTCCAGAGAAATACGCTCACCGTCGAGCAGCCGGCGATAAAATCCATAGGCGCTCTCCAACCGCCCGTCCTCCGCTGCCAGATCGGCCAGAGATTTCAACGAATACACCCGCAGATCGGCCTCGATGCCCGGAGAGGAGACCAATTCTTGGAAAATCGACTGCGCCTTGCTGCGGTTCCCGAGTTTCATATAGGCATGCCCCATGCGGTAAAGGGCGTCGGCGCGCATTTTCTGGTGAGTCGTTTGAGCAACGGTGATCTCGTAATACCGGCGAGCCTTTTCCCAGTCCAAGAGCCGGTCACACTGGTTAGCCAGCGCATAGGCGGCAGAGGCCGCTATATCTCCGGAGGATTTTGTGGCCGCTTCCGCGAGCACTACATTGGCCTGATTGATTTTGCCCAGCCCGGACAGGCAGGAGGCGCGATGATACTGAGCCCGCCCCCACTGAGGAGACTTGGGATAGCGTTTTGCAAAATCGGCGAACATCTTCTCGGCCTGGACAAGAAGAGAGCGTTTCTCCTCCGGAGCAAGCCCCGAGTCCTGGCTCTGCATATACAATTGCTCGGCAATGGCAAACGAATCATTTTCACGATCGGCCACCAAAATGTCATCATCAGGCACCTCGCGGGCGACCCGCTGAGCCTGCACTGCGGGCGAGCCCGCAGCCAGCATGACAAGTATGAAAGGAAAGCATTTTCTCATCGGTAAACGGGGGAACGAATTATGGAGCGGGAGCGGCCGTCTCCTGCGCTTTGTCCGGCGGCATTTTTTTGGAGAATGAAACATTCCAGACACCGGCGGCATTGCAGCGGGCGATCACATCGACAATCTTCTGCCAACGGGCTTCGGCGTCTCCACGAATGCGGACGGGCTGGCTGGGATTCAGGCGCGCCATGTTGCGCAGGCGCGATTCGAGCTGGTCAAGTGAGAAACGCTCGCGATCGATCGTGACCACGATCCCCCCCTGCTCGTCCTCCCGTACGTTGATGATAAGCTCATCAATGGCGCGCGACGCCTCTTCCGACGACTGCGGTGCCGAAGGAACCTTCACCTTGAGATCCTGCTCGTTGAGCATGAACTTCTGGGTGACGACAAAGAAAATAAGCAACAAGAACACCACATCGAGCATGGGCGCCAGCTGAAAGCCAATCGGATCAGGCATTCTGTAACTCAGTTTCATCGCGCAAAGACGCTCCGTGAACGCATTTAATATTCATCATCATCATCGAGCGGCTCCGCCAGCCGCTCCGGAGCCGCCGACACGCCCAGCCTGTTCTCGCGATCCATTTGAATGGAAACGATGGACAGGATATGAGTGATCGCCGCCTCCATGTCCGTAACGCGCTTCTGCACACGGCTGCGGAAGATGGCATAAAAGCACACGGCGGGAATGCCCAAGATGAGCCCCCCCGCCGTCGTGATGAGGGCTTCGGCGATACCGCCGGCCATCTGCATCTGCTTGACCCCTTCAAAATTGCCGTCGGCAATCTCAATGAACGTCTTCATCATGCCGATCACCGTGCCCAGCAGACCCAGCATCGGAGCGATGGCGCCTATGTCCGAAAGCCACGAAATTTGGCGTGTGAGAATATTTGCCTGCCGCGACCCTTCTGCGGCGGCCACGTCGCGCACCTCGTCAAAGCTGGCCATGGGGTTGCGCTGCAGAAACATCACCATGACCTGCACCGTGCGGGAGAAACTCGAATCGTTATAGTCGCACAGGGCGAGCAGGCCGCCATAATCCTTCTTGCGCAAATAAACCTCCACTTCCGAAACAAAGCGGTAAGGCAGCACCGCGCCGCGCCGCGTCGTCCACAGGCAAAGGAAAAAAATGATGGCGGCCACAAATGAAAGGAACAACAGAGGCCACATGATGAAGCCGCCCTTTTGAAAAAGGTCGACTACATCCCACGCAGGGGAAATGACCGGAAGAAGGGATGGAGACATGGCGTGTATGGAATGAAGTATATCGGATGCGCTCCGGTATTCAAGAAAGATACACGTCTTGCAGCGCCATTCTTTCACTCATGCGCCGCGGCGGGGAAAGACGAAAAGGCTTTTGACATCGCTCCGCGGCCGCTTCCGGGAAGAATGCCGATTCATGCCCAGAGGGGACTCCATGAGAACGCCGCCGAGAAAAGAGCCGCCGCCAGCAATGTGCCCACCAGCATCAGACGGACTGCAAGCTTCAGATGACGAGGCGACGCCTCCCGCGTCCCCTCGCCTATCCACGGGTAATCGGCCTTCACGCCTCCATAGGCAACGGCTCCCCCTATTTGGAGATTCAAAGCTCCCGCAAAAGCCGCCTCGCTCCAGGCGGAGTTCGGGCTGGCGTGCGCCCTGCGGTACTTCCATCCGATGCGCAGGGCCCCCGCTCCCCGCAGCCCCGGCATCAGAAAAGCCGCCAGCGACGCCAGCGGAAGAGAGAACCGGGCGGGGAGCCAGTTCAGAACATCGTCCGCATGCGCCGCGAAAGCGCCGAAATGAAGGTACTCCGCATTGCGCTTGCCCCACAGCGCGTCCAACGTATTGGCCGCCCGATGCAGAACCGCTGCGGCGGCGCATCCTTCCGCGCCCCCGAGCGTCCAGCCCGCCGCCGCCCAGAACAGGGTGGCGAGCACGCCGTCCGTCCAATTTTCCGCGACACTTTCAATGGCGGCCCGCAAAACGCCCGCCAGATCGAGGCCGCCCGTATCGCGGCCCACGATCATCGAGACGGCGCCCCGCGCCTCCTCCGTATTTCCCCCGCACGCCGCGCGCAGCACCCTCCCGGCATGTTCGGCCAGGCTGCGCGGCGAAAGACACAGATACACCCACACGGCGGCCGTCAGGTCAGCGGCGCTCATGGCGCCCCCGCAGCGGGCGAGCGCTGCCGTGCCCCATGCCGCGGCAGCGGCGGGAACAAGCGTACCCAGCGCAGCCCACATTCCCGCGCAGAAAGTTTTCCCGAGACGCCGCTTCCAGAATCGTTCCATCCACCCGGCCCACTTCGCCGCCAAACAGACAGGATGGCAGGAGTTCGGCGCCTCGCCCAGAAGAAAATCCAAGGCCAGCGCAAGCGGGAGGACGCAGAGAGAGGAAAAAGAAATCATGCCAAGCCCATGGAACGGTAGACGATTCGGAGATTGACGGCGCTCCGCACGGCATCCGCCAAGCGATCGATGGAGGCTTCGAGATTATACTCGGCGAGAACGCGCCCGGCGGGTTCAAGCCCGGAATCGAGACGCACGCGGTCGATGAACGCACGGCGAAACGCATCATCATCGAAAATGCCGTGCAGATAGGTGGCCCACATGCGATCCGCGCCGAATCCGCAGGGAGTTCCGTCTGTTTTAAAAAAAAGCGGCCTGCATCCCTTCCCCGCCGCTGTCTCGCCGTGATGGATCTCGTATCCGTTCGTCGGGACGCCCAGCGGAGTGCGGACGCGTTCCGCCAGGGCGAGAGTTTTCCCGCACTGCATGGTCGTTTCAAAATCGAGCAGTCCGAGCATGGGCGCGTGTACATGTCCGGATTCCACCTGATACGGATCATGCACGGCCTGCCCCATCATCTGAAGGCCGCCGCAGATACCGAGAGTCCATTTCCCGGCCCGGGCATGCTCCGCCACGAGATCCGCCAGGCCGGACTCGCGCAGCGAGAGGAAGTCGCACACCACGCTCTTTGAGCCGGGCAGAATGACACAATGCGGCGCACCGAAATCTCCGGCGGAGCGGACGGCTCTCAACCGCACGTCCGGCTCGGCGGCCAAGGGGGCGAAATCCGTGTAATTCGAAACATGCCCGGGCATGACCACGGCAATATCGAGCGCATCCGGACGGGTTTCCAAGGCATCTTCGAAGGAAAACGACGAGCGATCCTCTTCCGGCAGGCGGAGATCCCGCAGCATGGGCACCACCCCCGCCACGGGCGTCCCCGTCATGGAGAAGATGTAATCATGGGCCGGCGCAAGCAATGAGGCCTCCCCGCGGAATTTATTGACCAGAAAACCGCAAAGAAGCCGCTTCTCTTCGGGGGAGAAAGTCAGCCATGTGCCGAGCAGAGACGCGTAGCATCCGCCCCGGTCAATGTCCCCCACAAGCAGCACACGAGCGTCCGCATACCGCGCCATATTCATGTTCACAATATCGGCATGTTTCAGATTCACTTCTCCCGGACTGCCCGCCCCTTCGAGAACCATGGCTTCGTGCTCGGACGACAGTTCGTCGTACGCCTGACACACAGTCGGCCAGAGCCGGGCTTTCGCCCGCGTGAACCCGCTTGCGTCCAGATGCCCGACAGACCGGCCCAGCATCACCACTTGGGAGCCGCAATCGGAATGCGGCTTCAACAGCACCGGGTTCATGCGCACATCGGGATCGAGCCGGCAGGCCGCCGCCTGCACCATCTGCGCGCGCCCCATCTCCTCTCCCAGAGCGGTGACCCCGGAGTTCAAAGCCATGTTCTGCGCCTTGAAAGGAGCGACGTCGTAGCCATCCTGCAGGAGAATCCGACAGAAGGCCGCGGCAAGGACGCTCTTCCCCGCATCCGAACAGGTGCCCTGCAGCATCAGGGCAGGTCTGCGCCGGCGCGGAAGAACGGCGGGAGCGAGTCTCTTCCCGGCAGCCTCGCGCAGGACATCGACCAAGACCGCGTTGGATTCTTCGTCCCGCACGGCCGCGCGATACCACCCGCCGAATTCCAGCCCGCGATAATTCGAACAATCGCGCAGAACAACGCCGTGCGCACGCAGGCAATGCAACGCCGACGCACGAAATCCGGAACGCAGCCGCAAGAGTATGTAATTCGCGGCGGAATCCATTACATCTACATCAGGGAGCGTCTTCAGAGCATCGGACAGCGCACCGCGGCGGGCGGCGTTGCGCACCCGTTCCGCAGAGGCAAAGCCGCCTGCATCCGCAAACACGGCACAGGCCGCCGCCGCGGCCAGAATATTGAGGCACCACGCCGGCAGAAACGCCCGCCAGAGTGCGGCAAACTTCCGCCCCGTCACGGCATATCCGCAGCGCAAACCGGCCAGCCCGTAAAACTTCGTCAGAGAACGAAGCACGATCAAGTTTTCCCGGCGCGCCGCCTCGCTTACCAGAGAACTGTCCTCCCCCGCATAGTCGATGAACGCCTCGTCAAGCACCCAAAGCACATCAGGCCGCTGTTCCGCCGCCTCACGCATCCGTTCAGGAGCGAGCAGGACACCGGTCGGATTGCCGGGCGAGGCAAGCCACACCATTCCTCCTGCGGGGGCGGCGGTCTTCAAGCTTTCCCAATCGGGCACGAACCCATCCTCCGAGTGCGTCATGAAATGGCGAACGGCGAGCCCAGCCTTGCGGCAAGCCGCCTCATATTCCGAAAACGCCGGCTGCACAAGGAGAACCTCTCTGTCACGCGCCAGAAATGGCAGCGAATGGATCAGCCCGTTGCACCCGTTGCCAAACACCACGCACTCGGCAGGGATTCCATGGAAGGCGCCGGCGGCTTCGCACGCCTCCTCGCCGCACGGCGAAGGATACCGACCCAAGACATCCAGCCCCCGCAGCAAAACGCCGCGCAGCCAATCGGGCGCACCCTCCGGGCGCACATTCACGCTGAAATCCAAGATATCCTCCGGCTTCCTTCCTCTCTCCGCCGACAATCGGCGCCAGTCCCCTCCGTGAACATGCATGCCTTCCATCATCTCCCCGCCCATGCTACCCGAAGCGCTCCCGATTGTCAACGGGTCTCAACCCGCCCGGCCTCCCGCGCGGACAAGCCCGCGTCTCTCAACAGAGAAGCCGCCGATTGCCGCCTGCCCCGTCCCGTCGTCTCCGGCGAGTCTCCGGCGGAGAGCTCCATCGAGACGGCTGCCCGGCCTCCGGTTTGCGCTTGCCTTTTCAAGGCGCATCCGCTACCCTGAAAGCATGCCTCGCCTTTCGATCCCGGAATATGTCATGGCCTTGGCGCATGTGGCGGCTCTGCGTTCCGAAGACCCCTATCGGAAAGTGGGCGCGGCGGCGCTGGACGCCGACAATCGCGTGATCGGCACAGCATACAACGGTCTTTATCCCGGCTTTAATCCTCCTCCCGACTTCTGGCAATCACGCGAAGGACGCCAGAAATACATGCTCCACGCCGAAATCAACCTCTGCAGCCTTTTCAAGCGCGGCGAGGCAAGGATCGCAGCCTGCACCACCATGCCCTGCACTTCATGCATGCAGGCTCTGTGCGCGCATGGCGTCAAGACAATCTATTACGGCGAGAAATATTCACGCTCCGACGCCCCCGCGATTGCCGCCATGTATAACGTGCAGCTCATCCAAGTGCCGCGCTACCCTCTTGAAGCCGATTTTCCGCTGGTTTCAGACTGACTCTGCCCGCGCTTGGCGAGAGCGATGGCCTCACAGGCCGCGGCTCCCATGTACTTTCTCAGAGACCGCTCGGGCGTCTTGTAAATATCCACGAGAATGAGACAATCGAGCACATCGCCGAAGCTCCTGTCTATACTGAAGGCAAGTATTTTTCCGTTCAGCTTCAAATATTGGCGCAGCAAGACGGGAATGCCCTTTCCGTCCTGCTCGATTTCCGACACCATCCCCGAAAGATTTTGGGAGTCCGTCAGCCCCAAAGGAAGAATGCGCAGCTCCGCACCATGCAGGCGCATTTTGTGCGGCGGCGTGAAGGCCCGCACACCCGCCGCCTTGACGAAATCCATCTCTTGGGATTCGAGGTAGGAGATGATCAGCGAACGGGATAAATTATTGTAGTCTTTCGAAATGCTGACTGTTCCATATAAATATCTGTATTCGGGATGGCGCGCCATGTATTGGCCGATACCCATCCAAATCAGTCCGAGAGCGGTCGGCCTCTTTTGATATTCAGGGGCAATAAAGGCGCGGCCCATTTCAATGCCCCGCGCAAGCACCGTCAACACTTCAGATGAAAACTCAAAGAACTCCGCATTGTAGAGCCCGTCCTTTCCATATTGTTCCAATATCTTATCCGTCAGTCCCATCCGATAAGCTCCGATCAACCTGCCCTCGGCGCTGTCCCAGAGAAAGAGATGCAGATAGTGATTGTCGTACACATCGAGATCGCAGCTCTTGCCGGTGCCTTCCCCGACGGAGCGGAAGGTGATTTCACGCTGTCGGCCGATTTCACGCAATAACTTGGGTATCTGGCTCGAAGTGGCCACATACACCTTCCAGGGAGAGCTCTCCGATGAGACAAGACAGCATTCCGCCGGCAAAGCGTTCACCTCCGCCTGCAATTCCTCGGCGGGAACAGGAGCGATAACCCGATCGGCATGACGCAATCTATCCGATTTCCTCTCAAAAGGTTTCCTGCTTTTCTCATATCGTTTGGCAAGCAGATAGGTCCGCAGGCGGAGCTGAGCCGCAATGGCTTCGTCCGCAGGCAGCTGAGCCAGCAGCACGCCCGAGACGGGGTGCCCCACTTTCACATGGTGGACACGCCGCGAATCGCGTCCTACGGCCCGCGGCAGGAAGGCCACCCGGGCTTCCCTGTTGATCAGAGAAATCCCTTGAAAAAGCAGACTGTTGCGCCCGGGGAGGTACACGGGCACGGCCGTGGCTTTTGTGCGGCGGATGAACGCAGCGATGTGCGTGTTCCACGGATCGTCCGTCACTTGTTTGTCCTGTGGGGAATAAGATGAAACCGTGCCCGCCGGGAAAATGCCGATGCAATGCCCCGCCTTGAGCCAGGAAAGTATTTGCTTCATGCCCGCGTAGTTTTTGCGGGTGGCCTCCTCGCCGCCGTATACGTCCATCTCGATCATCCAAGGCACCAATTCCCGGCAGAGCATGAGCTGTCTGTTGGCCACAATGCGCACGTCGCTGCGCACTTTGGTGAGCAGATCTCCGAAAATGAGGCCGTCCGAGAGGCCGTGCGGATGATTGGACACCACCACAGTGGCGCCCGTACGGGGGATATGGTCAAGCTCTCCGGGGCTCAGGTGATAGCGCAGGTTGAGATGCTTCACGGCAAGGGCGAAAAAGTTCTCCCGGCTTCCTGCCTGCATGTCGTTCAGCACCTTGCGGTAAGCTTTGTTAAGGCGCGTCAGCCCCAGCATTTTCTCCGCGGAGGAAGCGACGATGGCGGGCATATGCAGCGATTCTCCAATCAGATCCTGAAGCTTCACCATTTTGACCTGGGATTTAACCGGCATGGGGAGCACTATAACAGACATCTCCCGGCTTTCCAGCAAAAAAAACATAACAATTCTTTCATGGAATCAGTAACCGACTCTCATCACAGGGTGGAGGGCGAATTCAGCGTGGAGGGATGAAATAGTGTGGAGTTTGGAGGGAGAAGGAAACTTCGGAAGGTGGTGGGAGAAATGGAGGAAGGGCGAAGCGAGGCGGCTCAAACTCAAGACTTCCGCTCAGAGAATGAAGGGCGGGGCAGGCATCCGGAGTGGGCGGCGAGGCATGGCGGATTTTGAATCCGCTGTCAACCTGAAAATTCAAATTCTTTTGAAGGCAAATTATCTGCGCTTCAATTTCATTTCATGAATTTCGGCCTGAATTTATATAACGGCGTTATGTATTTTGAGCGGGAAATGTTGTGTTCAGAGCGGATTACATGCGAATTTCAGGGGGCGTTTCCGCATGGCGGATTCAAAATCCGCTATGCTTTT
>JAJQGU010000031.1:0-51814 GCA_021200315.1 Akkermansiaceae bacterium
AAAAATGAGTGAATGTATTTTTCATATTGATCGTCGATATTGATTGAGGGCTCCCTCCGCCGCGGACACGGCGGAGGGAGTTCTTTTTCTCAGTGTGGAGGGTGAAGGGTGAAGGGTGGAGGGTGGAGTTGGGGTGATGCGGGACGGGAAAAACGAAGCGCAGGGCCGGAGGAGGGCGGATTTCTTTTCCGGACGCGGGACGGCGTTTTCCCGGCGGAAACCATTTTGTTCATTGTGACGATTTCTTAACCAAGATCCGCTTCCTCCGCATGGGTGCGGAATGCTATCACTTCCCCGTCTTCCGCGGCATGAACGGGCATCCGTTCGGAAAACGGAAGGCGCAACACCATAGAAAAGACATCATGAAATTTGTCGCCAAAATCCTGACCATCGCCGCCGCCGTCAGCTCTCTGAGCATGGGCGCCGAGCACGTGACCGTGGACAGCAGCATCAAGCCGTATGCGCCCACCAGCGGCGTCTCCGGCAATCTGAACGCCGTCGGCTCCGATACGCTGAACAACTTGATGACCCTCTGGGCGGAAGGATTCAGCAAAAAATATCCCAGCGTCAAAATCGGCGTCGAGGGAAAGGGGTCGTCCACAGCGCCGCCCGCCCTCACGGCCGGCACGGCCCAGCTTGCTCCCATGAGCCGCCAGATGAAGCGGGAGGAGATCGCCGCCTTTGAAGCCAGATACGGCTACAAACCGACGGAAATCAAGGTGGCTCTGGACGCCGTGGCCTTTTTCGTCCACAAGAACAACCCCATCCAATCCTTAACCCTGACGCAGATCGACTCGATCTTCTCCTCCACCTTCAAGCGCGGGGGCGCCGACATCACCGACTGGGGAGACGCGGGCGCACCCTCCATGAAAGGGAAAGCCATCTCCATCTACGGCCGCAACAGCGCTTCCGGCACAAATGGCTTCGTGAAGGAAACGGCCTTGAAGAAGGGGGACTATAAAAACTCCGTGAAGGAGCAGCCCGGATCCTCAGCTGTCGTGCAGGGCATCAGCTCCGACGAACAGGGGATCGGCTACTCCGGCATCGGATACGTCACCTCCGGCGTAAAAACCCTTTCACTGGCCGAAAAAAGCGGACAGAAAGCGGTATCTCCCTCCTACGAGAACTGCATCAACGGGAAATACCCGCTCTCCCGCTACCTGCTGATTTACGTCAACAAGAAGCCGGGCGAGCCTTTGGACACTCTGACCCGGGAATTCATCAAGTTCATCGTATCCAAAGACGGGCAGGAAATCGTGACCAAGGACGGCTATTACCCAATTCCCGCCAAGGTCAGCGCCGATGTTCTCAAGAGCATTGAATAAACGCTGCATTCCCGTGTCATAAACACATGCCGGGGCAGGGCTCCGGCGCATTCCGCCGCGGCCCTGCCCCTTTCATCTCTTCTCTCCGACGCCATGAATTCCCCTTCCCCTGCACCGGCCGGAAAGCCCAAACCCGTTCCGGCACGCTTTCAGGCGGCAAAGACGACGCTTTGGTTTGACCGCATCATGACCAAAACCATCATCGGCGGAGGATTCACCGTCATTGTGGCGGTTTTCGGCATTCTTTTCTTTTTGCTGGCCGTCACCATCCCACTCTTCCGGAACGCGGACGTGGAAGAACGGCAGCGCCTCGCGCCATCTGCTCCGGTTTCGGGCACTTGGGGGCTGGATCCTTCCGGCGCGCTCCCTTTCGTCTACGCCAATGGAAAAAACGTCTTCTTTCTGGACAAGGCCACCGGGCGCCTCTCCTCCGTCCCCGTCTCTCTGCCGGAGGGCGAAACCGTCTGCGCACATTCCTATGACGCTTCTCTCACGGCCTACCCCATCGCCACGGAATCCGGCAAGGTGGGACTGATTTCCGTCCATTCCGGGCTCAGCATCAACGGCCGGGAGAACACCCACGGCCCGAACGAAGCCGGAGCGGAGGTCGGAACTCTCTATCCTCTGACGGAGAGCGGCTCCGTCCCCGGCAGAATATCCGGCGTCGCCTACGCAGATGCTGGAAAGCGAAAGGTATTCACCGCAGCCGCGGAGACGGAACAAGGCACGCGCCTCCTGCTGATGACGCTGGAAGAATCCCGCTCCCCGCTCCAGGAAGGGGAGCCGGTCCCCTCCGGGTTTCAGGATCTGACGGAGCAGCTGGAAGGCCGCCCTGCCGCCATGCTGCCCGGCTCCTCCGGAGACAGCCTCGTCATCGCCACGGACGCGGACAAGCTTCTTTATTTCTCCTATGACGAAGATCAGGAAACGTGGATCAAGCGACAGACTATGCCGTCCCCGCTGGGGGAAGGAGAGAAAATGGCCTCCGTCAACTGGCTCTTCGGAGGCATGTCCCTCGTTGTGGGAGGCGACCGGGGCAGTCTTGTCATTTTCAGTCTGTATCCCCACCCTCGTCCGGACGGCTCATCCTTGCTCCTCTTCGGCCGGACCCGGCAGCTCGCTTCCCTGGACGGCCCGGCGCGGCATTACGCGGCTTCCTGCGTCAACCGCTCCTTCCTGATCTCCGCACCGCGGGAGCTCAGACTCTGCTACGGAACCACGGCCGACGTCCGCTGGAGCAGCGGAACGCTGGACTTCACTCCGGTTCAACTGGCGGCCAACACGGAATTCAATTCCGCCATTGCCGTGGACTCCAAAGGAGAGATCCATTTCTTCTCCATGGAGGACAAACACCCGGAAGCCGGCTCCAAAGCTTTGGTCGGGGAAATCTGGTACGAAGGGTACGATTCTCCCAAACGGCTCTGGCAATCCGTGGGCGGCACAGACGACTACGAATCCAAGCTGTCTCTGGCACCCCTGGTCTTCGGCACGCTGAAAGGCACCTTGTATGCGCTTCTCTTCGCCGTTCCCGTAGCGCTCGCGGCCGCCGTCTATACGGCTCACTTCATGCCCCCTGCCGTCAAAAGAGTGGTGAAACCCGTCATGGAAATCATGGCGTCCCTCCCTTCCGTGGTGCTGGGGTTCTTCGGCGCCCTCTATCTGGCTCCCAGAATGGAGGACAAGGTTCCCGCCCTGCTCTGCACGGCCATTCTCATTCCCGGTCTGGCGTCTCTCATCGCCTGGTTCTGGAGCACGCGCCCCGCCGCTTGGCGCAGCAAATTCGGCCGCGGCGTGGAATACGTCGTCATGACCCCTGTCATCCTGCTCTGCGCCTGGTTCTGCTGGGAATATCTGGGCTATTGGCTGGAACAGCCCCTCATCAGCCTCTGCCGCGGCGTCATGAGCCTGTGGGGCGCGGGTGATTTTCAGGCCGCCTCTTTCGCGGATCTGTGGCGCAGCGGATTCGGCATGCCCTATGAACAGCGCAATTCTCTGGTGGTGGGGATTGTCATGGGCTTTGCCGTCATCCCGGTCATTTTCACGATCTCCGAGGACGCTCTGAGCAATGTCCCCCCATCCCTGATCGCCGCCTCGGAGGCATTGGGAGCCAGCCGCTGGCAGATGGTGCGCACCGTCGTCCTTCCCGTGGCTTCCGCGGGCATTTTCTCAGCTCTGATGATCGGCCTGGGCCGCGCCGTGGGGGAAACCATGATCGTGCTGATGGCCACGGGGAACACGCCCATCATGGACTGGAACATCTTCAACGGCATGCGCACACTCTCCGCCAACATCGCTACGGAGCTGCCGGAGGCGGCGCAAAATTCCACCCACTACCGCGTCCTCTTTCTAGGCGGCCTCATTCTCTTCTCCATGACATTCATTCTGAACACTCTGGCGGAGATAGTGCGCCAGCGGCTCCGCAAACGCTTCAATGCCGTGTGACCCGGCCATGTCGTTCCCTACCATTCATTCGCCTGCCATGAAACAGGATTTCAGCCTTCCGCCCGCCCCCAAACGCCCCTTGGGAGAAGCCAACATCTGGATTATCTCCACCGGGCTCTCCCTGGGGCTCATCATGATTTTCGGTCTGCTGGGCATCATTTCCTTCAAGGGATTGGAAGCATTCTGGCCCAAGACCATCCACGAGTTGACGATCGCCCCGTCTTCAGAAGGCGGGAAGCCGCTCGTCCTGTATGCCGACATCACAAAAGATCAGACTCGCCATGTTCCCGCGGATCCCGCACGTCCCGACTCCACGGCGCGAACCGTTCGGGAATACCAGCTTTTCACCGGGAACAAGGAAGTCTACGGACAGGCATACCGCTACGTGGACGCGCACGACGTCGCCGCCTCTTCCACGCCTGAAGACCTTCTGTGCCTGGAACGCATGGAGGGCGGTAAAGCCCTGGTCAAACCGCTTGCGCTCAGGCTGTCCACCGGTGAATCCATTCCCGCCGCCTCGCCGGAATTCATGAAGGCGTTCCGACGCGCACTGAATCGGGAAACGAAACTGCGGGAAGAACTTAAGGCCATTGACGTCAGGGACATCGGCTCCGTCAACGCCAAACTGGCTGATGCCAAGCTGGATATCAAGGCCATTGAACATTCCTACGACATTCGGGAGGAGAACGGACGGCGCACGGTCACCCCCCAGGCAAACCCCATTCTCACGGGCATGGCCGATCCGGCCGGAGAACTGGATCGGCTCCGCGCCCATGTGGAACAGCTCAACGCCGAATACGCCCGGCACACCGCGAATGCGGCCGGACTGAGGGCGCAGCAGGGCCGGGACGCGCTCGTGTACGCCTTGGGCGACGGGAAAAAGAGGGAGCTCCGACTGGACAAGATTGTTTACGCTTACATGCCGAATGACTTGGGATTCTTCGGCAAATGCGGCGTCTTCCTCCGCAATCTGTACCACTTCATCGCGGACGACCCGCGGGAGGCCAATACGGAAGGCGGCGTCTTCCCCGCCATCTTCGGCACCTTCATCATGACGCTGCTCATGAGCGCGCTGGTTACGCCCGCAGGCGTCATCGGCGCCATTTATCTGAGGGAATACGCCAAGCAGGGGCCACTGGTGCAGTCCGTGCGCATCTGCGTGAACAACCTGGCCGGCGTTCCCTCCATCGTCTTCGGAGTCTTCGGCCTCGGGTTCTTTGTCTACTGCCTGGGAGGGACAATCGATGAACTCTTCTACTGGAAAAAGCTGGCCGTGGACAACACGCCCACTTTCGGCACCTCCGGCATCCTGTGGGCCTCCCTCACTCTGGCGCTGATGACGCTCCCCGTAGTCATCGTCTCCACGGAGGAGGCACTCTCCGCCGTCCCTCGCGGGCTGCGCGAGGCGGCTCTGGCCTGCGGAGCCTCCAAATGGCAGATGGTTAAACGCATCATCCTGCCCAGCGCACTGCCGGGCGTCATGACCGGCCTCATTCTGGCCATGGCTCGGGGCGCCGGGGAGGTGGCGCCCCTCATGGTCACGGGCGTGGTCAAGCTGGCGCCATCTCTGCCCATTGACGGAGAAGGGCCGTTTATCCATCTGGAACGCAAATTCATGCATCTGGGTTTTCATATCTACGACGTGGGGTTCCAGTCCCCGGACTCGGACGCGGCCCAGCCCATGGTTTTCGCCACCACGCTGCTTCTCATCCTGCTGGTGGTGGTCATGAACCTCACGGCTATTCTCATCCGCAGCCGCCTGCGCAAAAAATACGCGGCCTCCAGCTTCTAACCTCATTCGCCTTCACCATCCCATGACTGAACCAGCCGCCTCAGACGACGCTCCCATTATTGAAGTGGAAAACTTCTCTTTTTTTTACGGAAGCAAACAGGTTCTTTTCGACATCAGCATGGCCTTTGAAACCAACCGGGTAACCGCTCTCATCGGGCCGTCCGGCTGCGGAAAATCCACCCTCCTCCGCAACATCAACCGCATGAACGATCTGATCCCGGACGTGCGCCGCCAGGGGGATATCCGCATTGACGGCACCAGTCTGTACGATCCGCGCGTGGAGGTCATCTCCCTGCGCAAGCGCGCAGGCATGGTCTTTCAAAAATACAACCCATTTCCTAAAAGCATTTACGAAAACATCGTCTTCCCTCTCCGCGTGGCCGGCCGCAGCAGGCGCTCGGAACTGGACGCGGCTGTGGAACGCAGCCTGAAGGGAGCGGCTCTGTGGGATGAGGTGAAGGACAAGCTGCACGAAAGCGCCTACAGCTTGTCCGGCGGGCAGCAGCAGAGGCTGTGCATCGCACGCGCCATAGCCAACCGTCCCCAGATTCTGCTGATGGACGAACCCTGCGCCGCCTTGGATCCGATCGCCACCCTGAAGATAGAAGACTTGATGGAAGATCTGAAAAAAGAGCTCACCATTGTCATCGTCACCCATAACATGCAGCAGGCCACGCGCATCGCGGACCGAACCGCCTTCATGTATCTGGGGCGCTTGGTAGAATATGGAGAGACCTCCCAGATCTTCACCAATCCCGTGGAAAAAGAAACGGAAGCCTACATTACGGGGCGTTTCAGCTGAAGCCATCTCCATCCTCGCCAAAGACATTCTTTCCATGACACTTTCCGGCTATCACATTCTCCCCCACTACGACGCGGCTCTGGACGACATCCGCATCCGCATCAACGCCATCTGCGGCAGTCTGCTGCAATACATGGACATCCTGAAGCGCGTCATATCCTCCCCCGACGTCGACGCGGCCAACGGCATCATTGCGGGCGGCGGCCCGCTGCGGGAGGAGGCCCGGCAGGCGCTCTCCCTTTGCTCCGCCGCGCTCACCCAGTTCCATCCGCTGGGAGGCGACCTGAGGCTCGTGCTCGTTCTCTCCCGGTGCGGAGACAAGCTTCAGGAATGCATGGAGGAAATAACGAGCGCCGCCAGACACGCCAAGGCATCCATCAAGAGGCAGAAAAGCCTCTCCCCGGATATTGTGCTCCCTCTGCTGGAAATGGCCGTATCCGAATTCCGGGACGCCGCCCGCTGTCTGAAAACTCAGAATGCGGACGCCGCCAGAGAAATACGTCTGCGCGACAAGGAACTGGACAAGGCTCACCGCCAGGCTCTGGCTCTTCTTGTCTCATCTGAACGGGAGGTGCGCCCGTCTCTCAATGTCAGCCTCATCTTCATCATCCGATCCCTGGAGCGCATCGGGGACATCGCCAAGGACATCGCCGCCGCCGTCGTCTTCCTGAAGGAGGCCGCGGACATCCGTCACGGCAGAGACATATAAGAGGGTTTCGACTGCTCCAGACGGGATCATTTTTCCGACTGCCTCCGCCATGCGTTTCCATATCAACGGCCCGGCGCATTCCGTCCCCTTCGCCGGGCAAACGACCGCCGCGCCTTTTCTGATGCGCCGGCCTTGCCGCGTCTTCTTACGCAATTGACAACAGGAACGGATAAGGTATAGTGGACGGGAACTATGCCGCATCGTTACTTCTCCCGGATGGCAGGCCTCTGCCTCAGCGTTTCCGCGCTTATGCAGGCCGCCGACATTTCCTCCCCGGACGGCGGGCTCGCGCACGTGACGGAGACGAAAGCTGAACGCGACGTCCGGATGCAATGGTGGCGCAGCGCCCGGTTCGGCATGTTCATTCATTGGGGTCTGTACTCCGGGCTGGCCGGAGAATGGAAAGGGGTGCCGGGGGGCGCCGAATGGATCCAGAAGAACATGGAGCTGGACACGGAAGAGTACGCAGCCGAGGCGATTCCTCTCTTCAAGCCGAAGGAAGGCTTCGCGGAGGAATGGGCAAAACTGGCGGAGGAAGCCGGCTGCCGCTATGTCGTGCTCACCTCAAAACATCACGACGGGTTCGCCCTTTTCAACACGGCGGCAAGCGATTTCAACGCTCAGAGATTCACGGGGCGCGATCTCGTGCGGGAATATGTGGACGCCATGCGCCGACACGGTTTGCGGATCGGCTTCTACCATTCTGTGATTGACTGGCACCATAACGATTATGACTATACGATCAACCCCGATCTCTGCTATCCGAAGAGGCAGCGGTTCATGCTCGAGGAACGGGGCGTTCCGCGCAATCAGCCGGCCTACAAAAGCTATCTCCATTCCCAAGTTCGCGAGCTGTTGACGAATTACGGCAAGATCGACATCATTTGGTGGGACTATTCCCAAGGCGCCGCCGAAGGCGAGCGGGCTTGGAACGCACCCGCTCTGATCGAGATGTGCCGCCATCTTCAGCCCGGCATCATCATGAACAACCGCCTCTACTCCTATTCCGGCCTCAAGCCGGACGCCGGCAAGGCGGCGCTCGATCTCCGCAAGGGAGACTTTCTGACGCCGGAACAGCGCATTCCCGCGGAAGGGTATCCCGGTGTGGACTGGGAGGCATGCATGACGGTGGGGGACAAATGGGGCTACAGCCGGTTCGATACGAACGTCAAATCTGTGGAGACGCTCATTCTCAAGTTGGCCGAATGCACGGCGCGGGGCGGGAACCTGCTGCTCAATATCAACCCGACTGCCTCGGGCGAAGTGCCCGAGGCAGTGGCGAAAGCGATGCGCGGCGTAGGTTC
Organism: Akkermansiaceae bacterium; assembly: GCA_021200315.1. Lineage (GTDB taxonomy): Bacteria > Verrucomicrobiota > Verrucomicrobiia > Verrucomicrobiales > Akkermansiaceae > Akkermansia. Next base: position 8,375 of record JAJQGU010000031.1, read on the forward strand.
CTGGCTGAAAATCTGCGGGGAGGCGATTTACGGCGCAGAGCCCGCCCCGGAGCTGCCGTCTCTTCCCGGCGTCGCCTTCGCCACGCAGAAGGAGGATGCGCTCTATCTCATTCTCTCCCCCCGAAGAGATGACGGAGGGAAAAACGGCGCACCCCGAGAATCGGGCGAAGAGAGGCGGGACACCGTCCCGCTGCAGCTCCCGGCATCGGTGGCCGGGCACGCCCACCCCAGTGTGCTGGGCATGCCCGATTACGTCGTTTCAGTCCGTTCCGAAGGGGACGCCGAGATTTTCACTCTCCCCGCCGCGGCTTGGGACCGCATGAACAATGTGCCGATACTCAAACTCACCCGAAAACCGTAAAATGCCCGTCGCGCTCCAGGAAATTGTATCCTTTCTGAACGATACTCTCCGCATCGGCTCCATCAAAGACGATCCGCGCGCCATGAACGGCCTGCAAGTCGAAAACGACGGATTGGTGAACCGCGTGGCGGCGGCAGTGGACGGCTCCAGTAAAACCATCGAAGCGGCGATCGAGGCTGGAGCGGACTTGCTTTTGCTGCACCACGGCATTTTTTGGAGCGGGATGACGCCTGTCGCCGGATGGTGGAAAAAGAAGCTCGAAATGCTCCTGCACGGGGGCTTGGCGGTCTATTCCGCCCACCTTCCTCTCGACCTGCACCCCGTGTTGGGAAACAACGCATTGATCGCCAAATACCTTTCGCTTGAAGACATCGCGCCGGAGATCCATTGCCACGGCGAACCCATCGGGTGCGCCGGTTTTTTCCCCGGCACGCTGGGTGAACTGAAGGCCGAGTTTTCGCGGATTTTGAAAGGACCCGTCGGCGGGGTGATGAGCGACGCGCCCAACACACCCGCCGGGCGCGTTGCCGTCTGCTCCGGAGCGGGCGCGGACGAGATTTACCAGATTCATGCAAAGGGCTACCGCACCTATCTCACGGGCGAAGTGTGCCACTGGGCTTTCGGCACGGCGGAGGACATGGGCATGAACCTCTTCTTCGGCGGCCACTACGGCACCGAGACTTTCGGCGTGCGCGAGCTGGGGCGTTTGCTGGAAGAACGCTTCGGCCTGCCGTGGGTTTTCATCCATCATCCCACCGGCGCATGATCCTCGTCTCCGAAGATACAGACGGTCTTCCCCGCCTCGACCAATACCTCGCCGCACGTCTGCCGGAGCTGTCGCGGTCGCGCATTCAGACGCTGATCAGAGCAGGCGCGATCACAGTCAATGGGAAGGCCGCCAAACCGAAAGATGCCGTGCCGCGGGGCGTACTCATCGAAGTGAACGTTCCGGAAGCGGAACCGGCCGCCGTCCGGCCGCAGAATCTCCCTCTCTCGATTCTCTATGAAGACGACGACTTGGTGGTGGCGGACAAGGAAAGCGGCATGGTGGTGCACCCCGCCGCCGGAAATCCGGACGGGACGCTGGTGAATGCCCTGCTCTTCCACTGCGGGCGCCTCGCCGGCGTGGGCGGCGTCGGCAGACCAGGCATCGTCCATCGACTGGACAAGGATACATCGGGCTGCATTGTCGTGGCCAAAAACGACGCGGCGCATCGCTCGCTCGCCGCACAATTCGCTGAACGCAGCACCGAAAAGCTCTACCTCGCCGTCGTGCAGGGCATCCCCCGCGAAAGCGGCGGCACGCTCTTCACCAATATCGGGCGGCATCCGGTAAACCGCCTCAAGATGGCCGTCGTCAACCCCGGCTCCGGCAAACCGGCGATTACGGACTGGAAGGCGCTCACAAAAGACGCGGCCTCATGCACAACACTGATTCTCTGCACACTGCATACAGGACGCACGCACCAGATACGCGTACACATGCAGTATATGGGGCACCCCCTGATCGGCGATCCCATCTACGCCAATCCCGCCCGACAAAAAGCTTCTCCCGGACGGCTGATGCTGCACGCGTGGCGTCTGAGCTTCACGCACCCCTCCAGCGGCAAGCGCCTTGCGCTCGAAGCTCCCATACCCCCCGAATATACTCCCTGGCTGCCGGACATGCCGCTCGATGCGCTCATTTCTCCATGATTGCCCTTTTCGATATGGATGGGACGCTCTTCCCCGGAGATTCCCAACTGCGTTTTGCCGCCCACATTCTCTCGCGCCGGCCATGGCGGCGGCTTTACCTGTTCTTTCTGCTGCCGTTCGCTTTGATGACCCTCCTGCGCCTGTGCTCTCCCGCCCTGATGAAGCGGGCATTTCTCGCTTATCTGTGGCGCATGAAACGCACGGAAATTGAACGCGAAGCGGAGCTCTTTGCCGAAGGCGGCCTCGTGCCCGTCCTATACCCGGAAACGCTCGCCCGCCTGAAACGGCATCAGGAACGGAACGATCTCTGCATTCTCGTCTCCGCGTCTCCGGATTTTTATACCGAAGCGCTCGGCCGTCATCTCGGATTCAATGCCGCCATCGCCACGCCCTTCGAATGGGGAGAACGCATGCCCCTGCTCCCGCCCATTGTCCCGCCCGGCAACAACAAGGGCGCAAACAAGGCGCTACGCCTGCGCGCGTCGGGTCTCGTTCCCCGTGAAGGTCTCATTCCTGATTCCGTCGGGTACACGGACAGCCGGGCGGATCTTCCCATGCTGGCGCTCTGCGGACACGCCGTGCTCGTGAATCCCTCTCCCGCGCTCGAGGCATCGCTCGGGACCAAAGCCGAGGTCTTGAGACCCGAGCTGCCATGGAAGTCGAAATGGGGTCATCTCCGTTTTATTGTACGCTGCATATTGGGACTCCGCCTCCATTGAAGAAGGCCGGCTTTCACCCGACGGACGTTTCAGGCTGTCCGCGCATCCGGCGCGCTCTCAAGCCGGGCAGGCAGAGGCTTCCCGGCTTTGCCGGCCGGCGGTTCCGCTTCCCTTCCGCGCGAGGTCGATGATCAAGTCGGCCGCGTCTTCCGGAGCCATCTCCGAAGTGTCGAGCACGATGTCATAATAATGAGGATCGCCAAGATGATGCCCGGTGAAATAGCGGCAATGCCGGCGGCGGCGGAGATCCATGCGGTTCATCTCCTCGAGCGCCCGTTTCTCGGGGACGCCGTAGTTCTCTATTACCCTCTTCCTGCGTTTTTCGGCCGCGGCGTGCAGATAGACGCTGCATAGATGCGGCCGGCCTTTCAGGATATAATTGGCGCATTGCCCCACGATCACGCAGGACCGCGTGGCGGCCAGTTCCCGAATCACTTTGCTTTGCGCCAGGTAGACGGCGTCCGCGGGCGGGAGCTCGTCGGCCGAGTAGGCGTAGTTCTGGGCATAAAGTTCATAGAGAAAACGGCTCGCGAGCTGCTGCCCGTTTTTGCGGATATATTCGGGCGTGAGCCCGCTCCGCTCGGCCGTCAGCTCCACCAATTCCGTGTCATAAAATTCAATGCCCATTTTTTCTGCGATGAGTTTGCCGACGGCGTGGCCGCCGGAGCCGTATTCACGGTCGATCGAAAAAACGGGAGGCGCGTCTGCCCGGTAGATTTCGTGCGGCTTGGGGCGGGATTCCCTGCGGGAGGGATGGAAGCTCCATGCCCCCGCAAGGCTTGGAAAGATGCGGTCGATCATGCGTACAGCCATGCCCACCAGTACGGCGGCGATGAAAGTGCCCTCGCGCACTCCCGTCCATTCGCCCAGGACAAACAGGCAGGACAGACAGGACACAACGACGAGCGAACAATCAAACCCGATCTTGACCGATCCGAACTCCCACCCGAAAGTTTTCACGAACGCCATGGACATGCCTTCGCCTGCCAGCACAGCCACGTTCGCCTTGAATTCCAGATACACCCCAATGGCTATAAGCAGACAGCTGATTAGGCATAAAGCCATCGCCCGTGCATAGGATGAAACCGGAATGGGAGCCACGAGCTCCAGAGTCAAATCCGTAAAATAGCCGAAGACAAAAGCGATGGGTATCTGCAGCAGCACATTCCATGGCGTTTTTCGGCGCAGGAGCGCCAACTGCACCAGAATGAACACCATGTGCATGGCCGCCGTAAGTTCCCCCATCGTCCACGGGCATGCTTTGCTGAGCACGTAGGGCAGACAGGAAATGGGCGAAACGCCCAGATCGGCCTTCGTGGAAACCGCCACGCCCAAGGCGAGTACCCACAGCCCCGCCGCCAGTACAAGATAACGGCATAGCGTTTCGCGCCAGTATTCCGATCCTTTTCTTTGCCCCATTCCAACAAAGGATACCCTTTGCGAAACGGTTTGTCAAGCCTGTGACGGGAAGAGGGCCGAGCCACGAAGCTCCGGCATCGGCGGAGAAGTATGGCGGCCCGCCCGCGCCAAAGCTGTTTTCCTCTCTCCTTCATGTGTGAACGGCCCGGGAGGCGGCTCCGGGACGGAGTCATGCATGCCGCCCCGGAGCCCTTCCCGGCAGAAATGCCGTTCGGCGCACTTCAGGTATGTTTGAAGCTCATGGCTTCCTTTTCTGTGAGGTGCCCTGCGGCTGAGTGACTGCACAGGAAAGCGATGGAACGTTTGATGTCCGTGACGAGCAAATCCGCCATGTCGCGCGAGAAGCCCTGCCTGACCATCACGCGCATGATGACAGTCTCCTGACAATCGGCCGGCAGAGAAAAAGCCGGCACCTGCCAACCCCGCTCGCGCAGTTTAAGCGACAAGTCGTAGAGATTATAACCGAGATTCTCGTTCCCGGGTCTGATGTAAAAGCTGATGGCCGGAATATCGGTACGAGGGGATCCCGCGGCGATGAATTCGTAAGGGCCGAGCTTGGAGATCTCCTCGCGCAGATAAGCCGCCACGGCGTAGCAGGCATTCTGAATGGCCGCGTACCCCTCGCGTCCGAGGCGGATGAAATCATAATACTGGGCAATGATCTGCCCCGCTGGTCGGGAGAAATTGATGGCGATTGTGGGGATGCTGCCGCCGAGATAATTGACGGCAAAGGTGAGCTCCTTGGGCAATTGCGATTCGTCCCGCCAGACGACCCAGCCCACGCCGAGCGGAGCAAGACCGTATTTATGCCCGGAAGCGCTGACCGACTTGACGCGCGGAAGGCGGAAGTCAAACGGTATGTCAGGTGCTGTAAAAGGCGCGAGAAAACCGCCGGAGGCGGCGTCCACGTGCACATCCACATCTGGGCCGCCCGAGGCGCACAGTTTGTCGAGAGCTTCCGCAATCTCTTCCGGAAACTCGTATTGTCCGGTGTACGTCACGCCGAAAGTGGGCACCACGCAAATGGTGTTCTCATCCACATGCTTCAGCATTTCATCCACGTTCATCTTGAATTTTCCGATTTCCATGGGCACTTCGCGTATTTCCACGTCCCAATAGCGGCAGAATTTGTGCCAGCAGATCTGCACGGGGCCGCACACGAGATTCGGCTTGTCAATAGGTTTTCCTTCCGCTTTGCGCCGCGCCCGCCAGCGCCGGAGAGCGGCGAGACCGCCCAGCATGCATGCCTCGCTCGAACCAATCGTCGAGCAGCCAATCGGTTTCTCCTTCGGATCGGCGTTCCACAGGTGCGCAAGCATGTTGACGCAGCGCATCTCCAGAGCAGCGGTCTGTGGATACTCGTCCTTGTCAATCATGTTTTTGTTGATACTTAAATCCATCAGCTCATGCACCTCGTCAGAGTCCCACGTCTGACAGAACGTAGCCAGATTCTGACGGGCATTGCCGTCAAGCAGCAGTTCATTCTTGATTAATGCAAGAGCATCCTGCGGCCTCATGGAATGTTCGGGCATTTCGCAAGCCGGCAATACTCCGGCTGTGTCGGATGAGCCAAAAATGCTGGCCCAGACCGGAGTGTGGAATTCCTGGCAGCGGCAGTGTTCCGGATTCGGACTGCAGGCTGTCTCCTTTTCTTCGGGTTTGTGCGATGTTTTCATGGCGATTCTGGAAATGGACTTCATGGAGTCGCTGCATGATTGGAAGCTATCTTCCCCGTTTCCGTTGACTTGTTGGAGCTAACGGGCGGACAATTGATCGAAACATATATTTCCCGCCGCGCGATTACGCAAAGGGTACTCCTGCCGTAAACGCCGGGGGAAAGAAAGCGCAAAGGGGAGAAACGGCACAAAACAGCTCCCTTGGAAAGAGGCGGTCCATGGGGGATACGAGGAAGAGATGCACGCCGCGCCGTGGAAATCCGATGGGGGTACCAATGACGCAAAAGGAAGGGCGGGCCATTGCCGCGGAGCTGGTTTTCCGCCCGCAATGGAACAGAACTATTCCGCGGCAGGCCGGAATCTGTTTACATCATTCTTCTTCTCGCTTTAGCGGTATATCCGGACACCTCCACTTTAATAACCGCGACAGAAGACAGCATACGCTCATCGAATTCGAATCTTTTCCCAGTCTGATTCATCATCAGCAAATTCAAAGCGTGCTCTTTTTCTTCATCGTCTTCAACGATACAAGCTCTCCCCGTTCCGATGAACGAGGCATAAAAAGAACCATATCGGCATGGAACATCGCCGCCGGAATCAAGTTCTATATCTGTTTCCAGTTCTATTCCCGCATTTGAATTCGAGTTAATGAGATCAATTTTTCTTCCTGCCTTCGCTCCATGCATATAGAATGTTACCTTATCACTCCCCCGATGAAATTCATAACCATAATGAAGCGGTACAATATATGGGAATCCGTGGTCAAGCAGCCCCAGATGCAGAATCTTCGCCTTATCGAGTATTTCGATAATCTGATTGAGAGCCGTAACACCCCTGTCTTTTCTTCTAATTTCTTTATCCATGAACCGCCCTCCCCATTCTGATTGATCGCGGCGATTTTGCCGCCCCGAGCATAGCACATTTCCCCACGGCAAACAATCTGCGAAAACTCCTTCCCGGAAGACGCCGCTGGATAAAACAACTCCTGCCCCCATTGCTCGGACTAAGAGCCCCCCTCTTTAATAATCCGTGCTGTCACACACCTTCCGCGGGTAATGTAAAATCCGCACAACGACAATCGATTTGACAAGAGCTTCTCCCGGGTAGCCAAGAGACTTCATCCTGCGGATGAAAACTGGCAACAGGTACGGGAATCGAACCCGTGTTGCCCGCGTGAAAGGCGGGAGTCCTGGACCGCTAGACGAACCTGTCGTGAACTTTGGTGTTCGGATGCGGGAACACACCCCGCACAGGTGTATTTTAGCAGGGAATTTATGAGTTGACAAGCCCAAAATGAAAATCATTTTTCTCGGGGAAAAAGAATCTGTTCACGGGCGGAACGCGCGTTTGCCAGCCAGCGCTCCACGCCTGCCTTGTCCTGCGTTTCCAGCAGCCGGCTCAGCTCGCGCAGATCGTCGACGCAGGAGGAAAGAGATTTGCGCACGGCCACATCGTTCTCCCAGAGAATATCCGCCCACATGCCCGGAGCCCCCGAACAGACACGGGTCGTATCGCGGAAGCCGGTGGACGCCAGTTCCCGCAAGTCCTTCTGATTGCCGTCTGCAACGGCATTGCGGGCGCAAAGAGCGGCGAGCACATGCGGCACATGCGAAATGCGCGCTACGGTGCGATCATGCAGACCCGCTTCCATATTCAGGCAACGCCCGCCCAGCGCAGTCCAGAAGGCGGCGAGCCGGTTCAACAATTCGGGCGGCGCCTCCTGGTCATTGGTCAGCACAATGCCCGCTCCGACAAAAAGATCCTGACAAGCGGCGGAAAGTCCCTGCTTTTCCGAACCCGCCATGGGATGCGAACCGATAAAAGAGACGCCATGGGCATGAAGCAAGGCTCCGGACGTACGGTGCACATACGCTTTGACGGAGCCGACGTCCGTGACCAGCGCTCCCGGAGCGATCGAAGGAAGCATGCGGACAGAGAGGTCTTCAAAACAACCGACCGGGGTGGCCAGGATAATCAGCTCCGCCCCGGCCACTGCGGACGAGATATCTGTAAACAGATGAGGTGTTATACTCATCGCGGCGGCCTCGTCAAGGGGAGCCTGCCTTCTCGCCCAAAGGCGGATTTCCATGTCCGGCAGATAACGTCTGACGGCCAGCGCTACAGAACCGCCCAAGAGTCCCGGTCCCAAGATCGCGACAGAAGAGAAGGGGGAGAGCGTGCCGCTCATGGGCTTGTTGCTCGAACCTCGTTTACGGAACTAGGAAAATGACTTTGGTACCCGCCGGAGCGTAGGGGTCGTAAAGTTTTTTGCCGCTCGGCTGGCGGTTGCCGAACTTGTCGACGATTTTGACCGTCTTTGACGGATCGGAGGGGCTGTAGACGCGGTTGGGATCGCCAGGCACCTGAGTCGCTACGGGATACTTGCCGGAGGCGCTGCCGGTCATCGGCGAGAAATTGGACGCAGGCGAGGGAACGATTGTCTGATTGGCGCCCGATATATAACCGGAGGCGGCCGCCTGTGACGTGTTCGACGGCAGGGAAGGCACGGCGCCGACGCCGGAATTGGCGAATGAAGAGGGATTTGTGCTGTCTGTGCTTTGAGTGGTGAGGACGGAAGGATCTGTATATTCCGTTCCGGTAGGTTGTTCTGTCGCTGCAGAGACATGGCGCGTGTAGGGGCGTTCATTGACGCGCACCGTATTCATTTGCTGAGAGGCGCAGGAACCCAGCAAGACGGCGATGGCTGCGCAGACCGTTGAAAAGATGATGCTGTTCTTCATAAGAATGACCCGGTTATTAAAAGCGCACCAAGGATAGAGCCGCGATGGGCTTGAGTCAAGCCTATTTTTAGGTATTCAATGCGCCCGGAAGGCAGAAGAGCGCGAGGTGCTGCGGCGCCTCTCATTTTTTCGTCTTCAGAGGAACGGGGCGGAATGGCGCGGGTTTGGCCACGCCAGATCGGGGGTTCATTGAACGGATCATGTCTTCAGAGACGGTGAAGGTGAACGAGCCGCCTTGTGGCGCGTCCTTTTCGTCGCAGACGTGTTCAAAGCAGACGGCCGGCTGGTTTCCCACGGTTTCCGGCATCACAAAAAGGCCGATGCCCAGCGGGTTCCCCGTGTTTTTTCCGTTGAGCGAATCGATGGAATAGGTAATGGTGTTGCGGCCGCGCAGCAGTCCTCCCGAAATGGTCTCGGCCATTCGGCAATCTTCGAATTCATGGCGTGAGACCCCGTTGATCGTCATGGTAACCCGGCGGCCGGGAGCATCCACGAACACCTTGCCGATCAGCTGGGGAGCCCGGCAAAGAGGAGGGACGGGAGGAGATGAGGGATAGGGATGGAACCCGTCCTGTTCTTTCAAGACGCTGAAGTCTCCCCGCGCCAGACGTTCCTTCACTTGGGGGAGATGGGAAAGATTGAAGAGACGCTGTTGGTCATAACGCCATTTGCCGCGTTCGTGGACAAAAAGCAGCACAAGCGCATTCCGTCCTCCCCCGTCGCCGAGCCCCATGTCCACTCTGCCGTAGTAGGTGGCCGCCAGCGTGCCTCCCGACGGACCGCCCAGAGCCCCGACATATTTGAGCTGTACCAGCGAAGGAGGTATCGGCTGATGTTCGAAAAGCGAGCGCGGGAATTCCCGTTTTTCCGAGACGGCGAGATTGCGTACTCTGACCTGGCGGGATTCGGAAGTCGTTTCCTTCCATGCTTGGTAGTTGTGGTTAATCATGCTTTGGCGCCATGTCGAATAGACGGTTTCCACCGTTTCGCGGGCCTTTTCCTGATCGGGAACGCGCAAAACGGGCGGCACGGCGGCCTGTGAGACAGCGCCGGAAGATACGGCGGCAGCCAATTGCCGCTCCATGCACGGAGGCAGGACGCATGCCGCCAGCAAAATAATCAGCGTTCTGTTCATAACAGGATAAACTATACTCCAGCCTTGCACATTTGGCAAGAGAATAGTATGATAATCTGCCGTCGATGCATCCCGTTCCCCTGAAAATCCCCTCAAGCCACGATCTTTCCTACGTCGATCTGGTGGAACGCGCTCCGCGCTTTGTCTGGAAACGCTTTGGCGATGGGTGCTGCCTGGAGACGCTCGCTCTTTTTCCCAAGGGGCATGACCTCGGCCGGGGAGCGGCGGCAGTAGCTTTTTTTCACGGCGGAATGTGGCGGGTGGCAAACTCCGCCGAATTTTTCCCTTGGGCTCTGCAGCTGGCGGCGCGGGGCGTGGTCTGCTTCATCCCCTCGTACCGCACGCGCGCAGAGTTTGAAGTGAGCACGCAAGAGATTCTGCAGGACGCCTCCGACTTCTGGGGTTGGATGCTTGGCAACGCCCAACGCCTGGGATTAGACGAACAGCGACTTTGCCTGGCCGGCTGCGACGCCGGCGGGCTCATGGCTCTGCACGCCGGGATGCCGCCCATCCGACGCCGACGGCTTCGGGACATGTTCCGCGGGCGGGCGTCATTGCCTCCTTTGCCGGCATGCATCGCTCTCTTTCGCGGAGTCGTCGATTTTTTCGCGCCTGAGATTTCACTGTTGGAAAAGGACATTGAGGATAAGGAAACTCTTGAGGAAGCAAATCCGCCCGCCCGCCTGGGGCGCCATCTCCCGGCATTGTTTTCCGCCCACGGCATGCTGGATCCTTTGCTGGATTATCGCCGCAGCGAATGGTTTGCCGAGGAATGGGCCGCCGACGGCAACAAGGCTCAGTGCATCTCCTGCCCCCACGGCGACCATGCCTTTCTTTATTTCAACGTGAACCCCGTCGCCTTTGAGCAGGTGCTTTTCAGTTGGGAGGCGTTTATGGTCGAGCTTGGCGTCTGGCATCCTTCACAGGCGGAGGGCGAGCTCCTGCTCAGTTGATTGAGATTGCTCAATGTCTGGCATTTGTTTCTTGCGGCACGCGCGCCGGCGCCGTTTTCTTTGCTTTCTCCCCGTTTTCTGCTGAAATACTCCCTTCCATGAAAGGGAGCGCTTCGGGAACGGGTATATGGAAAGAAGGCCGCACACGTCAGCATTCATGATCAGTTTCACGAAAGAGAAAAAGAACCAGTTTCAGCGTGAGGCGGACGCCTTCCTTGCGTCGCTGCCTGCCGGGCTTCAGAGGATCCAGTCCGAAGCGGTGCGGAAGGCCGTGGATGGCTGCCCAAGCGATCTGCAGCGTGTGAGGCAGACGCGAAACAACGACGTTGCGCTGCCGGGGCATGTCATCGCCGAATACGTGCGTCCCGACATGCGCCTGTATCGTCCCGCCGCAGAGGCCGGGGAGCAGCGGCCTTTGCTGATCTACCTGCATGGAGGAGGCTGGACATTCGGCAGCATCAATAGCTGTGCGCGCTTTTGCGGTGCATTGGCAGGGCATGGGCTCTCCGTACTGGCGGTGAATTATCGTCTGGCTCCCGAACACCCGTATCCGGCCGCGCTCGGGGATTGTCAGGAGGCCATTGAATTGGCAATGGCGAAAGCTTCTCTTTGGGGGTGTTCGCCCGACAGAATTTCCGTCGGGGGCGACAGTTCGGGAGGAAATCTTGCCGTTGTATCCTGTCTGAAAAGAAACGAGGAAGGCTCGTCATCCCTCTGCTCTCTTCTCCTGTTCTATCCTGTGGTAAAAGCGTGGGAAGACAATTCCCCTTCCTGGCGGAAGTACGCTGAGGGATATGGACTTGACGCGGCGCTGATGAATGCGTTCAATCGAGCCTATATCCCGGAAGGAAAACAATGCCGCTTCATTTCTCCGGCCTTGGCTTCCAATGAGGAACTGTCAGGTCTCCCACCTACCTTGTTCATTGCCGCCGAAAGGGATATTCTATACGACCAGGGAAGGGAGTTCGCTGGGCGTCTGCTGTCCTCCGGCGTGGCCGTACGGTACGTCGCCATACCGCTGTCCGTTCATCTGTTTGTTACCGTGCAGGGGCAAGAGGCCGCTTTCGAGCAAGCAGTTCGTTTGTCAGCCGCCTTTTTGAAGCGAAGTCAGGAAGAAGCAATTTGCGCCGCAAGGCGCCATCATGTTTTGAAGTCTTCGGGAGACCGCTGATCCGTCAGCTCAATGCACTCAGGAAGAGCTCCCGAGAAGCCATTCTAAACAAAGAGCCGAAAAAGAGCGCCCGCCGATCTCAACCGGCGGGCGCTCCCAACTTACCACCTATGAAACTCAGTGTCCCTTGTCATGGCACCCATGCTCTCTCTTTCACGGGAACCGGAACGAACTGTCAGAACTGAGATGCACGCGTGAAACCGAATGTTCAGAAAAACAGATAAAATTTTCAAGACGCGATCATCCCCGAAAAAAAATAGATCTCCCATGGATTCAACATCAATATTGCGGCGGCCTTGGAGACAATCGAGACGAAAACGCGCAGAGCTCCCGGCGTGCGCCATAGGAGCGCACTGTCCGAGAATCTAAACGGAGAACTTTTATCCGTTGAAGCAAAGGGAGCTTTCTATAAGCCCCGCGGCGGGGAGCCGTGCTCCGGGAGTTTCTTGCTTGCCAGGCGGCCGCTCATCTGCTAGACTTTTCAGTGAGAAAGCTGTTTGCAGAGCGTTCGGTGAACGGCTCCATCTTTAACCCATATTATCATGAAAGTACTCGTCACAGGAGGCGCGGGCTATATTGGCTCCCATACCGTGCGCCAGTTAGTGAAATCCGGAGCGGAAGTCACCGTGCTCGACAGCATGGTCTACGGTCATCCCGCCGCCATCGTGGATTCTCAAGTAAAGCTCGTCAAAGGAGATCTCGGTGACGCCGCAATTGTCTACCCCCTTCTCCAAGAAGGAAAATTTGATGCGGTGGTTCACTTTGCCGCCTTTATCAACGTGGGTGAATCGGTGGAGAATCCGCTCAAATACTACGAGAACAACATCGCCAAGCCGCTCGTATTGCTGAAGGCCATGCTGCTGGCAGGCTGCAGGAAGTTTGTCTTTTCCTCCACGTGCGCCACTTACGGCGTCCCGACGCAAATTCCGATTCCCGAAACGGAAAAACAGGATCCGATCAATCCTTACGGCGGTTCGAAGTTCATGCTCGAACGCGTCTGCAAGGACTGCGACCGAGCCTATGGACTCAAGAGCGTGTTCCTGCGCTATTTCAACGCGTCCGGCTGTTCGGAGGACGGATTGATCGGCGAGGATCACGATCCCGAATGTCATCTCATCCCCAACGTCCTGCTGGCGATCAAGGGGGAGCGCCCCGGACTCACCGTATTTGGAACGGATTATGACACCCCAGACGGCACCTGCATTCGGGACTATATTCATGTGGACGATCTTGCGGACGCTCATCTGAAGGCATTGGATTATCTCATGAAAGGAGGAGAAACCAACTGGTTCAATCTCGGCACGGGGCTGGGGCTTTCGGTAAAGCAAATAATCGACGCAGCCGAACAGGTGACGGGGAAAAAGGTGCCCGTCACCTACGGCGCACGCCGGGAGGGAGATCCGCCCCGTCTCATTGCAGACGCCCGCAAGGCGAAAGAAATTCTCGGCTGGGAAGCAAAATGCAAAGACGCGCGCCATATCGTCGAAACTGCCTGGAAATGGGAAACCGGCCCGCATGGCGGTCATTATTGATTTTCCGCTCATCCATTCCGGCCGGGAAAATCTCACGAACTGAGCCGGCCGCTTTCCGAGGCTTTCCCGAAAAGCGGCCGGTATTGGCTGGTGCCTGATCTTCGGAGCCATGAACCAGTCATCAGCCTGAGGGAAGTCTCGCCTTCAGTCTTTGCCTTCTCTTCCGAGAAGACAATCATTGCCATTTCCGAAGCCTCCGGAACGAGAGAGAAAATGATTCCGCCAACTCCGATTGGCGAAGCCCCTCACGCAAGACGCATGGTCTTATCGTAATCCCTCAGAAGATTTTCCTTCTTCACGCGGATCTGCAAATCGGCCAGCGCGTTCATGTAATAAATGTAGCCGTCATAAGGAGAAGGATAGGGAGTGAAACAATTTTCCTTCTGCATGTATTGGAAGTGATCCGCGCTTTGCAGCTTCCGCCATACGTGAATGAGATCCGGATCGCGAGACGCCTTCACGGCTCCTTCAAGCTTGTATATCTTGCGAATGGCTTCATCCTGCATCACATTGCCCGTCCATATCGAAGTGGTGCCGAACGGAGAGCAGGTGATATTGTTGTGGCAGTCGATCGTCTTGCTCGGCTTCTCCGCAGCGAGCAGCTCAGAAGGCGTCACAAAACAGCTGCCTTTCTCGATGGCATCCAAGAGAAGAGCGCGCCAGAATTCAAATACGCCTGTGGCATCGCTTTGCCGTTCCCCAAGAGTCTCGTAATCCATCGAGAGATTCGTGCACTGCCCCTGCTGCTCCGTCAGCCAGTCTGCAAAGGTATAGGGCGAAAGCGGCCACTCGCTCCACGAAGGATCGGTGCGGCGATTGGCTAGATCGTTCGAGAGTTCGCGATTGCGGAAAATAGTCGCCGTATTCTTCACCCAGGGAGCGTTGTAGAGATCATTCGAGAATAACCCGGGCAAAGCCGTATCGTTGCCATCGGCCATAATGCCCGCAAAACCCATCTCCTCCGCCTGGGCGGCAATGGCGTTGGAGTAAAGCATCCCCGTATTCCAAAGGACGTGGGGAGATTGATGGAAAAGACGTTTAATGAGAGTCTTGTGTTCCTCCACCTGCTCGGCGAATTCTCCGTGGGAATAAATCGAGGCCAACGAGGCATAATAGGGCATGGCCAAGAATTCCACGCAGCCCGTTTCGGCCAGCTCCTGGAAGGAGGCAACCAAGTCAGGACGATGATATTCCGCCTGCTCCAAAATCACTCCCGAGATCGCGAGAGCAAAATGAAACCGCCCGTCCGAAAGCTCGATCACTTGCTTCATCAATCGGTTGGCGGGAAGATAACAGCGCTCGGCCACGGCATTGAGCACACGACCGTTCATATCGTCATCTTCGTAGAAGGCGTGCTCGCCGATCTTGAAAAAATCATAAGCGATCAGCCGATTCGGTTGATGAGCGTGAAAGGTGAGAGTGATTTTTCCCATGTGAATCGAAAAGTATAAAATTGGATTATCGCCCCAGCACGTGATTGTACACGCGAAGAACCTTGTCGGCGGCCGCGTCCCACGTCGAAGCCTTGATGTCTTCTGAACTTTGTTCGGCCACTTTCCTGTAGAGTTCATCATCGGTGATCAGACGCACAATGTGATTCGCCATCATGTTGACGTCCCAGAAATCCGCTTTCAAAGCCCCTTTCATCACTTCCGCCACCCCGGACTGCTTCGAGATTACGGCGGGAATGTTGAATTGAGCGGCTTCAAGCGCCGAAAGCCCGAAGGGCTCGGAGACGGAAGGCATGCAGTACACATCCGTAATCGAAAGAAGCTCATTCACTTTTTGTTTATTGAGAAATCCCGTGAAGTGGAATTTATCGCCCACGCCATGGAAAGCGCCCGTCTCGATGAGCTGGCGCAGCTTTTCGCCGGTGCCCGCCATCACGAAACGCACATTCTCCGTCTTCTCCAAGACCTTGGCGGCAATCTGGAGGAAGAATTCCGGTCCCTTTTGCGCCGTGAGGCGCCCGAGGAAAAGCACCAGTTTTTCAGGGAACTTCTTTTTGCCGTGAAACACTTTTACGGGATCCGCCCCGTTGTGCACAGGGAAGATCTTGGCGGGGTCGATCGCGTAATGGCCGCTGGCGACCGTACCCGTGTACTTCGATACGGGGATCACAGCGTCAGCCTGTTCCATGCCGTACTTCTCGATGTCGTAGATCCAGCCGCGAGCCTCGGCACCCGCGCGGTCGAACTGCGAAGCGTGCAAATGCACCACGAGCGGTTTGTTTGTGGCCTTCTTCACCTCCACGCCAGCAAGGTAAGTGAGCCAATCATGCGCATGCACGAGGTCGAAATCCATCTTCATGGCGAGCTTGGCGGCAATCTTGGAGAACTCGATTACCTTGCGGGCCAAGTCACCGGCATAGAGATCCTCCTTGGAGGTGAACAGCTCCAGATCGTTCCGGTGAACTTTCGAAAAGACCAGCTTCCCTTCCTGCGTGAATCTCACCACATGGGAGCCACCCTCAATATGCGCATAGGGGTTCAGATCCACAGGGGCGTGCTCCACCATGGCAAAGCTCTCATAACGATAGCCATCCTCACAATTCTCCACCTCTTCCAGCCGCAGATTGTTGAGTCCGGTGAGGGAAAAGCCGTCATAGACGACGCTCGGGTCGGCCTTCGGTACAATGACTCGAAGATCTACTTTCTTTGCCAGAGCCTTGGAGAGCCCCATGCATGCTACGCCCAAACCGCCGTTGATCAACGGCGGGAATTCCCATCCCAGTTCTAAAACCTTGATTCTGTCCATGGCCGTTCTTGTTTTTGAGTACGCGCCTGCCTGTGAGCAGCGTCAAGTCCAAGTAAACCCTTCCGCTCTCCCCCTGTCAAGCCCTATTCTCCGCACAGACGTGAATTTATCGGAACAGGAACTCCCTGTCCCCCCCCCGCCTGTCACTCTTGTTCGTCAAGAGTCTTTTTGATATCCTGCAAAGCTGCAATAAAATCGTCCAGAATTTCGATCGGTACCATGATGCGATCACGATTCGTACTCACTTTTTCCGTAATCCTCACCACGCGCCCGCGGGCATTCTGCTTCAAATCCAAAAAGAAAGTTTTCCGATCTGTAATGATTTTTTCCGTGCAGATGATTTCGTCATCCGCTCCCCGATCTTTCTTGTCAAAAGGATGAAACATAATATATATACGCGCACAGTATAGCACTCCGCTCATCCCCGTCAATGATAAATTCCGGAACAGGGCTCATTTTGAGAAAGACGAGCGATCGAGGACGGCTCCAGACGGGAGCTCTGCGGACAGTCAAAATTGCCCATGGCTGCCTCATTCCCTTTTTCATCTATAACATGACGCAATCCATGAAACAGAACGATGGAAACAGGGAGAAGATACCCGCCGCCGACCGAGCCAACGGCAATAGGGGAGCAGTCAGCCATCAATTCTTCCCTTTTCTTGTTCTACGTCATGATTTCTGCTTCCGATCACTCCTTTCTCCGCACCGCCGGAAGGCATGACGAGCCTCCCGGGGAATTCCCGGCACGATTTCAGCGATTTTTTTGAACCTTTTGCCCCCTTTTGGTGTCTTATGTCATGTGCGGCTTTTGCCGCCAAACAACAGGATAAAAAAATGAAAACCATACTTTCCATGATTGCCTTCGCCGCCGCCGCCGCGATCGGTGCTTCGGCTCAGGATTCACGGCCGCAGTTCCCTTCGAATGACCGCGGCCCCGCCGCTCATCAGCAGGGGCAGCGCGGTCCTCAAGGCGGACAGCAATGCGGCCCGCAGCGCGGAGGAAAATGCGGTCCTCAGGGCGGACAGCAATGCGGCCCGCAGCGCGGAGGAAAATGCGGAGCCCAGCGAGGCCCTCAGGGCGGCCCCCAGGGAGATCGCCAAGCCCCCGACCGGCACTGAAGCAGGCAGAGGCGGCAAACGCGTTCACTTATGCATATGTCGGGACGTCCCTTTTCGGGACGTCTTTTTTTGACACTCCGCAACGAAAAACAGCGCCTTCCCCCAGAAGGCGCTGTTGTCTCTGGCCTGCCCGTCACGTCAGGCCAGTTGCTTGTTGAGAATATTCATGATCTCCTCGGCCGCCTCGGGAATGTTTGTGCCGGGGCCGAAGACGGCGCGTGCGCCGTGTTCGAAGAGGAAGTCATAGTCCTGCGCAGGAATGACACCGCCGCAGAAAACGAGAATATCCGGACGCCCCTGCTTCTTGAGCTCTTCGATGAGCGCAGGGAGCAGCGTTTTGTGTCCGGCGGCCAGAGAGCTCATGCCGACAATGTGCACATCGTTTTCAATAGCCATCTTGGCAGTTTCCTCGGGAGTCTGGAAAAGAGGCCCCACATCCACGTCAAAGCCCAGATCCGCATAGGCGGAAGAGACCACCTTGGCGCCGCGGTCATGGCCATCCTGCCCCATCTTGGCCACCAGAATGCGGGGTCTGCGTCCCTCGCGTTCGGCGAATTCATCCGTCATTTTGCGAACTTTATCCATAAGAGGGTCTTTGCCGTAGGCGGCGCCGTAGACGCCGGTAATGAGCTGGATAGGCGCCTTATGGCGGCCGAAATGCTTTTCGAGGGCGTCTGAAATCTCGCCGAGCGAGGCGCGGGCGCGGGCGGCCTTGATGGCCATGTCGAGCAGATTGCCTTCACCGCTCTCCGCGCAGTGGGAAAGCGCATCGAGCGCGGCGGAACAGGCGTCGGCGTCACGCTCGGAGCGCAGCCTGGCCAGACGGGCGATCTGAGCGTCGCGCACGGCGGTGTTGTCCACTTCGAGAATATCGATGGCCGCTTCATGCTCCAGACGATGGGTATTCACGCCGATGATGGGTTCATTGCCGGAATCGATGGCGGCTTGGCGACGGGCGGCGGCTTCCTCAATGCGCATTTTCGGCAACCCGGATTCAATGGCCTTTGCCATGCCGCCAAGGCTCTCGACTTCCTGAATATGTCCCCACCCCTTGCGGATGAGCTGGTCGGTAAGATATTCCACATAGTAGGAACCTCCCCACGGGTCGATCACCTTGCAAATGCCGGTCTCCTCCTGCAATTGCAGCTGGGTGTTCCGGGCAATGCGGGCCGAGAAATCGGTGGGCAAGGCGATGGCCTCATCCAGCGAATTGGTGTGGAGCGACTGCGTATGGCCGCAGGAAGCGGCGAGAGCTTCGAGACAAGTGCGCGCCACGTTATTGAAAGGATCCTGCTCGGTAAGGGACCACCCGGAAGTCTGCGAGTGCGTGCGCAGTGCCATGGATTTGATGTTCTTCGGATTAAACTGCTTGATGAGCTTGGCCCATATGACGCGGGCCGCCCGCATCTTGGCCACCTCCATGAAGTAATTCTTGCCTTGAGCCCAGAAGAACGAAAGGCGGGGAGCGAAGGCGTCGATATCGATGCCGGCCTGAAGTCCGGCGCGCACATACTGAAGGCCATCCGCCAGCGTGTATGCCATTTCGAGGTCAGCCGTCGCACCCGCTTCCTGCATGTGGTAGCCGGAGATCGAGATCGAGTTGAACTTCGGCATGTTTTTCGAGGTGTACTCGAAAATGTCGGCGATGATGCGCATCGAGGGGGCGGGCGGGTAAATGTAGGTGTTGCGCACCATGTATTCCTTCAGAATATCATTCTGAATCGTTCCCGCCAAGAGTTCCTGGGCGACGCCCTGCTCTTCAGCGGCCACGATGTAAAAGGCCAGCACGGGAAGAACGGCGCCGTTCATCGTCATGGAGACGGACATCTTGTCCAGCGGAATCCCCTTGAAAAGAATCTCCATGTCGAGGATGGAATCCACCGCCACGCCGGCCTTGCCGACGTCGCCCACCACGCGAGGGTGGTCGGAATCATAGCCGCGATGGGTGGCGAGGTCGAAGGCGATCGAGAGCCCCTTTTGACCAGCGGCGAGATTGCGGCGGTAAAAGGCGTTCGATTCCTCGGCCGTGGAGAAGCCGGCATACTGGCGCACAGTCCAGGGACGGGTGACGTACATGGTGGCATACGGGCCGCGCAGGAAAGGCGGCACGCCGGCGGTGAAGCCGAGATGTTTGCATTCCCCGTAAACTCTGTCATCATAGACGGGGCTCACCGGGATCTGTTCATTGCTCATCCACGCCGTTGCGGTGGGAGCCGGCGTGTCTGAAGCGGCCCGCGCTTCCGGGCGGGCAAGATTGGCGAAGTCTGGTATTGCACTCATGGAATGAAATGGTTGTGTGAATGAATTAGGTCTTACAAGCCCAGTCGGGTCTGAAGAGATTCGAGCACGTCGTGACAATTGGCCTTGACGTGAATGAACATGTCGACGCCCGCGCTCTTGAACGAAGAAACGAGATCGGCAGGGTAACCGGCCAGCAGGATGATCATTTCCGGCTTGGCCGCCTTGACTCTTCTGCAGAATTCCGGCACGATGCCGTCATACGTGTCGTCTGTGGAGCAGATCACGCAGGCACCCAGCCCACTGGCCACGGCGGCATCCGCCGCTTCCTGCACAGTCTTGAATCCGGCGGGATATACGACATCGAAGCCCCCGGCCTTGAGGAAGTCCTGCGAAAAATCGGCGCGAGCCTTGAACTGGCGGAGCGGCCCCATGTTGGCGAGGAAGATCTGCGGGCAGCTTCCCGTTTTCGCCCGGAATGCCGCCGCACGATCGAGCAGCCGCTCAAAACGTTCCGAGATGCGGCGCGGGACGAGCGGCTCCACACTGACGCCCACCGGGCAGGCGTAAAGCCCGGCGAGAGCCTTCTGGACGCCGCCCATGGCCGCGGTCGGCACCACGGCCAGCACATCCTCCATCGCCGTTCCAGCCAATGCCACGGGCTTCTGTTCCAGGCATGCGCTTTCATCCCTTCTCGAGGAGGAGGGGCAATTCGGCTTTTCGAGGGGCTTTTCATCGAGATTGACGTATTTGTTCACGCCCACGATGGTTTGCCTGCGTTGATCCGCGTATTCATACCGCTTGCCGGCGAGAGCCGCCACGGCCTTCTGAATCGTGCCGGCCTTGAGAGAAGCTACGATGCCGCCCTCGGCCTCGAGCTTCCGGAATAGATCCCAAGCGCTCTGCGCCACGGCGTCGGTGAGGTTCTCAATGTAATAGGAACCGCCGGCCGGGTCAGCCACCTTGTCCATATTGCATTCGCCCTGCAGGATGAGCTGCACGTTCCGGGCGATGCGGCGCGAGAATCCGTCCGGCCGGCGAACCGCCGAATCGAAGGGAACCACGTCGAGGCTGTCCACCCCGCCGAGCACGGCAGAAAATGCCTGCGCGGTAGCGCGCAGCATGTTCACCCACGGATCCACGCGCGAAATGGTCCAAGACGACGTACGAGCGTGCAGGTTGATCTTCGCCGCCTCGTCGGATCCGCCGCAGGCGCGCACCACCTGCGCCCAAAGCATGCGCAGCGCACGGATCTTGGCCACCTCGAGGAACAGATTGTTGCCGACGCCGGTCGTGAAACGCAGGCGCGGCGCGGCATCCTCCACGCAAATGCCGCCAGCCTCGAGTGCGCGCAGATACGTCACGGCGGCGGAGAGCATGCAAGCCACCTCCTGCATGGCCGAAGCGCCCGCATTGTGGAAGGGAAGCCCAGAAACGCCCACTGCGGCAAACGGCGCGGAGGTGTGTTCCAGAGTCCACTTCACCATGGCGACGAGCTGCTTTCTGGCGCCGCAAAATCCCATGCCTGAGCAGAACGAGCCCCTGCTCGCCAAATGCGCAATCGGGTCGTAGGTCACGCCGCCCGTGAGCTTGCGGAGATCGGCTCCCTGAGCCCGGGCGGTTTCCACATACATGGCCAGTGCGCCCAAACCGCACGAACCGGGCGTGATCCAGACGGGCAGAGCTTCCAGCACCACGTTTTCAAAGGCTTTCTTCCAATCCTCGAGCGTTTCCAGCTTCACGCCCTGCGGGCAGTCGAGCAGAATACTCAATCCGGTGCAGCCTCCTTCAAGTTCTTCAAGCAGCTTTCCGTTCAGTCCTTTGGCGGTGCAGGCGGACACGCTCTGCGCGATATACCAAGGCCGTTCCCGATACCCGAGGGAACGCGTCCCGCGCCGATAGGGGAATTCTCCTGGTTCTTCAATGGGGTGAGTCACATCGCCGGAATTGTAGATCGGGTTCAGCGTGAGCCCGTCCACCAGTTTTGTGAACATCTTTTTATCGAAATCGGCGCCCTTGAGCGCCGCTATGGCCGCGTCCTTCCATTCTGCGTAAGACGCGGGAGCAAACTCGTCAAAGGAAATCTCCCTTGACGCCTCATCTTGTTGTCCCTGTTGCATGGCGAAGTCAATTGGGTCTCGGCTCTATCATTCCGCGGGAGCGCACCGAGCCCGCTCCTGCTTGCATAATTATTGCCCCGACCTCATCTCTTGTCCAGCCTAAAAGCGGTTCCAGCTCGAATTCGCCGTTCGCCCCATCCGGGGAATGTCCGGCTTGAGACATGAGCGCCGGGCCATCGCGCCGTCTCGGCGGCTTTGCAGCCAAGGTCCCGCCGCCGCGCGCGTCCCGGAACCGAGAGGAAAGCGCCGCTTCTCCTCACCGGAGATACCTCTTCGGCGGGCAGGGGCGTCTCCCGAAAGAGAGGTCTTCGGGAAATATGGATGTAATCCTACTCTCGGGCAAAGGCTCTTCGAGTCGGCGAACGCGCCGGCCGGCGGCGTCAGAACGACGATTTTTTGGAATTCCGGCGCGGCTTCCGCTTTTTCTTGGCCGCCAGCAATTCTGCATACAGACCATTGAACGAGCTGGAGCCCGTCTCGAGAAAATTGGCCATATGATTCAAAGCAATGGTGATGTAGGCCGTTCTGTCTATACTGTATCTGCGGCATGTGCCGTCCAGCTGGGAGAGAAGCTCTAACGGACAACGAAATGCTATAATCTTCTTTCTCATTGCGTCACGGGAAGAATCATCATCCGCTTGGACGGGGCTTCTGAAGTTTTTTTTCATGTTATAGACTGCTTGTATACGATGGAGCAAGGCTTTAACGGCCGCCGAGCCTGCTCTGCCGTCAGAATAGTCGGCCGGCCAGTCAAGGTCAACCATAAAATGAAAGCGAGAATCACCCATGCAGTCCGCTCTCCGCTTACCCAGCCGTTTCAGCAAAAATGACTTCAGCGGCAGAAAAACTCCGCGGCCGAGACGGCTCCGTGTTTCATGACAAAAAGGACGCCGCGCGCTTTCACGCCATGGCGCGAAAGCGCTTCATGAGACGCCGTGGCTTTCGCCCCGCGCGGGGAAAGGGCGGTTCCGCCTTGCGCGGAATCCGCCCGAGACCGAACCGCGGTCAGAATGTCAGCGTGCAGCCCGCATAGACGGCCGCCCCGGCGGAAATGGTGCCGGTATTGGACCAATACGACTGATAGGTCACGTAGTGATCATTCAGCATGTTTTCCACGCGAACATGGAAGGCCAGGTTCTCCGTGGCCTGCCATCGGGCATACCAGCGCAGCACGCAGTAGTTGTCCACATGAAATCCGTCCGTCCCGCCCGTGCGCCCGCTGGCGGCCACAAGACCTATCCCCGTCGTGACGGATTCGACCGGACTGGTGTGGACTTCCGCACTCCAGACACTGCGGGCCGTATCCTCGAGTTGCTTATCCTCGCTGTTTTTCGGCACGGTATAGGTGTAGCCGATGGAATACCCGGTGTTCCACGCGTCGTCGAAATCACCGCGCAACGCCAGTTCAATCCCCACCGAGGTGGCGTACGATCCGTTCTTGTACGTAATCTCGTATTCTCCGTCCGCGTTGTCGCCGACCGAGTCGGTGCTGATCGGATTGTTGATACGGGTCCAGAAGCCGGTGATGGACGCATAGTGCCCGTCGGCGACCCTCTGTTCCACACCGAGATCACCGCTCAGAGAACGTTCAATGCTCAAGTCCGGGTTGCCCACATACCGATAAGTCATATTCCCACCGCTGAATGAAATGGGCACGGGATGATTGGCGAAGCGTTCAAATTGAGTCGGGGAGCGATACCCGGAACCGAAGGAGCCGAAGACGCGCGTCTTTGAATTTTCGCCTGTCACCTTCCACGACGTCGCGTAGCGGTAGGTGAACAGATTGTTCCACACTGTACTGTGGTCAAGGCGCACGGCAAAGCTGTTGTCCCAGCTTCTGAGCGGCTTGTAGAGATGCTCGGCAAAAACGCTGTACTGGTTCTCAAGATTTCTGGCCTCCCATTCGCTGTTGTATTCGCTGCGATACCAGGACAAACCGGCGGTAGTCGTGTTCGCTTCGTTCCAGTGCAGAGCGTTGCGCCATTCAATCTGCACATTGCGCAGACTCACATGGGTTTGTCTGCCTCCCTTATCTTCATCGGCTCCAAATGTGGGGTCCCATCCGTAATAGCCGGCCATCAGAGAAGTGTCCCAGACATTGTTGATCTTGCTCTCGACCTTGGCCGTGGTCAAGTTGGTCTTGTAGGTGTAATCCGTATCGCCGGAAGTGTTCCTCTCATATCTTTCGGCGTCCTGGCGGCGATAAGTGAGTGTCACCTTGGTGTTGTCGCTCACCTGGTAGCCCATGCGGACGGCCTCCTCCCACTGGGTGAACTTGCCTTGATGTTTGTTGAGGGCTATCCCCGGTTCATAATTGAGATCATTGTTCGTGCGGTTGTAGCCCGCGGCGACGAACCAATCCCATTTGCCCTCCGCGCCCTGCGCGATGATATGGCCGTTGTAGGTGTCGTTTGTTCCGTATTCGTTGAATATCTTCACGCTGGGCTCGCCCTTTCCCTGCGGGGTGGCCGTGTTGACCATGCCGCCGATGGCTCCGCCGCCGTAGACGGCCCCCTGCGCCCCCTTGACCACCTCGATGTCGCCCATGCCGAAGAGCATGCTCTGGCCGAGGAAATTGGCGGACGGGTTCAAATGTTGAGGACGATAAAGGCGCATGCCGTCCACCATGGCCAAAGTATAGTTCTTGTCGCTCATGCCCCGGATGGAGATCTGGCTGACATTGCCGTACTGATAGGCCCCGCCGCCCGGCATGGCGTATACGCCCGGCACGCGGGTAAGCGCGTCGGACAGCGTGGCCACCCCCTGCTTCTGGAGCTTCCCGGAGTCGAGGATGGAAACGGAAACGCCGGTCTGGTCATAAGGAACGGCGAGACCATCGTGCGCGGAAACAGTGACGGGCGGAAGTTCGGTCTCCTGTCCCGCTTCGTTGGCGTCCGCCGCAGCGGACTGTGGAACGGCCGCCGCCGTGCCCGGCGCGGCATCTTTCGCTCCGGACTGGGCGAAAGCGCAAGAACCCGCCAGTGCAATGGCGAGTACAACCCGTGTAGCGCTGACATGCAGCGCGGGATATGTCTTCATGTTATGTTGCTCGGCTGGGCAGGTGTTGCGCCTGCCATCGCTGGCGAAGCATGCGGCTGGTATCCCGGCTCGGCGGGCGAACCCGCCATACGGTTGCGACACAGCGCCGGCCTTCCACCGGCTTCCCCATCTATTGCCTGCCTCTCGTCGAGGCCTCCGCATACATCTTGCGGGATCTTGTTACACCCCCGCTGAATCTAGCTAAAACGAAAAATAGGCGAATGTCAACACGGAAATCCACGGCGCGCCGAGGCAAGGGAATGGATACGAAAGGGCGATGAAACATATGATATATTCATTATCAAATCTCTCCTCATGAAAGACGCGGGATGCGCAGAACTCCGCCGCCGCATCATTTTACCACGAACAGCAATGCGACAGAACAGCCCCATCCAGACCTATCTTTTTTCCCCTCGTTGAAAACGGCGGGAGCAATGCTGCCTTGACAGCGGGAGGTGGAGCGGATATGCTCTTGAGCATGACGTCGAAGGGGAAAGAACGGCAGGCGCGTCCCAACAGACACGCGGCGCGTTTTGAGAAGACGCCGGGCGAAACGGCGGTGAGACCTCTGGAGGAAAGCGCTCTGGCCGAAATACTGACCCGCGAACCGCAGGGGCTGTATCTGATCCTAGACTGCATTCAGGATCCGCACAATCTCGGAGCTATTCTCCGCACGGCGGACGGGGCGGGGGTGGCGGCGGTGATCGCTCCGAAAGACAAATCGGCTCCGATCACGGAAACGGTGCTGCGCGTCTCTGTGGGAGCGGCAGCCCGAGTGCCCTTCGTGCAAGTGACCAATCTGGCTCGGACGATGAGATTCCTCCAAGACAACGGGATCTGGATCACCGGAACTTCCGACCGCGGGGAGCGTTCGCTCTATGAAACCGACCTGCGCGGCGGCGCGGCTCTCGTGCTCGGGGCGGAAGGAGACGGCATGCGCCGGCTGACGGCGGAGAACTGCGATTTCCTCGTCCGCATTCCAATGCGGGGCAGCGTGCCTTGTCTGAACGTCTCCGTGGCGGCGGGTGTGTGCCTTTACGAAGCACTGCGCCAGAGAAGCCTGTCCGAAAGAGAGGGGGAGAATGTCTCCTGATTCCTCATCAAGTCCAATCGCCGAGCTGAACCCCGAACGGGGCGAACTCGTGCGCGTGGTTTCCGACTTGCACTTGGGGCATGAGCGGAGCCGCTTCGCCGGCATGGACGCTTGGCGCAAAAATCTGCGCGGCTGCCGGCATCTCGTCGTGGCGGGCGACTTGGCAGAAACCCGTTGCTGTGAATTTCGCGAGAAGGGACTCGCGCTGCGCGCCCGCTTTGCCGAACTCTGCCGCGAGGAGGGGGTAGAGCTGCACGTCGTCGCCGGCAATCACGACCCGGATGAACCAGTTCAGCTTCTGCGTCTTTGGGAAGGAAAGGCGGTGGTCTTCCACGGTCATTCGCTTTTCAGGAACGTAGCCCCATGGGGCTGGGAGTTCATTCTCCACAAAAAAGAATGCAAACGCCTGATCGCCTCACACGCCTGTTGTGACACCGACTTGGAAGACCGCCTTGCGCTCGCGCACGAGATGTCACTGCTCTCGCCCCCTGTGCTGCGTCTGGGCAAACCGGCCCGCACCCCGCTCGGCCGCTTCATACAGCACTGCGTCTGGCCGCCCTCCCGTCCCATTTCCATTGTCATGGCGTGGCTGACGATGGGGAGCCGCGTTCACCATTTTACGGAGAGCTTTTTCCCCGACGCACGGATCGTCTGCTTCGGCCACTTCCACCGCAGCGGCGAGTGGCGCCGGGGAGGGCGCCGCTATTTCAATACGGGAGCGCATTTCAAGAACGCCACCGCCACTGCCGTGGATCTCGTGGACGGTGAAGTGGCCGGCGTCCGGAGAGTGGCTCTCAAGCCGGCCGCTCATCACTGACGGAACGCGGCTACAGCCGCCTCGGCGCACTTGCGCCCATCGAGGGCGGCGGAGACGATGCCGCCGGCGAAGCCGGCTCCTTCGCCGCAGGGGTAGAGCCCCTTGAGGCAAGGGTGCATGAGCGTCTCCGGATCGCGGGGAATGCGCACAGGGGCGCTGGTGCGGGTTTCGCAGCCCACGAGCAGGGCGTCGGTTCCGGCAAAACCGCGCAAGCGGCGCTCAAAAAGGCGGAGTCCGCCGCGCAGGCGGCGGGCGACGCCGTCGGGCAGCAGAGCGCGCAGATCCGCCGGCACGACGCCGGGGCTGTAGCTGGTGGCGGGTAGGGATGCGCTGACGCGCCCCGCGAGAAAATCCGCCGCACGCTGGGCGGGCGCCCTCCACGCGCCGCCGCCCGCCAACGAAGCGGCATGCTCGATGGCCTTCTGGAAGGCGACGCCTGAGAGCGCGCCGCATTCGGCCGCGAAGGCGTCCGTATCCTCTGGTTCGACAGAGACTACCAAGCCGGCATTGGCGAAAGGGGAATCGCGGCCGGAGAGGGACATGCCGTTCACCACCACTTCGTCGCTCGCGGTAACGGCGGGCACAATGCAGCCGCCCGGGCACATGCAGAAGGAGTGCACGCCGCGCCCGTCCATTTTCGTGGCCAGGGAATAGGCGGCTGCCGGCAGCCCCTGCGGACGCGTTTCGCGCCGCCCGAGATGGTACTGGGCGGCGTCGATCGCGCTTTGAGGATGCTCGATGCGCACGCCCACGGCAAATGCCTTGCGCTCCAAGGAGATTCCCTCGTCGAGAAGCAGTCTGTAGACGTCGCGCGCGCTGTGCCCAGTCGCGAGAATGACGACGGCGCCTTCCCACTCGCGGCCATCCCGCGTGGCCACGCCGCGCAGGCGGGTTCCATCCGCCGACCGCAGCAGGCGCGTGACGCGTGCGCCGAAATGCACTTCTCCCCCGGCGCGAAGGATGGATTCGCGCATGGCCTTCACGACGCCCGGCAGCAGGTCGGAGCCAATGTGCGGGTGCGCCTCGGTGAGAATGGAAAGCGGAGCTCCATGGGCGGCGAAAGTTTCGTAAATTTCGCGCACGGGGCCGCGCTTGGCGGCGCGGGTGAACAGCTTTCCGTCGGAAAAGGCCCCCGCGCCGCCTTCGCCGAAGCAGTAGTTCGAGTCCTCGGCCAACGGGCCGCCCCCGAGCAGGGGGAGCAGATCCCGGCGGCGGGTCTCCACATCCCGCCCCCGCTCGAGAATGACGGGACGAGCTCCCAGTTCAAGACAGCGCAGGGCGGCAAAAAGCCCCGCCGGGCCGGCTCCCACGAGAATGATGCGGCGGGCGGCCGACGGTATGGAGCCATAGAAACGCTCGATCTTCGCCGCGGGGCGAAGCTCTTCATCCACGCCCGCCTCGAGACGCAGCTGTTTGCGGATGGGGCGATGGCGGGCGTCCAGGGATTCTCTCACAAGCCGTACGCCCCGAATGCGCGCAGTCTCCACTCCCAGAACGGACGCTGCCTCCCGCCGCCGGGCCGCATCATCGGCCGCTTCGGCGAGCGGAAGGCGGATGTCGACGCGGGTGATCATGAGTGCACGCGCAGATCCTGGTTCATATCGAGAGATGGGTTGGCGTCATCGCAGAGGCCGACCACGGCGGCTGGCACGCCTGCCACAGTGGTGTGAGGCGGCACATCGGCGAGCACCACGGACGAAGCCGCGATCTTGGCGCACTCGCCGATTTCCACACGCCCCAGCACCTTGGCTCCCGCGCCGATCAACACGCCGGAGCGCACGACGGGGTGGCGGTCACCCGTCTCCTTGCCGGTACCCCCCAAGGTCACTTCATGCAGCACCGAAACGTCGTTCTCCACAATGGCCGTTTCGCCGACGACAAAGCCGGCGCCGTGATCCACCAGAATTCCGCACCCCAGGCGGGCGGCGGGGTGAATGTCGATGGCAAACACTTCGGACGCGATGCTCTGGAAGAACAGCGCCATCATCGTGCGCCCGCGTGCCCACAGCTCGTGGGCCACGCGATGCACGCACAGGGCATGAAAGCCCTTGAAGAAGAGAAGGGGCTCGAGCGGGCTGCGGCAGGCGGCATCGCGCTCGACCACGGCCTGCAGATCGGCGGCCATCAGATACCGGATCCCGGCGTTGCCGCGCAGTGTCGAGCAAATCACAGACTCCAGGCCGTCGCGGTCCATGTCGCGGCGGGCAAGCTTGCGGGCAAGGCGCGCCGCGATCGCGTCCTCCAGGCTCCCGCGCGAAAAAATCACATCGGCAAGCATGCCGTCGAGGCAGGGTTCCTCTTCGGCGGCCCGCACGGCCTCTGCCCGAACCCGCCGCCAGAGATCCTCGGCGAACTCCGGATGCGCCGGCTCCATCTTTTCGGGACGCAGCGTCATGGCTTCAAACAATCAACAGCAGCACTCCCGCATCAGCTCATCGAGCCGATAGGTCATCTCCGTCAAAGATTCACGAGCGGGAGAAAGCGGGAGAAGCCACAACGCCTCCCTGGCCTCTTCCGTGCGGGCGAGGCCTTCGTCCACCGAGCGCGAAATGGCTTCCTGAAAGGCTTTTGTGTGGGAAAGGCGGGCATAGTTCACTTCTTCGCGGTGCTCCAGCGCGTCGCGCACTTCGGTGGACACTCCCTCATGCTCCGACTCCAGCAGAAAAAGCACGGGCAGAGTGATCTTGCCCTTTTCCGCGTCGGTGTGAAGCGTCTTCCCGGCCGCGCCCTCGCTGCCTACCATATCCAGCACATCGTCATAAACCTGGTAGGCGACTCCGAGCAGGGAGCCCATGCGGTCGAGCGAGGCCACCAACTCTTCATCGAGACCGGAAAGATACGCTGCGCCCCCCATGGCCACGGCGAACAAGGCCGCCGTCTTCTTCTGAATGAGCTCGAAATAATCCGCCTTCGTCATCTCGAGATCAAAAAGGCGGGTCGACTGCTCGATTTCGCCCTGACAGACGTCCCGGACGGCGCGGGACAGGCGCTTGCAGAAGGAAATGTCGCCCAAGTCCGCCCCCATCATCATCGCGTGCGACAGCAGAGAATCGCCCAGCAGCACGGCCAGCTCATTGCCCCAGAGCGCGTTGGGCGTCGGGCGATCCCGGCGGATTTCCGCATGATCCAGCACGTCGTCGTGAACGAGCGTGGCAATGTGCACCAGCTCCAGCAGCGCGGCGAAGCGCACGTGGGAATCCTTCACCCCGCCCGTGGCCGCCGCCGTGATCAGCGCCAGCCCCGGGCGGATCATCTTGCCCCGGGTTTGGCAGATCTCTCCCATGTAGGCCTTTACATAGGGGGCGAAATGACCCACTTGAGCCGCCATCTCCTCGCGGACACGCTTCAAGTCATCGCGTATCAGCGCGAGTTGCTGCTTCGAACTGCGTAGCTTGGAGAAGAATGAAAAACTCATGGCTCAACCGGAAAAACGACACTGACAGTATCAAAAGGCGGATTGTAGCGGATCGGCGCGCAATTGCAAGCCTGAACACGCTCTTTCGCATGGGGGATTCCCCTTGCATGCAGGCGGGGTACATGTTATTCTGGAGCCATGGACGCCCCCGACAGCTACGCCGCGGCAATCGGCCGCCTGACGCGGCGTTATCCGCAATGGCCGCCGGCAGCCTATGACTTCCTCCGCCGCGCCATGAAGCTGGCTGCGGAGGTGTTCGCCGCCGATCGTGAGGAGAAGCACCTCTCCGCCGAAGAGCTTTACCTGGCCTGCTGCATGAACGCTCACAACGAATACGGGCCGATGGCTGGACTGGTGCTCGAGACTTGGGGCGTCAAGACCTCATCCGACATCGGCGCGCTCGTGTACAATCTGATCGCGGAGGGCGTCTTCAGCAGGCAGAAGAAAGACCGGAAAGAGGATTTCGACGGTCTGCCCGATCTCGGCGAGCTCCTGAGCGCGCCTTACGTCCTCTCCGACGGGGGCGCAGGAGATCCTTCCGACGCCTTCCCGAAAGAGCCTTCTTCGCGCGGCCGGCGCATTCCCCCGTTCGGGAGGATGAATTCCTGCAACAAACGCTGATGCTCCCCGCAATCGAGACAGGAGACTCCCTCCGCTGGCCCGCCGAGTGGGAACCACAGGAAGCGGTGTGGCTCACTTGGCCTCACCGCCGCGATCTCTGGCAGGGCGGACTCGACCGCCTGATCGCCGACTATGCCGAGCTGGCTCGCCTGATCGCGGGCGAGGCCGAAGTGCGCATCAACGCCGGCGCAGCCCTGCACGATTCCATCCGCGCAGCGCTGGCTCGGGAATGCGCGGATCGCTGCCGGCTCTACAACCACCCTGCGGACGACGTGTGGTGCCGCGACCACGGCCCGATTTTCGTGAGGCGGCGGGATGCTTCTCTCCAGATCGCCGACTGGGCGTTCAACGCCTGGGGGGGCAAGTTCTCCCCTTGGGATCGGGACGACCGCATCCCCGCGCTCACAGCCGAAACTCTGGGTCTGCCGCGGCTCGCCTCTCCGCTCGTCCTGGAAGGCGGCGCCATCGAAGGGAACGGCGAAGGGCTCGTGCTCACCACCGAGGCTGTATTGCTCAACGAGAACAGGAACCCGGGCATCACCAAGGCCGAGGTGGAGGCTGAACTGCACCGCATGCTCGGCGCCCGACGCGTGTTCTGGCTCGGCCGCGGCATCGAAGGCGACGACACCGACGGGCACATCGACGACATGGTGCGCTTCGTGAACCCCGGCGCCGTGGTGAGCGTCGCAGAGACCGACCGCCATTCTCCCAACTACCGGAACCTCGCCGAAAACAACGAACGCCTTCAGGATCTCCGCACCCTCTCCTCTTCACGCGTCGAGGTTGTTCCGCTGCCCATGCCCGCGCCCGTCACCGCCGAACACTGGCGGCTTGCCCTGCTCCCCGCCAGCTACGCAAATTTCCTGATCTGCAACGGGATGGTCATTGTGCCGATCTTCATGCAGCCCAAGCTTGACGACCGTGCGCTCGGTATTCTGCGCGAGTGTTTCCCCGGCAGGCGCGTAGTGGGTTTCGACGCCCGGAGGCTCGTGCTCGAGGGCGGAGCCATCCACTGCGTCACACAGCAACAGCCGACCGCCGCCGCCCCGTGAAGCCGCTCCTCCTCCAGCCCGACGAAGCCCTCAGGACTCATTTCGGCTTCGCATGCCTCCGTCCCGGGCAGGATGAGGTGGTACAGGCGGTGATGCAGGGGCGCGACGTGCTCGCCATCATGCCCACGGGCGGCGGCAAGTCTCTCTGCTATCAGCTGCCCGCTCTCTGCCGCGAAGGGATCACGCTCGTGGTCAGCCCCCTCATCGCGCTCATGAAGGATCAGGTGGACGCACTGAGGCGGAAGGGCATCCCCGCCGCCATGATCAACAGTTCGCTCACTGCCGAGGAATATCGCGAGAGTATGGACGGATTGCGCCGCGGCGCGTTCAAACTCGTCTACGTCGCTCCGGAGCGTCTCTGCAGCGGGGGCTTCATCGCGCTTCTGCGCCGGCAGCGGATTTCGCTTTTCGCGGTGGATGAAGCGCACTGTCTTTCCCAGTGGGGGCACGACTTCCGCCCCGACTACCTGCGCCTCGGCCGCGCTCTCGACGATTTGGGCCGTCCGCAGACGATCGCTCTCACCGCCACGGCCACGGAACAGGTGAGGAAGGACGTCCTGGAGCACCTGCGCCTCCGCGATCCGCTGGTGATCGTCCGCGGCTTCGCGCGCGCCAACCTCTCGTTCCGCGTCGTGCACTGCGATTCGCAGAGCGGAAAATTGCGCCGTCTCCATCGCTTGATCGAGGAATGCCGCGTCGGCATCGTCTACTGCTCCACCCGCAGAAAAGTCATGACCGTGTTCGACGATCTCCGCGGCATGGGGGTAAATGCCGTGGTCTATCATGCGGGGCTCACAGACGCCGAGCGCGGCTTCGCGCAGAATCGCTTCATCGCCGGCGAGGCGGATGTGGTCGTGGCCACGAATGCCTTCGGCATGGGCATCGACAGGGCGGATGTGCGCTTCGTCGCCCATTTTGAAATCCCCGGCAGCGTCGAGGCGTATTACCAGGAAGCGGGCCGGGCCGGACGCGACGGTCTGCCCGCGGTCTGCGAACTGCTGTTCAACCATGCCGATCTCAGAACGCAGGAGTTCTTCTTTGAGGGAGCCAATCCGCCTTGCTCTTTCGTCCTGCGGCTCTATGCCCTGCTGCGCCGCCACTGCTCCCCCGACGCGCACGAGGTCGATCTCACGCCGGACGATATGGCTGAGATGCTCCGCACCAAAAATGTGATGAGCGTCGGCTCCGCCTTGTCCGCCCTCGTCCGGGCGGGCGCGATCGAGCGCCGGGATGTTCCCGGCCGTCCGGGACGCATCACCCGGGTGACCGATCCCTCCCGCCGGGGGGACGAGATCGGGCTGGACGCCGAATCGCTGCGCTTCAAGGCGCTGCGGGATCGCGCCAAGATCGGAGCCATCACCCGCTTCGCCTACAGCGAGGGCTGTCGCCAGCAGTGGATTCTGCGCTATTTCGGAGAGGACGCCGGCGCCCCCTGTGGTCTCTGCGATTCCTGTCTCGACGATCGGGCGCGGAACTCGCCGGAGGATGCGGGGCTTTCGGAGAGAGATCTTCTCGTCGTTAAAAAAGCGCTCAGCGGCATTGCACGCGCTTCGCGCCGGGAAGCGGACGGTTCGTGGCGCGGGATTTTCGGCAAGAACAAGATCATTCTCATGCTGAAGGGCTCGCGCCGCTGCACCCAGCCTTCCCTCACGCGTCTCAGCACCTTCGGCCTCTTGAAAGACATGCCCGAAGAGGCCATGAAGGTGCTCTTCGCCCGAATGCGCCGGGCAGGGCTGCTCGCCACCTCGGGTGACGAACGCCCCCTCCTGACGCTCAGCGAACGGGGAGCCCGCGTAATGCGTGGCGAAGAGCCCGCCCGCCTTTCACCCGAAGGATGGGGCGGCGCCCGCTCCGCCGCCGGAGGCAAGGCGGACGAAACTCTGTACCGGGCGCTGATCGGCCTGCGCAAAAGCATTTCCGCCGAAACCGGGCTGCCCGCCTGCCGCATCATCGGCAACGACGCGCTCCGCGCCCTCTCCGCCAGAAAGCCGCTCACGCGGCAGGCCGCCCTCTCCATCAAGGGCATTGGCCCCCGTATCGCGGAGCGTTACCTCCCCGCTTTCCTAGAACTCATTGCCGAATACGAAATGGAGGAATAGACCCCGCGTTTCTTCCCCACACTCTCCCACTTGACGCCCATACTTTTCAAGGCGTCCTTCGCGAGGCTAACTCCCTGCTCCGCCGCCTGTCGGTACCAGCGCACCGCTTCCCTCCTATCCTCCTTCACGCCGTACTCATATCTATAACACTTCCCAAGTTCGTACTGGGCTTCGGCATAGCCCTGTTCCGTCGCTTTCCGCCACCAGCGCGCCGCCGCCGTGCAGTCATGCTCCACACCTTCCCCCGAAGGCCCAGTAGTTCCCCAAACGATACTGGGCGGCCGGCCATGGCAACAGTCAGGCCGGCGCTCCGCGCTTGGAAGGCGCATTCCGATCAGAAGCGGGAGCGGAGCCGGTTTTTCCGCTTGCCGCCGCACGGGCGCACGGATAGAATGCGGGAGAACATGAGGATTCTTCACTACGATTGCCGGGCCGGCGTCAGCGGCGACATGAACTTGGGGGCGATGGCGGCGCTGGGCGTGCCCTTGGCGGCGATGCAGGCGGAGCTCGAGCTTCTCGGTCTGCCGCCGGATTCGCTGAGACTGGAGGCGAAGGAAGCTATGAGAGGCGGCGTCGCGGGCACGGAGATCACGGTGCACGCTCCCTGCTCTCCCTGCGAAAATGGCCACGGTCACCGCTCTTGGGCGGACATTCGCGAGATGATCCGTCGGTCGGAACTTTCCCACCGGGTGAAGGAGGACGCTCTGGCCGTGTTCGGCCGACTGGCCGAGGCCGAAGCCGGCGTGCACGGGCGGGCGGCGGACGAGGTGGAATTTCATGAAGTGGGCTCCCTCGATTCCATCGCTGACATCGTGGGCGCCGCCTTCTGCTGGGAATGGCTGGGGGTGGACGCCATCACGTGTTCGGAGATCGAGCTGGGGGGAGGCACGGTTCATTGTGCGCACGGCACGCTCTCCGTGCCCGCGCCGGCCACGGTTCGCCTCGCCAGGGGGATGCTGGTATCGCTGGGCGGTACGGATCACGAGGCTGCCACGCCCACGGGCGTGGCGCTGATGGCCGCGAAGGCCCGTCAGGAGCGGGCGCGGGGACGCCTCATCGCTTCGGGCACGGGGCTGGGACACCGCGACAGCCGCGCCATGCCCAACGCGCTGCGCGTCTGTCTTCTCGAAACGGAAACCCGGAGGGCAGACCGGTCGGACGCCGTGCTTCTCGAGGCGAATTTGGACGACATGAGTCCCGAGCATCTGGCCTATGCCGTAGACAAGCTCTTCGAAGCAGGCGCATCGGACGCCTGGCAGGAGGCCATTGTGATGAAGAAGGGACGCTTGGCCGCATGCCTGCGCGCGCTTTGTCCGCCGGAGCGCGAAGAGGCCGTGCGCGACTGCATCTTCCGGCACACCTCCACGCTGGGGCTGCGCATGGTCGCATGCCGCAAATACGAACTGCCGCGCCGGTCGAAAACCGTAGAGGCCGGCGGACGGAATTTCCGAATCAAGCTCGGCGGAACAGACGGAAGCCGCAGCAAGATCGAATTCGACGATCTCCGCCGAGCGGCCGACGAGACGGGCTCGCCCCTTCAGGAGATTCTGGAACGCGTGCTTCCCGAGGCGAAGGGTGGCGATCTCCCGGGCTGTCCGCTGAATTCCGGAGGGGATGGCGATTAAGCAACCGTCGCGAACGAGAGCCGTCCCATGCGCGGCCGTGCCGGCGGCGCATCGCTCCCCGTCATCCTTTTCGGCCCGGACGCCGTTTCTCTCGTTCGCTTCCGCAGGCGCCGCCCAGCGTTTTCCTGTACTGCAGGCCGCCTTTTCCCCAAGAGAAATAAAACTTGCCGCGGGGGCTGACGCCCAGGCGGATTCCCCCAGCGCCCACGGAAACGCTGATGCCGCTCCGCGAGAAACTCACGCTGAACGGACCCAAACTCAGCGTCTTTCTGATGACAGTTCTGTCCATGAAAGAACGAAGATGGGGCAATCTCCGAACGGCAAGGCGTCTATTTGCCGAAGACTGTATCGACTGCGGGCAGAACCGCGGGCGTTTCCATGAGATTTTCCGAAGGCAGAATGGACGGAGCGACTGGCTTGGGCTCATCGACGTCAAGCAGGGCAAGCCGCAACGGGATGTCGCCACCCTGGCGCACCAGCGCACTCTGAGGATACTTCTCCACGGCGGTCTTGTAAAAGCCGCGGGCATCCTCCACATGGCCGTCCATCTTGGCGAGATCGCCCAAGCACATACAGGCGAGAGGAGCATAGAGGCTGCTTTCATCCGCGCAGACTTTTTTCCAGAACTCAACGGCTTTCTCTTTCTCGCCGGCATTCATAAAGAACATCGCCAGAGAAGCAAGCGCACGCTGCCGGATGAGATCTCCCGATTCTTCGGACGAGGCGAGTTCTGAGAGAATGGCCGTGCCCTGAGTCTGATCGCCTTGGGCGAGGCGCGCCACACCCTCCAGATAACGGGCCGTGGGCGCCGAGGGAGTGCCCTCGCATTCCCCGACAACGGCCTGGATGTCTTTCAGACTGATCGTACGAGGCTCCGCGGAGGATTTGACGGCGCCTTCGCCCATAGCGGCGATCAATCGGGCGGCGGCGCGCTCATCAACCGCGCTCTTGTGCGAGAACCAGGCGATGGCCGCCCCGCCGAGCAAGCCCAAAGCCACTAGGGAAAGAATCAGTTTCTTGTAGTGGTCATCCAAAAAGGATTCATATTTGGAAGGGCCTATTTGAATCTCGCCAATGGCGCGAATCTCTTCAGGCGAGAGAGGGGAACCTGCGTTTTTGGGTGTGTTTTCCATGCGGTGTGTCTATGGGGTGAGAGGTTGGTCTTGGGGGGAATTGGCGTCGTGCGAACTTCTGATGCCCAGATTCCTGTAGATCTCGCGCGTAGCGCGGGATTTATTGAGCGTGTAAAAATGGATGCCGTCCACCTCGTTGTCCAACAGCTCGGCGCACTGTGACGAGGCATAGTGAATGCCGGCCTTCTCGATGGCCGCCGCATCGCCGCGGGCCCGGCGCAGCGCCTTGAGCAGACGCGCCGGGAAATTGGTGCCCCCCGAAAGCTCGGCCATGCGGCGCATGCCGGAAACGCTCGTCACAGGCATGATGCCGGCAAGGATCGGTTGGGTGATCCCCGCCATACGGCAACGCTCGCGAAAATCGAAGAACGCATGGTTGTCGAAGAAAAGCTGCGTGCAGATGTAATTTGCGCCGGCCTCCATCTTTTCTTTCAAATAGTCCATTTCTTTCAATCG
Source organism: Akkermansiaceae bacterium (assembly GCA_021200315.1). GTDB lineage: Bacteria > Verrucomicrobiota > Verrucomicrobiia > Verrucomicrobiales > Akkermansiaceae > Akkermansia. Next base: position 45,361 of record JAJQGU010000031.1, read on the forward strand.
ATTGGGCTCGGCGGGGTGCCCTTCGCAGAAACCCGCCACGCCAATCGTCAGCGGCGAGCCGAGGCGGCGGCGTTCCTCCCACCTGCGGATGAAGCGCACCAGCTCCGCCGCGTGCTCGAAAGCCCCGCGCTTCAGCGCATCCGCGCAGGAACGCGGCGGATCCCCTTTCAGCGCCAGCACGGCTCGGGCTCCGGCCTTCACGTAGTTTTCCAAAATCGCTTCAATTTCTTCCCGGGAGTGGCCGATGCACGTGATATGCGGCACCGTAGGGATGTGGCGCTCGCGCTGAATGCGCTCCACCAGGGCGCGGGTGAGTTCGCGCGACGAGCCCCCTGCGCCGTAAGTTACGCTCACGAAGCTGGGCGAGAGCTCCTGCAAATCGCAGATGACACAGTGCAGAGCCTCTGCGGCGGCTTCCGACCGGGGGGGGAAGAATTCGAACGAAAAACTCGGCACACGGCCGAAGAGTCTGGTAACGGCGGGGGGGCTGCTCATGAAAGGCAAAAAACGATCAGGGCTGCACAGGAATCATCTGTATATCGGCCTCTTCCATCTGGGATGATTTGACCGGCTCTTCCGAAGACGACGCCGGGATGACAACGCCCTCGCCTATGGCCGGCTGCGCATTCTCGGCTCCCGTTCGGAGAGTCGGCAAGTCCCCGAGCTGGGGCAGCGTGGAGACGGTCACTTCATCTCCTGGGCGGGGCTGGTAATCGGCCCCGGCAAGAACTGCCCGCGCCGATGAATCCTTGACATAGGCACTGTATTGGCCGGATTCGGGATCCCGTTCCTCCACCACGATTTCGCAAAGGACGCCGCCATTGCGGCGTATGGCGAGCATCTGGCCGGCGGCCAGCATTCCATCCTCCGTCATAGGCTTGAGCATCATGATGTTGTTCTCGTGATCGTAGGCGGTCACCAAGGCAAGCGGACGAACGGCGGCACCCTGCTCTCTGCGGGAGCTCTCTTCCGTCTCCTGACGCCTGCGCGCTTCTTCCACCCTTTTCCCCTCCTCGAGAATGCGAGCCTCCTCACGCTCCTTGGCCTCTCTCTCTCTCTCCTCCGCTCTGCGGGCGAACTCCGCCCTTTCCCGCTCCACGGCGGCCGGTTCCTCGAACGAGGGGTACATTTGCGTCATGCGGGCTCGATGTTCCTGAGCCTTCTTTTGATAATCGGCGTCGAGCAGAGCCTCCATGTATTCGTCATGATTCGCGCGCGTCGCCGGAATGAAAACGGTGACGACGTAGAACATCAACGCCAGAGCCAAAGCCAAAAGAACGAGTATGGTGACGCGGAAGCCGTTCATGCGGCCACTCTAGCAGAACCCGCTCACAAATCAAGCCGGAATGCCGACATGCACATGTTTTGTGAAAGCCCCGCTTCGGGGACCCGAGGCTCCGTGCGGCCCATCCCCGTCCTTCCGGCTCAGCCGCCGTAAGCGGCCTCAACTCGTTCGGCCACATCCATGTAGCCGTAATCGGCCTCATAGATTGCCTTGAACTGCTCGAGCGCCTCTTCGGGCTTGCCCATTTTTTCATAGAGCTGTCCCATGAGATACAGCACTTCCTTCTTGGTGGCGTCCATGCTGAGCAGTTCGCCGCTGGCCTCCTGCAGCTGACGAATGGCCATGTCGTTCATATTCTTGGCGCCATAGCACTTGCCAAGCATGAGCATGGCCTTCGTGCGCAGGAAAGGGTTGTTGCGGGCCCGCTGAAGCTCCGGAATGGCCTCGGAATACTCGTCCGCCTGAAAGAGCGCGTTGCCGAGATTGAAGTGCAGCTGCGGATCCGTGGGGTTCCCCTCGAGGCGAAGCCGGCACTCCTTCACAAAACTCTGCGCGTGTTCCTTTCTCTTGGCGGCCAGCCGGGACTGAAGCTCCTCGTTTTCAGGGGATTCGGCCGCCGCCTTCTCCAGAGCCGCCAGCTCGGCGTTCAGCAGATTGTCATGCATCTCCGTGGCCTTGGCGTTCAATGAGACGTCATTGGCGCTCAGACTGAACGCATAGTTATAATAAGCATAGGCGTGTTCCCAGTCCTCCAGTCTTTCATAGGTGGCGGCGATATCGCGCACAACGGCCAGATTTGTCTGATCGGCGGAATATTGTTCGGAAAGCTGCGCGAGCCGCTGCTCCAGCTCGGCACGCGTCATCCCCACCTTGTCCCCGCTCTCCAGCGCGGAAGTCTCCTGGCTGTTCTTCATCACGTCGCGGAATCCTCGGGCGTTCTCCCAATTCTGAGCCCTCATCGAAGCGCGCGCCGCACAGTCTTTTTCTCCCTTGATGGCGACGGAATCCGCTCTGTCGATTTCCAGAATGCGCCGATACGTCTCCGCTGCCTTTTCAAAGTCCTCACATTGAACCAAGTGCGACGCCAACATGTGCAGATACTTCTTATTCTGCGGGTTCCCCTGACAAATCGTCTCGAGAGCAAAGGTGGCCGTATCCTTGAGTCCCGCCTCCATCGCGGCCTTGTGGAGCTGGGTGTTGGCCAGTATCGAATAGGGATCCTTCTCCAGATCATCCTCCACGGAAACGAGCGTCACCTCCGTGGTTTTCTTCATTGAAGTCATTCTCATCCCGCTGAAAAGAGACGAGCGCTTTGCCCCGCTCGAATTCTGCTTGACGGCACAGGCCCGCAGCACTTTCCGTCCTTCCAGAAAACCGGGCGCTTCTTTGATGAGAGCCTTGAGCAGACTGATGGCATAGGGATAATTTTTTGTGTTGACAGACTGGCATGCCTTCACCCAGAGGTCGGATTGCCGCGGCGTCAGCTCTTGTTCGGAAATGGAGGAGATCATGGCTGTAGCGATGAGACCATACCGAGCCCCCATTGCACGATTGCTCGGTATGCCGAAAAAAGCTTTATCACAGACGCGCCCTGATTTCAATCTTGTTTTTTATATTTTTTCCTTCATCATCACCTGCGTGATGCGCACCGACGCTCTGTTGGCTCGTTTTGGCTATTGTTCCCGGCGCGAAGCTCCCCGGTGGATCCGCGCCGGGCGCTGCGCCGCAGGAGAAAGACTCATTCAAAGCCCCGCCGAGAAGGTGGAGCCGGCCGACATGCTGGTCGACGGCGAGCCGGTGGAATTTCCCCGGGGGCTTTTCGCGGCTCTTTACAAGCCGGCCGGCTTCACCTGCAGTCACCGTGAAGGGGGGCGCCTCGTCTTCGATCTGCTGCCAGCCCGATGGCTCAGGCGGAACCCGCCCGCCTCCATGGTGGGACGGCTGGACAAGGAGACCACAGGACTTCTTCTGATTTCAGACGACGGAGCGTTCATCCACCGCATGACTTCCCCGAATCGCCATCTCCCGAAGACCTACGAATTCACCACATCTTCACCCGTGCCGAAAGAGGCAGTCTCTCTCTTTTCTTCAGGGCGGTGGAAGCTCGAGGGGGAAAACAAACCCTGCCTGCCCGCCCTCCTTCATCTGCGCGGGGAACGCTCCGGTTTCCTCGTGCTCCGGGAAGGGCGCTACCACCAAGTGCGCCGGATGCTGGCCTCCGTGGGAGCCCCCGTGCTCACCCTGAAGCGGACGGCCGTCGGGCTCCTGTCTCTGGACGTCCTGAAACTGGCCGAAGGGGAGTGGCGCCCGATTGATCCCGCGATATTCGACTGATGGAATACGAGTTTCCCATCGAGGTGGACCCCTCGTTCGACGTGCTGGACGAAAGCGACGGCTGGATCGCCGTCTCGAAGGGTGCGCCCCTGCTTTCACATCCGTCGAGCTCGAAAAACGAACCAACTCTCTGGCACGGCCTGCAGGCTCTGCTGGCCTACGAACTGGCCAACGGAGGGCAGATTTCCATTATCACCCGACTCGATCGGGAAACCAGCGGCGTCACGCTCGTGGCCAAGACGGCGGCGGCGGCTCGCACTCTGGGCAAGGCGATGGAACGGCGGGAAATCCACAAACGCTATCTCGCCCTCGTTACAGGTCACCCGGTTTGGGAATGCGCGGAATGCGCCGAGCCCATTGCCAGGCTGAGCCTGTTCGAACCTTCCTGTGTGTTTGTCAAGCAGTTCTGCCATTCCTCCGGGCGCCCCTGCCGCACGGAATTCCACGTCCTGTCCCGCCGGCCCGCGCATGGGAATTTACCGGCGCTGACTCTCGTGGAGTGCCGCCCATACACCGGCCGCATGCACCAGATCCGCGTACATCTCGCCCGCCTCGGGCATCCCCTTCTCGGCGACAAGATCTACGGAGCGGACGACACCTGCTATCTCGACTTTATCTCCCAAGGCTGGACTCCCGGACTCGAGTCGCGTCTCCTGTTTCACCGGCATGCCCTTCATGCGTCCGAACTCCGCTTCACATGGGAAAACCGGCAATGCGTCGTCCATGCCCCTCTGCCCTCCGACATGGCGGCTCTCATCCAAGAAGGCTGAATCCCCATCGAAGCGGCTTCCTCCTCCCCACACTCCGCCTCCTTTGCCCAAAAAGGGGCGTTCCCGCGCGGAACGCCCCTTGAAAAGACTCAAAGTCAGTTAAGGTTCTACTTTTTTCCCTTTTTGGAGGCTTTCGCGCCCTTCTTGGCAGAGTCCTTTCCGGAAGCCTCCCTGCCCCCGGAAATCCGCGTTTTCCGAGAGGCAACGCCCCAGCCCCAGTCCCACGCGTCAAGCTCGAGCAGGCATTCGTGCAGAAGATCCACGGAAGCCTGAAGATCCGCCTTGTGAGCCATTTCGATGACCTGATGCACATTGCGCGTGGGGATGGAGATGGCTCCGGTAACGGCACCGCCCGCCGTGTAGCGCTGCATCGAGCCGGCGTCCGTGCCGCCGGCGGCCAGAAGTTCGAGCTGAAAGGGGATGCCGTTCTTTTCGGCGGTATTGCGCATGAAATCCACCATGCGGCGATCCGTGATGATGGTTCCGTCATACACCTTGATCGCGGCCCCCCTGCCGAGTTCGGTGCATTTTTCGTGCGCGGGGGCGCCGGGGGTGTCGAAAGCGATCGTGGTGTCGAGCGCAAAGGCAAAATCCGGCTGAATGCTGAGTGCGCTCACCTGCGCGCCTCGGCAGCCGACTTCCTCCTGCACAGAGAAGACGGCGTAAGTGTCATAGGCTGGCTTTTCGCCCGATGCCTTCATCGCTCTCAGCGCCTCGATGAGCACATAGCAGCCTGCCCGGTTGTCGAGGGATTTCACGTTCACGCAATCGCCCATTTCCACAAGTTCCCGGTCGCGGGTGATGGGGTCCCCCACCGTGACATATTTTTCCACTTCTTCCTTCGTCATGCCGAGATCCACAAAAAAATCAGTCACGACAGGCATCTTGGCGCGTTCTTCGGCCGTCATCACATGGATGGGCTTCACCCCCATGCAGCCGGGCAGGTCTTTGCTGCCGTGCACGATTACACGCTGGGCCGTGAGAGTTTTCGGGTCGAATCCGCCGAGCGGAAGAATACGCAAAAAACCTTGATCGTCAATATGGCGAACAATAAAACCGATCTCGTCCATATGGGCGGCGGCCATCACGGTTTTCGAAGAGTCCTTCCCCGTTTTCAAGGCAATGATGTTACCCATGTTGTCCACCTCCACAGAATCGACAAGAGAGCCGATTTCCTGAATGATGAAAGTGCGGATGGCGGACTCGAACCCCGGAGCGCCGGGGGCTTTGCAGATATTCCGAAGCAGTTCAATATTCATGGCGGGAAAATGATACAGGAAAGAGCGCAGGAAAGCAAGGGAGTTGTTCGAAGCGGGCTGACGGGCGGCGTACGCTGGCCCTGAATAATCCCGGCAGGGAAGGAGGGCTCTTTAGCGCGAAGAGCGGCATGCAGGCCGGCGGCTTTTGAACACATTAGGCGGAAAAGACGGTTGAAATTCATGCCGAACGCGCTTTCCCAGCACATTTCGGGGAAAACGCATCGCTCGATCATTCGCGGATGGTTTGTCCTGCAGGGTGCAGCGCGGCGGCAGGGGGTTCAAGCGGGGATTGTTCCATGGGAGCGCAGAATTTACGATGGACATCACCCCTGGAATCTGCTGGTTCTCCTGTTGCGTCCGCGAAACGGACAGCGTTTACCCTCACCCCCGACAAAAAATGGAAAAATGGAATGCGAGCTGGTATCGGAAGGCAGCTGATCAGGGCGATGCCGATGCTCAGTACAATCTGGGAGTTTGTTATGAATACGGAGCCGGCGGCGTGAAGCAGAATAAGAAGGAAGCTGTGCGCTGGTATCGGAAGGCGGCGGAGCAGGGACTCGCCGAAGCCCAGTGCAGGCTGGGAGATTGTTATGCGGAAGGTGAGGGCGTGGAGGAGGATTACACAGAAGCGGTGCGGTGGAGGCGGCGGGCGGCGGAGCAGGGCCATGCTAAGGTTCAGTACCAGCTGGGAAAGTGTTATTATTTCGGGGACGGTGTGGAACTGGATTACGCAGAAGCGGTGCACTGGTTCCGGAAGGCGGCGGAGCAGGGACTCGCCGAAGCCCAGTGCAGGCTGGGAGATTGTT
>JAJQGU010000031.1:51914-52424 GCA_021200315.1 Akkermansiaceae bacterium
ATGCGGAAGGTGAGGGCGTGGAGCAGGATTACGCAGAAGCGGTACGCTGGTATCAGAAAGCGGCCAACCGGGGTGATGCCTGGGGCTTGGGTCAGTGTGCACTGGGAAACTGCTATGAAAACGGCTACGGCGTAGAGAAGAATGTGAAGGAAGCGGCGCACTGGTACAGAAAGGCGGCGGAACAGGGAAACGTCGAAGCCCGGGAAGCCCTGAGAGAACTTGGCGTCAAGTGAAGAAAGAGGAATGGACGCAGGGGAGGGCTCCCGGCCGGAAGCGTTCCTCTTTTCCGGGCAAGTCTTTCGTCGATTTTGCCCTGGTCCTTCGGCGGAAGGTTTGTCCTGCAGGGCGCAGCGGCAAAAACGTCCTCGCCAATCGGCAGAATCAGACAGATCTTTCTAACCTGGATTGTGGCGGTACAATGGCGACAGCCGGCGTGTTGCCTTTTTCTGGCGGGAGGGGGCAGTGAGGAGGGACTGGGTGGAGGGGGAAAGAACCGGCAGCGACCTACTC
>JAJQGU010000039.1 GCA_021200315.1 Akkermansiaceae bacterium
GATTTAACAGTCGGGGCGGGAATCTTCCGTCCCCCTCCTCCGCCCCGACTGTTAAATCCGTGTTACAGCGCTTCCCTCTTTTCTCTTCAAAAACCTCACGCCGAACAGCATGCGCCGGATAGCCGGACGGCGCGGAAAAAAACGCCGGACCGCCAAATCGGACTTGACAACCGGTTATACAGGCGTATCGTTTCCCCATGCAATTGCGACTCCCACTCCCTCTCCGCCGCTGCCTTCTGGCCTCTCTGAGCCTCTCCTGCGGCCTCCTCACGGCCGGCACGGCGGGCGCGGCCACCCTGCACGCGGACGTCTCCCTGCTCACCTACACGGACTTCGGGCAGAACAAAGGCCGCTACGTCACGGGCAACACCAACGCCCTGCTGGACTACCTCAACGCGGACGGCGTCACCATCACCTACACGGGCGGGCAGGACGACTACACGCTGGAACACGGCATGATCGACTTCAGCAGCCAGTGCGACGGCGGCTACGCCGCGGCCATCGGCTACAACTTCCTCGCCACGGTGCAGCACAACGGCGTACTCAACCCCACCTTCACCGCCAACACCCTGGGCTCCTCCTACTGCATCAAATACTACGGCATCGAATACCGCTACGCGGACGAATACCTGCTGACGCCCTCCAACGACTACAAAATCACGCGCCTGAGCAAACTCGTCACCGACGTCACCCCCTCGACCGTCTACGGCTCCGCGGACGGGGACTACTCCGCCATCGAAGACGGCTCGCTGGCCGGGCAGCTCATCTACCGCGCCGGCTCGGGCACCATGTACAAATACAACGAAGACGGGACATCGAGCTACCTCACCGGCGCCTACACCTACATCACCGGGGGCATCGACACCATCGAAGGCGTCCATTTCTACAACGCGGCGGACGGCGCCTTCTCCACCTTCACCTACTTCAATTCCAGCTCCAGCGGGGTGAGCGACTACGCGCCCCTGCCCTTCTGCATCCAGTCGGGCGACTCGGGCAGCCCCGCCTGGGTATGGAATGAAAACACCGGCCAGTACGAATACCTGAACGCGGGGCAGTCCGGCGGCGGCACCATGTCCCAGAACCGCGGCGACTGCGAGTGGACCGTGGAAACCATGGCCTCCTTCGACGTGGCCGCGGACATGTCGAAGACCACGGACAACACCATCTACCTCAACGCCGTCACGACGGAGGGAGAAACCGTCTACGACTCGACCGCGGGAGCGGGCGGCACCACGTGGAGCGGCACCGCGACGGACTCGGCGGGCAACGTGCTGGCGAGCTACAACGGCGTGCAGAGCGGCATCAACCTGTGGAGCGACCTCAGCGGCCTCAAGGACACGGACAACTGGTACAACTACGGCAACGCCTACCTCAACGCGGCCCAGTACTCCTCGAGCGGCAAGGAACTGACCTACGGCGACATCTTCTACAACAGCAACCTCGTCTTCACCTCCGCCTCCTCCGCGGAAATCCAGTACGTCTGCCTCAACGCCACCGTGGATCTGGGCATCGGCTACGTGCAGTTCAGCCTGGGAGACGGCCAGGAAACCGCCGAGTTCCACATCACCTCCAACGGCACGGACGAAAGCGGCAATGCCTACCAGCTCAACTCCGCCGGCTACGTCATCGACGCGGGCGTCTCCGTGCACATCGAGAACACCAACACCTCCGGCTATCTGTGGGAATGGCGCAAAGTGGGAGAAGGCGACCTCTACATCGAAGGCGAAGGGGACAACTACGCCCTGCTCAACCTCGGCGGCAGCGGCACCACCCACCTGAACCAGGACGGCGGCTACGCCGCCTACAACGTCCTCGTCAACAACGGAGCGGCAGTGGTCATCTCCGACATCGGCCAGATCCGCCGCGACCTCACATTCGGCTACTACGGCGGCACGCTGGACATGAACGGCTGCTCGATGACCTGGAACAACGACAACGAAGCCGATGAGGACGGCTTCACCATCCACGCGCTCGACGAAGGCGCGATCATCACCAACACCGGCGAAACCGCCGTCACGCTCACCTGGACCCAATCCGGGGAGCAGACGTATCTCGGCTCCTTCACAGACACCGAGGCGGGCGCGCTGATCTTCGCGTACGACGGCGGAGAGGGCTCCACCCTCACCCTCCGCAGCATCTACACCGACCTCACCCACAACGAGGGCAGCGGCATGACGGTCATGAGCGGCTCGGTCGCCCTCGAAGGCACCAACACCGTGCACGCCATGGGCTCGCTCAACGGCAAATCCACCGCGCGCTACACCAGCACCCTGGACTGGCACTACGCGGACGCCGCCATGGACGTCACCGTGCAAAGCGGCGGCACCTTCGAGCTGGGCAGCCACGCGCGCCTCACCGGCGACATCACCGTGGAAAGCGGCGGCGTCTTCCTCATGCGCGAAGGCGTGCAGCATCAATACGAATACATCGAGGGCGGCTACACGCTGGAGGACACGGACGCCATCAGCGCCTACTTCGGCCTCAAGGGCAATGTGAACGTAGCCGAGGGCGGCTCGATGCAGATCACCTTCAGCGAAGGAACGACATCCACACTCGTCTACGCGGGCGACATCACGGGCGCGGGCAGCCTCACCGTCGACCTGGGAACGGACGGCGCGGCGCTCCGGCTCACAGGCGAGGGGAGCACCCTCTCCGGCGAGAAACAACTCATCTCCGGCGGCCTCTGGGCCTCCAACAACGGCGCGCTGGGCGACACCACCACCCACCAGTGGGTCATCGGCGAAAAGGCGTGGCTGGCCTCGGAGGGCTTCACGAGCGAACTGACGGCCGCGGGCATCCTCGCCTTCATCGACGCCTCCTCCGCGGGCGTGCTCGCCCTCACCTCCGACATCGCGGAGCAATTCGACCTGAGCGGGCACACCGGCCTCATCATCGGCGCGGCGGCGGGCTGCACCGTGCAGTACGGCACGGCGGACACGGATGAAACACTGACGGCCATCAACGGGCAGTGGGTGCTCGGCGGCGGCGGCGGCGAACTCGTCGTCAACTTCCGGCTCACCGGGGAGAACGACCTCGTACTGGGCAACGCCTACGGCTCCGGAATCGTGCACCTCACCAACACCGCCAACGACTTCACGGGCAGCATCATCTTCGCGGGCGGGGTGACGCTCTCCTACGAGGAAGGCGCCCTCGGCGGCGCGTCGGTCGACCTCTCCTACACGAACAGACTCCTGCTGACATCCGCCTCGCTCGGCAACGTGGGCGAAGACGCGCAGGGCGCCGTGCTGGCGGACAACCTGGGCGGCGCGGCGCTCGACCTCTCCAGCCACGCCGAACTCTTCGTCGGCTCCAGCGGAGACGCCGTCTACTCCGGCACCATCACCCTGGCGGAGGGCGCGAGCTACCTCTTCGGCGGCGCGTCGGGCACACTGACCGTCACGAGTGCGCTGGAAGCGGGGCGCGGCCTCGTCGTGGACGGCCAAACCTACAGCGGCGGCGCGATCGTACTCGAGAACTCCGCCTCGCTGACCGGCGACGTCGCCATCATGGGCTACGACGCCGAAAAAACGGAAGAAACCAGCGGCGACATCACCCTGCGCCTCTCCGCCGACAACGCGCTCGCAAACGCCGCCTCCATCACCGTGAAAGACGGCGGCACGCTCGACATGGCCGGCTACGACCAGACACTCCGCAACGCGGTTTTGGAATCGGGCGGCGCCATCACGGACTCCTCCGCCGGCGGCACCTCCACCCTGACGCTGACGGCGGACAGCGGCAAGACCGTCTCCCTCGCGGGCATCCTGGAAGCCAGCGCCGTCATCATGGAATGCGACAGCCTGACCCTCGGCGGCGACAACACCTACTCCACCTTCACAGTCACCACCGGCACGCTCACCATCGCCTCCGGCACGGGCACATACTCCGGCGGCACCCTCGTCATGAACGCGGGCACCACGCTCGCCGCCGGCGGCTACACCGCCAACGGCACCATCGTACTCGGCGAAGGAGCGTCCATCACGGGCTTCGCGGGCATCGCCGGCAACGTGCAGGCGGAAGGAGCCGCCCTCGTGACGGGCACCTCCGGCAGCATCACCGGCACCATCCTCGCGGCGGAAGGCTCGTCCCTCACCATGACCGGCTTCACCGGCGCCCTGACTCTCAACACACTGAGCGGCTCCGGGGACATCTCGGTCGAGACCTCGTACACGGCCACCGCCGCCGTCTCCGTCTCCGGCACCAACGACGACGCGGACGAAGGCTGGTCCGGGCACCTCACCATCACGGGAACGGGCTCCGTCTCCAGCGGCGGCACCAGCGTCAGCGGCGTCAAATTCAGCACCTACGCCAGCTTCGGCACGGGCACCGTCACCCTCAACAACGCCGCCTTCTACATCGACACGGCCAACTCGGCCGCCACCGCCGCGGCGGCCACCATCGACATCGGCGAGGGCGGCGCCATGCTCAACGGCAGCTCCGGCAGCAGCTACTACTTCACCGGCCTGTCGGGCAGCGGCACCCTCTACTCCTACCTCCGCAACGGCGCCGCCGCCTGGTTCGCGGGAGACCTCACGGGCTTCACCGGCACACTCGACACCAACCGGGCGAAAGAATCGACCACGGCGGCCTTCACCTTCGGCTTCGGCGGGGACTCCGTCAGCTACCACGACATCACCGGCAGCGGCAGCGCGGACGCCATCGCCCTCTTCGGCGAAGGCGCCACCCTGGCCTCCACGGCGGCATCCGGCTCCTCCGCCCTGACGCCCGTCGTCTACCAATTCCAGTACACGGACGACGTCATCATGAACGCCACGGCCACCGGCCAGGCATCCGTCACGCAGTCCGGCACGGGCACGCTGATCCTCAGCCAAGACAACACGGCCGCCGGCACGCTCACCATCGACGCGGGCGGCACCGTGCAGCTGGGCGACGGCGGCGAAACGGGCTCCTGGGCGGGATCCCTCGCGGGCAGCGGCACCCTCGTCAACAAAAACACCTCGGACGCGGGAGTCACCTTCTCGGACGCCGATTCCTTCGCCGGCAGCCTCTCCCTCATGCAGGGCACCACGCTCACCCTGGGCGCGGACGCCTCGGGCAGCTACACACTCGGCGAGGGACTGACGCTCACCGTCCTCGCGGCGGACGGCACCGCCGCGGGCGCGGCGCTGAACGCCGGTCTCGTGCTGGACGGCGGCACAATTTCCTTCTCCGGGGCGGCTCTCATCGATGCGGACACCGCCTCGCTCACCCTGAGCGGCGGCATCTCCGCCGGAACCTCCTGGACGGCACAGACCATCTCCTTCTACGACACGACCACCCTCACCGAGGGCACCTACCTGCTCGCCTCGGGCGACTGGTCCTCCTTCGACGACACCGACTTCACCGGCGAAGGCATCGACAGCTGCTACACCGCCGTCTTCTCCGCGGGCGAAGACGGTCTTTCCATGACACTCACCCTGATCGACGGGAACTTCATCTGGGCGGGCACGGAGGACATGTACGTCTGGAACTCGGAGGCATTCGGCAGCGAGACCTCGATCCTCCCCACCGCCGCCGACGCCGTATACTTCACGGACTCCGCCGAGAAAAAAGACGTCAGCGTCACGGCTGAAATCTCAGCGGGCGAACTCATCTTCAACGCCAAGGAAAACTACACCGTCACAGCCGGCGAAGAAGCCTCCCTCACGGCGGGAAGCATCCGCCTGCTCAACAGCGGCACAGTCACCCTCGGCGGGGGCGTCCTCATCTCCGGCGAGGCGGAAATCGGCTCGGGGGCCGAACTCAAAATCACGGACTTCACGGCTCTGGCCGGCACCGTCACCGGCGAAGGCACCCTGACCATCGACACCGGCACGGAAAGCGGCGCCATCTCCGGTACCATCTCCGGGCTGAACACCCTGCAAATCACCAGCGGCCGCTATGAAGTCACCTCGGCGCTCGACGCGGAAAGCGTCGTCGTGACCGGCGGCCAGTACTACATCTACAGCGGCACCCAGAGCAGCGACATCGTCCTTTCCGGCAGCGGCTGGGACGGAGAAACGAACGAATACGCCGCCGCCGCGCTGCGCGTCGAAGGGGGCGTGACACTCTCCGGCGACATCAGCATGGGGGCGGGCACGATCATCGCCGTCACCGGCACGGCCGGCGGCACATTCACCGGCGCGGTCACCCTGAGCGGCGACGCGGCCATGAACGTCGTGACCACGGCCACCCTCTCGGGCAGCCTCAACACGGGCGGCTACACACTGACCAAGACGGGCAGCGGCACCCTGACGCTGAGCACCTCTTCGCTCACGGGCAGCCTCAACGTCCAGGAGGGCTCCGTGACGCTCGCCAGCTGGTCGCGCAGCTCGGGGCTGACGGACCTCACCCTGGGCGAGGGCACTTCCCTGCTTCTGAGCATCTACTCCTCGCTGACGGCGGAGGCCATCCACATGGCGGACGGCTCGTCCATCTCCCTGAGGAACGGCAACGGCTCGGGCGGCCACACCCTGAGCGCCGCCATCGACTTCACGGGCAGCGTCTCCATCAACGGCTCCAACTTCGGCGCCTCCACGGTGGTGAGCGGCTCCATCAGCGGCGGCGGCACGCTCACCCTCGGCACGACGAACACCAACACCTGGACGCTGAGCTCCACCCTCTCCGACGCGGAAGACGGAAGCATGGCGCTCACGTCCAAGAGCTACGTGATACTCAGCGGCGCCAACACCTACACGGGCGGCACCACCATCACCGCCAACACACTCACCACCCAAAACGCCCGGGCGCTGGGCAGCGGCGGCGTCACCATCACCGGCGGCATCCTGAAACTGGGCGCCAGCTTGAACATCGCCTCGCTCGACGGAACCGGCGGCACGGCCAACCTGAACGGCAACGCGCTGATCATCGAAACCGCCGCCGGCACGGACGCCTCCTACGCGGGCACCGTCTCCGGCTCCGGCTATCTCTGCAAGGGCGGGGAGGGCAGCCAGACCTTCACCGGCAGCGTCTCCGCGGCGGGACTTTCCGTACAGGACGGCACGCTCGCGCTCACCGGCAGCACCACCATCGCGGGAGCGGTGAACGTGGGATACGTCGACGAGGAAAACTCGATCGACCAGACCGCCTCGCTGTCGCTCGCCGGCAGCACCTCCGTCGCGGGCTCCTTCACGGTGGACGCGGGCTCCGCCCTCTCGCTGAGCGGCACACTCAGCCTCACCGAAACCATCGCCAACTCGGGCACAGTCACCGTGGGGAGCGGCCTCACCCTCGCGCTGGACACCTCATCCTCCCTCTACGACGAGGCCGCCCGCACCTTCACCATCATCTCCGGGGGCGCCATCAGCTACGACGACGCGGACACCGTCTCCTTCACCCTCTCCGGCATCAGCTCCGCCGACCTCACCGAAGGCTCCTACACCGTCACCTGCGGCGCGGACACCCTCACCATCGCCGTCGACATCCAGCGCGACCTCGTCTGGAACGGCGGGAACGGCACGTGGGACACCGGCACGACGGAAAACTGGCTGAACAGCGGCGCCGAGACCGTCTTCTACGCACTGGACAACGTCACCTTCGGGGACACGGAGGACACCCTGAGCGTGGCGCTCTCCTCGGAGGCATACGCCAGCTCCCTGCGGGTCTCCGGCGGCAGCTACGCCTTCTCGGGCTCCGCGATCCGGACGCTGGAAAGCCTCTCCGTGGACAGCGGCGCGGCCGCATCCTTCGCGCAGGCCCTCTCCGCGGGCGCCGACCTGAACATCGCCGGCACGGCCGCATTCAGCGCGGCCGTCACCGCGGGCGGCGGACTGAACATCGCCGACGGGGGCGAAGCGGCCTTCGAAGCCTCCGTCTCGATCGCCGGCGACGCCGTCATCGCGGGCAGCGCCGCCTTCAGCGGCACGGCCACGATCACGGGCTCCACCGTCATCAGCGGCTCCGCGGCCTTCAGCGCCGTCGAACAATTCGCCGGCAGCGTGACGCTGGAGGAAGGCGGCGTCCTCTCCCTGAACGGCACCACCACGAGCGTCAGCTCGACGCGCTCATCCTTCACGGGCGGGCTCGCCCTTGCGGGCGACGCCACACTCGAAACCGGCGGCAGCACGACGGTTCTCGTCAGCTGCGCCCTGAACGGCAGCGGGAACACGCTGACCAAGACGGGCGGCGGCCTGCTCTGGCTGGACTCCTCCGCCAGCGCCTTCTCCCTGGCCGACATCTCCTTCACGGTGGAGGAGGGAACCCTGCGCCTGGGCGGCACGCGCAACAAAGCGCTGCCCGCCGGAGCCGCCTCGATCGAAGTCAGGAACGGCGCGGAGCTCTCGCTGCTGGGCTCCGCCAACACCCTCTCCACGACGCTCTCCCTGTGGGGCGGCTCCACCCTCGACCTGGTTGCCACGAGCACCACCAGCGGCGTGGCCTACACCTTCACCGGCGACGTGACGCTCACGGCCTCCGATGAAGACCACGCGCAAGCCGTCATCGCCTCCGCGAAGAACCTCTCCCGCACGCTCACCCTGAGCGGACAGATCACGGGAACCGGCGGCCTTCTGGCGGCGGACGACTACACCGCGGCTCTGGCCCTCAACCTGACACACGAGAACAACACCTTCGCCGGCGGCATCACCATCACCCGCCAAAACGTCACTCTCACGCTCGCGGGCGCGGGCTCGGCCGGCACGGGAGAAATCGCGCTGAACCACAGCACCGCCGTGATGAACATCGCCGGCGGAGACGACTTCGACGAACTGGCGAACATCATCTCCGGAAACGGCACGGTGAACCTGACCTCCGGCGCCCTCCTGCTCTCCGGCGACAACGAGGACTTCACCGGCGCCATCACCGCGGCCGACGGCGCCCTCCTGAAACTGGCCGGCGCCGCCGCGGCGGGCTCAGGCAGCGTGACGCTCTCCGGCACCGGCTCCGAACTCATCTACGCGGGCGGCGGGGAAGAAGAAACCCTGGCGAGCGCGATCTCCGGCGAAGGCTCGGTGACGGTGGAAGCCGGCAGCCTCGAACTCGACGCCGCCCAGAACTACACGGGCGCGACCTCGGTGCGGGAAGGCGCCCGGCTGCGGATCAGCGCGGCCATGACCGCCTCTTCCCGGTACGCCGTGGAATCCGGCGGCGAACTCGCGATCTCCGCGGGCGGCTCCATCGCCGCGGGCTCCGCCGTCTCCATCGCCGCCGCGTCCACAGCCGGCGCCGCCTCCTACTCCGCCCGCGCCGCCGTCTCCGCCTCCGTGAGCGAAGACGCCACTCTGGACGGCGTGACGGTAACGGAAACCGCCCTCACCTCCACGGACAGCGACACGCAGGGCACCGTAACGAACGCCGCCGTGACCGTCGACGCCGAGACCTACACCATCGAGAACGCGGCCTTCGTGAACTCCACCATCACCGCGACGGCGGACGGCGCTACGATCATCCTGAGCGACGTCACCTTCGACGCCGCCTCTTCGGCGGGCGGAACGGGCTCGGGCGTCACTCTGGAGCTGGACAACGCGCTGATCGCCGTGGCCGCCGACGCCGCCTCCGAAACGAAGGACGGCTCCGCCTACGGCACGGCCTGGACGGGACAGACGGTCCGCGTCTACACGCTGTCCACTTTCAGCAACGCCCTGCTCACCGGAAACATGACCCTGGATCTCTCCGCCCTCGACACAGCGGAGCTGACCGACGGCGGAGAAACCGTCTACGCGGCGTTCGACTTCAGCTCTTCCGGCGTGACCATGAACGAGAGCAGCGCCCTCGAGGCGTACGCCCTGCTCAACGGCGAGACCATCGCGGGCACCACCGTGGCCGGCAGCTCGACGGTGATCTTCACCATCACGCTCGCCGCCGTGCCGGAGCCCTCCTCCGCCGCGCTGGCCCTGCTCGGGCTCGGCGCGCTCGCCCTGCGCCGGCGCCGCGCCTGAACGGCGGGGGCGAACGGCGGGCGGGCGGCGGACACCCGGCGAAGACGGCGGAACCGGCGCATATCACAGCCTGAAGAAGACAGCCCGGCACGGCCGGGCGCAAGGCCACACCGGCATTCGGGAGATGAAAGACAGCGGACATTCCCGGCTGAGGAAACTCCTGCGGGCGGGCAGACTCATCCATCAGGCGGCGAAAACTTTCGGCCTCACGGGGGAGCGGCGGCGGGACATCCCCAAGGAAAACCCGGCGAACCGGCAAAAAGCCATCGGCGAACACAGCCGGCGGAACCGGGAGGAAGACCCCGCCGCGGCGCAGGCACGGCAGTACGCGGCCGCTCAAAAGGAAGCGGACACACAGCGGGCGCGGGAGATGCTCGAGGACGAAGAGACGCTGACGGCTCTCTCGCTGCGCGGCTACTCGATCGAGAAGAGCGGGGAAGAGGGGCGGTACCGGCTGTACGCGGAAGGAACCGTCGACCCGAAAACCGGCGAATTCACGCGCGGGGAGAAGAGCATCGAAATGACGGAGGACGAAATCGGCCGGTTCGCCGGCAGCGCGATGAGAGCCGATATTCTCAGAACGATCCGCTCGATGAAGGATGCGACGGCGGGGCGGAGAATGCTCGACGCCTTTCGGAAAAGACTGAAAGGGAAAATCCACATCCACTTTCTCCCCTCGATGGAAACGGCGGAGATGTGCGCGAGCCGCGCCAGACTGGCGAAGAAGCGGGCGGAAGCGGCGGCGCGGAAAATCATGGAAGAGGAGCCGGGAGCGGCGAAAGACGAGGCGAGGAAGCGGGCTCTCGCGGAAACGCATCAAGACATCGACAAATATCTGACCCTCGGAGAAGCGATCAGACTGAACGAGGAAATCAGCCGGCGCATTGCCCGGAAAAAGGAAGAATGGACGAAAACCCGGGCGGCGCGGATTGTGCGGGGAAAGCCGGGCACGCCGCCCGAAGAGGCAAGAATGCAGGCTTTGGCCGAATGGGAAGATCAGGGGCTTCGCGGCGTCAACGCCCATGTACTGACAAGGAACAGCGGAGTGAACAAAGAGCGCGTGCTGCGCATTGCGATTGAGGCTCAGGCTCACCAAATCGCGGAAGAGCTGGGCAGGCAGATACTGCTCGACCGGCTGGAGCAGGAAAACATGAGCCTAGCGGACGCCTACAGAGTGCTGGCGGAGCTGAAGGAAACCCTGGCCGGGCACAAGGACGAACGAGTGCGCAGAGCGGCGGAGAGCCTTTTGCCGCCGGGGACGCGCAACGAAAAGCCGCATGAGAAGACGGCGGCCGGGAAAACCGCCGGGAGCGACTTGAGCGGGAACGAGGCGGATGAGATGAGGAGCGAAGCGCTGGAAACCCTCTCTTTCCTCATGATGAGCGACCTCATGGAGGATGCGCGCGACGCGCAGGGGGACTTTCCGTCATGGGCGCGGGAGCTGTTCCGCGCAGATGAAACCGGAACAGCGGAGATGCCGGGCGAGCCGGAAACCGCGTACGCGCTCGCCGCCCTGCGCGCGGCCGGGCAGATGAACAATGCCGCGAGGAACCTGCTCGGCGCCGCTCCCGATGCCGTGGAGAGGGCTCTCCGCGGCCGGGTCATCCCTCCCATGCCGGAAGAATACCGCCGCGACTTTCTGGAGCGCGGGCGGAAACAGGCCGAACTCGACGCCGAGTACGGGCGCGGCGGCTTGTGCGCCCCGCAGGAGCCGCACCGGCACGCGGGAGACGAAAAACAGCGGAATCGAGCGGAAAGGCGCATGGCCGCCCGCCTGAACTTCGGCAAGAACAAGCCCCTCATCCCGCCCTGCGCGCCGAGAAAACAAACGATCAGGCTCACCCGCCGTCATCGGCCGCGATGAAAGAAAAGAACCCGCACGGCCCGGGACGCGGAAGGAGAACCGGCGGCTGCCGGCGGAAAAAGGCCTGCCGGCACGGCGCGGGAAGCCGCCCCAAAAACCAGCCTGCGGAGGGCGCGGAGCCGGGCAGCATGGGGGCGGGACGCGACGACGCGCGCCCTTTCCCCCGCCCTTCGGAAAAACGAGCCTTTTTGCGCGGCGGCACGGGGCGGAGTGCGCCTTCGGCGGCGGGGAAGGC